>CACHWO010000001.1 GCA_902583685.1 uncultured Pelagibacteraceae bacterium
ATGTATAATTTCAGACTTACTTGAATAACCTAATATAGCTTCTATTTTTTCACTTTTAAGACCCTTAATCTTATTAATTTCCTTTGATGAAAAGGAGGTAAGTCCTTTCGCGAGAGTCTTACCATTTGTATCTACAACCAATACATTGTCGCCTTTTATAAATTCTCCATCAACTTTGGTAATTCCTGCAGGCAATAGGCTCTTACCATTTTCAAGAGCTTTACATGCACCATTATCAATGTATATTTTCCCATTAGACTCAATTGAACTTACAATCCATTTTTTTCTAGCATCTAATCTAGAGACTTTTGGGATGAACCAGGTACAAATATTTGTTTTAATTAATTTACTTAAAGGTTGTGCGTGTTTTCCATTAGCAATTGCCATGAAGCAACCTGAATTCATGCAAATTTTTGCAGCCTCTAATTTTGTCGACATACCACCAGAACCATATGAATTTTTCTTGTTGTCGACCAAAGAGTAAATTTTTTCATCTATATTATTCACTTCTTTTAAAATTTTTTTATTGTTTTTTAATTCATATAAACCATCAACATCTGATAAATTAATAAGGACATCAGCACCTATTATTTGTGCAACTCTTGCGGCCAAACGGTCATTATCTCCATATTTTATTTCTGATGTTGCTGTAGTATCGTTTTCATTTACAATAGGAATAGCTCCTAATTTAAATAAATTTTCAAAAGTTCTCTTAATATTAATTGCCCTTCTTCTTTGTTCAGTATCATCAGGTGAAATTAAAATTTGACCAATCTTTATATTATTTTTTTCGAACATTTTCCTATAAATATTCGTTAAATAGATTTGTCCAATAGAAGCAAGAGCTTGACTCATTTCAATTTTTATTCTTTTTTTTCTTACTTTAAGATAATTTTGTCCCAATGCAATAGCACCCGATGAAACTATTACTATATTTTTTTTATTTTTTTTAAGTTTTTTAATATCTTTAACAAAACTATGAAGCCAATCCTCTTTTAATTTTCCCCCTTTACTCACTAAATTTGAAGATCCAAGTTTTATTACTAAAGTTTTTGAATTATCTATATACATTCTTATAAATTATTTCTTTTACTTTTTTTAAATTTTTATTGTTAACAAGTGATAAAGTTTCGAACTTTCGTTTGAAATGTTTTTTAAATTTGTTGATTTTTATTTCTTGTATTTCTTTGCTTATTAAGTCAGTTTTATTAAATATTACAACTTCTTTTTTTTCTAAAATACTCTTATCATACTTAGATAATTCAAACCTAACTTTCAAATAGTTTTCATTCACATTTTCTTGAGATATATCAATTAAATGAATTAATGTTTTACATCTCTCTATGTGTCTTAAAAATTTATCTCCTAAACCTATACCTTTGTGAGATCCTTCGATCAAACCAGGTATATCTGCTAGAATGATTTCTCTTTCATTAAAGTTCAAAACACCCAAATTTGGATTTATTGTTGTAAAAGGATAATTTGCAATTTTCGGTTTTGCTCTCGAACATCTACTTAATAAACTTGATTTGCCAGCGTTTGGTAAACCAATTATTCCAACATCAGCTATAACTTTTAATTGTAGCCAAATCCAAAATTCTTCACCCTTGCTTCCAGTAGTTTTTCGTCTTGGTGCTCTATTTATAGAACTTTTAAATTTAGTATTTCCCAAACCACCCCGTCCACCAGATGCTATTACAAATCTATCTTTATTTTTAATAAAGTCGTAAATTAAAGTATTATCATCCTCTTCGTAAATTTGTGTACCTACTGGTATTTTAAGAACTAAATCTTTTCCACTTGCTCCGGTTTTATTTTTCTTACTTCCAGGCTTTCCATTCTCTGCTTTAAAATGTTGTGTATATCTAAAATCAATCAAAGTATTTAAGTTTCTTTCTGACTCAAAAATAATTGAGCCCCCATTACCACCATCACCACCATCTGGTCCACCGAATTCGATATATTTTTCTCGCCTAAAGCTTGATACGCCAGCTCCACCATTTCCAGCTTTAATATAAATCTTTGCTTGATCTAAAAATTTCATTTTGAGTGTAATTTTATAAATTACTTAAGATTATTTCGGCTCTACAGAAACAAGTGTTCTATTTAATTTTGATTTTCTAAACTTTACTTTGCCACTAATTAAGGAAAAAATTGAATGATCTTTACCCATTCCCACATTATTTCCTGGATGGATTTTAGTTCCTCTTTGTCTAACAATAATATTACCTGGCTTTACAAGTTGTTCGCCGTACTTTTTAACGCCCAATCTTCGTCCAGCACTATCTCGTCCGTTTTTGGTTGTTCCACCAGCTTTTTTTGTTGCCATATTTTTTACTTCTTACTTTTTCCCTTTGATGTTCTTTTTTCAACAGATTTTTTTATAACTTTTTTTTTATCAGACTTTGCCTCATTTGATAATTTAATTTTATTTTCTTTAATTTCTGAAACTATTTTTCCACCTTTTAAAATTTTAGTTATCTGAACTTTTGAAAGCAATTGTCTGTGTCCGTATCTTTTTCTAGAGTTTTGTCTTCTTCTTTTTTTAAATACAATTATTTTTTTATCTTTTATATTCTCAAGTAAAAGACCTTCAACAGTGGCTCCATTGATTGTAGGGTTGCCAACCTCAGTAGTTTTGTCATCATTAACTAGTAATACTTTTTTAAATTCAACCTTGCTACCTTTGGTTATATTTAACTTTTCTACCTTAAGGATATTACTTGCTGCTACCTTATACTGTTTTCCGCCTGTTTCAATTATTGCAAAAGACATAAAATAATCCCTATTAAATTTAAGGCAATATAACCCGGTGCTTTATCAAGTCAAGATGAATGATATTAAAAATTATCTTTTAAATTCCTCAATTTTTTGAAAACTTCTAATTTTGACCTATTATCCATTTTAAGGCTATTTTTAATTTTAACATTATCGCATCTCAAAAATATATTAGTTTCTAATTCATCTTCTAATGATACAGGAAGGGTTGGAATTTTTTGCTCTATTTTATGCCTTATATCTTCAATCTTGTTCTGAAGTTTTTTATTATCTTTATCAATACTAAGGCAAAAACTTGCATTATTATTTGTGTACTCATGACCACAGTAAATCATAGTTTTTTTTGATAAGCTTTTTATTTTTTCTAAAGACTCGAACATTTGTTGATATGTGCCTTCAAAAATTCTACCACATCCAAGTGAGAACAAAGTATCACCTGTAAATATTACTCCAGCATTTTCTGAATAGAAAGCAATATGACCAAGGGTATGCCCTGGTAAATGAATAATTTTAAAAATTGTTTCTCCTAAAATAAATTTTTCACCGTCACTTTTTTCTATATCCGCAACAGGTATTTTTTTTGCTTCATATGATGAACAAATTACTTTCGATTTATATTTTTTTTTAAGATCAATATTTCCACCTACATGGTCACCATGATGATGTGTATTTAAAATAAAATCTAATTTCTTATATGTACAACTAATTTTTTTATCAACCTGATTAAAATTGGATGGATCAACAACTCCAACTAAATTAGTTTTTTTATCTCTTATTAAATAACTATAGTTATCTGATAAGCAATTTATTATTGTTATATCTAACATTTATCCTAATAAAAATATGCCCAATTTTGAAAAAAGGTTTTTCATTTCAAGATTACTTTTTTTAATTTCTGATGTATTATCTTCATTAACTCCAATAACTTTGTTAATTTTAATATTTTTTTCTAAACAAAAATCAAATAGATCTTTAATTGTACACATATGAAGGTTAGGTGTATTATACCATGTATTTGGTAAAGTTTTTGTTACAGGCATTTTACCAAAAAATAATAATTTTGTTCTTACTTTCCAGTAACCAAAATTAGGTATTGATATAATTACAGACTTACCGATTCTTAAAAGATCTTTCAAAACTTTTTCTGGATTATAAAATGCTTGAAGTGTTTGACTTAGTACTACAAAGTCGAAAGATTGATCTGGGAATTGGTGAAGCTCGGTTTCAGCATTACCCTCAATAACAGATAAACCCTTATAAATGCATTTTTTCACGTTCTCCTCTCTAAGTTCTAAACCTCGTGCCTCTATATTTTTTTCATCAATCAACAGATTCATCAAAGAGCCATCTCCGCAACCAACATCAAGAACTCTAACATTTTTTGGCAATAAGTCTGCAATAACTTTAAATTCTTTTTTCATTTTTTAAATTTTAAATACATTGAGTCTATAAACCCTTTTAATGTTTTTAGAAACTCTGGTTCGTTAACTAAAAATGAATCATGGCCTTTATCAGTTTTGATCTCGGCAAACGACACGTCTACTCCAGAAGCATTAAGAGCAATTACTGTATCTTTATTTTCTTTTGTTGTGTATAGCCAATCTGAGGAAAAAGAAATAACTAAAAATTTAGTTTTTTGATTTTTAAATGCCTCTACAAGTCCTCCTTTAAATTGTTTAGATAGATCAAAGTAATCCATTGCTCTAGTTATATACAGAACAGAATTTGCATCAAATCTTTCAACAAATTTGAAACCTTGATGTCTTAGATAACTTTCAACTTGAAAATCAGCGTCAAAACTAAATTCATAATCAGCTTTTTCTTGAAGTTTTCTTCCAAATTTTTCTTGCATGCCCTTCTCAGATAAATAACTTATGTGACCAACCATTCTTGCTACTGCTAAACCATTTTTTGGTTGAACATTTTTTTTTAAATATTTCCCATTATCCCAAACAGGATCTGACATAATAGCTTGTCTAGCTAACTCATTAAGAGCAATATTTTGAGCACTATGGCTTGTACTACAAGCTATTGGAACTGCAGAGAAGGTTTTATTCGGAAAGGTTGCACAAAATTGAAGTAGTTGCATTCCGCCCATAGACCCCCCCATCGCACATAGAAGCTTTTCAATTCCTAAATGATCTAAAAGTGTTTCTTGAGCTTTTACCATATCCCTAATTGTTATAACTGGAAAATTTAATCCATACGGTTCATTAGTTTTTTTGTTTATTTCTTTAGGACCCCACGAACCCATGCAACCGCCTATAACGTTCGCACAAATTACAAAGTATTTGTTTGTGTCAACAGCCATTCCAGGTCCTACAGCTGTTATCCACCATCCCTCTTTATTTGTTATTGGATTAATACCACTCACAAATTGATCACCAGTAAGTGCATGAAATACTAAAATAGCATTATCTTTAGACTTATTTAATTTTCCATAAGTTTCATATGCTAAAGGAAAATCTTTAATAGTTTGCTTACAATCAAGCAATAGAGGTTTTGAAATGTTTAATTTTTTAATATTTTCCATTCTTTCACTCATATAAAAAAAAAGCCCAGCTAGACTGGGCAAAAAATCCCTGTTTAGCTGCATTTACTTGGCGCTCGCAATTCGGTTAAATCAGCGCTAGGCGAATATATACTAAATAGCCACAAACATGTCAATTTATTCAAATAAATTTATTATCATTATACAAATGAAGTGTCTTTTATTATAAGACATTAAAAATAATATGAAATTACCAAAACCTAGAAAAATTATTGCAGAAAAATATGTAGCAGGATTAAGCTTGTTTAAAAGCAAAAGAAGTCCAATCAAACTCTCTGCAAACGAGTCTGCATTAGGACCAAGTCCTAAAGCTGTAAAGTCTTATACATCAATTGGAAAAGGTTTTGTTCGATACCCCGACTCTGATGGAACTTTTTTTAGAAAGGTTCTTGCTAAAAAATTTAATCTAAAACGTAACAGAATTATTCTTGGGTCAGGTTCTGACCAAATTTTTGAATTAGTATGTAAACTTTTTTTGAGGAAAGGAGACGAGGTTATAGTACCTGAATTTAGCTTTATAATTTATAGAATTTATAGCAGAATGTTTGGCGCAAAAGTAATATATGCAAAAGAGGATAATTTTAAGGTTTCTATTGAATCTATACTAAATTGCGTAAATAGAAAAACTAAAATAGTTTTTTTAGCTAATCCAAATAATCCAACAGGCACTTATTTGGATAAGTTTGAATTACTTAAACTAAGAAAAAAATTAAGAAGTGATATTTTATTAGTTTTGGATGATGCATACTATGAATATATAGATGATCCAAACTATTCTTCTGGTATAGAATTATTCCTAAAATCAAAAAATGTTTTAGTAACAAGAACATTTTCAAAAATTTATGGTCTGGCAGGATTAAGAATAGGTTGGTGTTATGGACCTAGAGAAATTATTAAAAAATTATATGAAATAAAACCACCTTTTAATGTTAGTAGACCAGCTTTATTTGCTGCCACTCAGGCTATAAAAGATACCGATTGGTTAAATAAAGCTATTAGACATAACAATTTTTGGGCAGATAAAATTTATGAAATTCTAGATGAAATTGGTATTGCAACTAATAGAACAAATGTAAATTTTTTTCTTTTAAATTTTGACCATGTTAAACTTTCAGCATCTCAAGTATTTAACAGATTAGCAAACTCAGGAATACTAGTTAGACAAATGGATGTATATAATATTAAGAATTCATTAAGGGTAACTATTGGAAATAGTGTGGAGAACAAAAAATTTATTTCAACAATGAGGAAAATTTTTAATGTTTAATCAAGTATCTATAATTGGTTGTGGATTAATAGGTTCTTCAGTTTTAAGATGTCTCAAAAAAAATAAATCTGTAAAGAAAATTGTCAGTTTTGATAAAAATAAATCTGTTAATGATTTGATTAAGAAAAATAATTTATCCGACCAAGTTGCAGCAAATTTAAGAGATGCCGTTACAAATTCGGACTTAGTATTAATAGCTACTCCTTTAAGTAGTTTTGAAAGTGTTATTGACTCTATAAAAGATAACCTGAAACAAGGATCTATTTTAACAGATACATGTTCGGTAAAAAAAGGTATTAATAAAATCATCATTAATAAAAAAATTAAAAGATCTACTTGGATTCCAGGACACCCCGTTGCAGGAACAGAAAATAGTGGACCAGATGCAGGCTTTGCTGATTTATTTAAAGATAGATGGACCATACTTTCTCCAGAAAAAAATATTAAAGATTCAGAAATTAAAAAAGTTTCTCTTTTTTGGGAGTCAATGGGAAGTAAGGTTAAAATAATGAAGTCAGAGGACCATGATAAGATTATTTCTCTAACGAGTCACCTTCCGCACGTAATTGCATATAATATTGTAAAAACAGTAATGGAGACTGATGAGAAAACTAAAAATGATATAATAAGATATAGTGCTGGTGGATTAAGAGATTTCACAAGGATAGCTGCATCAGACCCAATAATGTGGAGAGATATATTTATAGATAATAGTAATTTAATTATCGAGGCAATTGATAATTTTAGTAAAAATTTGGATGAATTTAAAAAAGCTATTAATGATAAAGATGAAGAAAAATTATTAGAAATTTTTGAGAAATCAAAAGAGTTTAGAAAATCAATTATAAAAGCCGGCCAAGATACTGACAAACCAGACTTTGGTAGAAAATAATTAATCGATCAAATCAATTTCTTTATAAATATCTGATTGAAGTTTGGATAAAAATTTTTCTTTCTCCAACCCAGGTTCTATAGGAGTAAGAAAGGATATTATTATTTTACCAGGATACTTATTAAAACTATTTTTTGGCCAAATTTTTCCAGTATTTAATGCAACAGGAACACATGGCAATTTTAAAGCTTCATAAATTCTGCTGACACCTTTTTTAAAAGGTGGACGTTCTTTATAAGCAACTCTTGTTCCCTGAGGAAATATTAACAAAGGTCTGTCAGTATCTTTAATTTTATTTAAAATTTTATCAAAAAAATTTAAATTTTCTTTTGTTGCAGTCTCTCTAACAATAGCTATCGCACCTATTTTTTTTAGACACCAACCAAAAATTGGAATTTTAACTAATTCTTTTTTTAAAATAAAAATGGGTCCTGGCAAAACTGTTTGTAAAGCAAACGTCTCAAACATAGATTGATGTGCAGATGCTACAAAGTATTTTTCATACTTTTTTAAATTTTGAAGGCCTCTAAATTCTATTTCAGTTTTGAAGAAAATTTTTAATAAATAAAAAATATAATATGAGAGAAATTTTCCGGCACATATCATATATTTATCTTTAACGAATAAAAAAGGAATTGAGATAATACATGCCGAAGCTATCCCAGCAAACAAAAATATATTAAAAAAAAATGATCTTAAAAATATCATTAATTAAATTATTTCAGAGATTTTTTGTCTTTTTCTGATAACTTTAATTTTTCCTTTTTTTATTAAAATTTCTGAAACTAATGGTCTTGTATTATAATTTGAAGATAATGAAGAACCATAAGCCCCAACATTTGTGATAGCTACAAAACTATTTTCATCTATGTAAGAATAATTCTTATATTTTATAAAAGTGTCTGTACTTTCACAAATTGGACCAACAAATTCAACATTGCTGATTACTTTTTTTCTTAATTTTATAACAGGAACTATATCATGTTTTGCATTATACAGTGCTGGCCTCATAAAATCATTCATACCTGCATCAATAATAATAAAACTTGTATTACCATTTTTTTTAATAAATATAATTTTTGAAATCAAAGTTCCCGCATTTCCAACGATAAATCTACCTGGTTCAAAAATTATTTTACAATTAATTTTCTTTTTGAATTCGTTTACTAATTTTGAATAATTTCTAATATTGATTTTTCTATCCCTATCTTTATAAGAGATTCCAAATCCTCCTCCCAAGTCAACATATTCAAAATTTATTTTACTTAAATTGATTATTTTGAGTAAAACGTTTAAAGTTTTTCTATATGGCTCAATAGAGGTAATTTGGCTACCAATGTGTACACTTAATGCTTTAATTTTAAGGTTTTTAAAACTTTTCAATTCTTTGCAAAAATTTAAAAAGTTTGATTTTGGAAGCCCAAACTTACTATCTATTTTGCCAGTACTAATTTTTGAAAGCGTATTTGCATCAACGCCTGGGTTAATTCTTATACCTATAGAAGTAATTTGCCCCATTTTTTTTGATATCTTGTTAATCAATCTGGCCTCACTTTCCGACTCAATATTGATCAAAAAGACTTTTTTTCTAATCGCGGTTCGAAGTTCATTCTCAGTTTTTCCAACTCCAGAAAAAACAATTTTACTAGGTTTAACTTTTGCCTTAAGTGCTTTCAAAAGTTCACCTTCTGAAACAACATCCGCACCTGACCCTAGTTTTGCTAATTCTGAAATGATGGAAACATTTGAATTAGATTTTACAGAAAAACAAATTAACGGTTTTACGCTTTTGAAATAATTTGAGAAAGATTGATAATTTTCTTTAATTTTTTTTAAAGAGTAAACATAAAATGGTGTAATATTTTTTTTTGCAATACTATTTATTTTCGTATTGTCTATATATAGGTTTTGACCTTTATAAGTTAAACTCATAGTCCTAAGATATTATAATATTATGGGTCAGTTTATCTGATTTATAAACAGGAGCTGATTTTTTCCCACAAGAAGTTAAAAATAAACACAATAATGAAATAAGGAATATTTTTTTCATTTAATTTCTTTCTTATATTTAAAAATCATTTTTTTCACATTTTTAGCAGATGTTCCACCATAAGATGTTTTAGAATTCATAGAATTAACTACGTCAAATATTTTAGGTATGTTGACATCAACTTCTTTCACAAATTTATTTATTTCACCATTTGAAAGTTGATCTAATCTAATTTTCTTTTTTTCAGCATAATTCACTAATTTTGAGGAAATATTATAACCTTTCCTAAAAGGTAACTTCTTTTTTATTGAAAGAAAATCTGCAAAATCTGTTGCTGTAGTATATCCTTTCTGTGCCATATTTTTCATATTATTTTTTTTGGTATTTAAGTTCTGCATTAATTCAATAGCCATCATTAAACTATCTTTTAGAGTATCGTAACTATCAAAAACTAATTCTTTATCATCCTGAAGATCTTTATAATAAGAAATTGGTAAACCTTTCATAATAGTTAACATAGAATTTAAATTACCATAGTTTATTGCGGTTCTTCCCCTTATTAGCTCTGCAGGATCAGGATTTTTTTTTTGAGGCATAATAGAAGAGCCTGTTAAAACTTTATCTTTGAATTCCACAAAACCAAATGCCTCTGAATTAAAAATGATTAAATCTTCGGCTAATCTTGAAAGATGCATGGCACATGTAGCTGCTGTAGATAAAAAATCAATTGCAAAATCTCTATCTGAGACTGAGTCAATTGAGTTATTTGTTGGTTTTTTAAATCCAAGTTTTTTTGCAGTAAAACTTCTGTCTATTTTAAATGAAGTTCCTGCGAG
The DNA here is from genome assembly GCA_902583685.1 of uncultured Pelagibacteraceae bacterium. Classification (GTDB taxonomy): domain Bacteria; phylum Pseudomonadota; class Alphaproteobacteria; order Pelagibacterales; family Pelagibacteraceae; genus Anoxypelagibacter. The sequence goes on from CACHWO010000001.1 coordinate 10,315, forward strand.
TGCCGCTGATCCAAGTGGGCACTCGTCAATTAATAAAATATTATTAAAGAATCTTTTTTTATCCCTTGAAAACATTTCTACATATGCAAGTAAATAATGCGCAAAAGATACAGGTTGAGCATTTTTGAGATGTGTAAAACCTGGCATAACAGTATTAATATTTTTTTCAGCTTTATCTAAAATAAATTTTTTAAGAGTATTTAAGATTTCAATAATATCATAGGTAGAATTTTTTACCCAAATTTTAAAATCAGTTACAACCTGATCATTTCTAGATCTTGCAGTATGTAAATAACCAGCCGACTCACCAATTATTTGAAATAATCTTTTTTCGATATTAAGGTGAATATCTTCAAATTGTTCCTTAAATTTAAATTTATTTTTATTTATTTCTTTTTCAATTTTTTTAAGGCCTTTTATTATTTTTAATCCATCTTTTTTGGGTATAATTTTTTGCTTCACGAGCATTTTGGTATGAATTATTGATGCAAAAATATCCTCTTTATACAGTCTTTTATCAACATGTATAGAAGATCCTATTCTTTGGAAATTTTTAGAATTTCCTTTTAATCTATTTGACCAAATTGTTCTATTTTTTTTCATTTTTTTCTATGTTAAATCTATTTATGTGACTTACTCTTTAAATACAACCCTAATAAATCCAAACTCAAACTCAGCTCCAAAAAATATTGTAATACTTTGTCATGGTTATGGTGGTGATGGTAAGGATATTTCAGTTTTAGCTAATTATTGGAAAAATTTTTTACCAGAAACGTTATTTCTTTGCCCAAATGCTCCGGAGATATGTAAATTAAATCCTGATGGTTTTCAATGGTTTGATCTTATGGACCAAACCGATGATGAAATATTATCTAAATCACTAATAGCAGAAAAAAAACTTAATCTTTTTATAAGTGAAGTTTCAGATGCAAATAATATAAATTTAAATAAGATTGCTTTAATAGGTTTTAGCCAGGGAGGTATGATTTCAATACAAACTGCTATTAAAAGAAAAGATTCTATCAAATGTTTAATTAGTTATTCAGGTAAGGTGCTTAATCAAGATCATCTTAAAAAAAATATTAATTCAAGACCAGAAATTTATTTAATGCATGGAGACATAGATCAAGTAGTGCCAATAAACTCTTTTCTTGAGGCTAAATACTTTTTCGAACAAAGTAATTATAAAATATTCACTAAAATATTTGAAAAATGTGAACATAGAATCCCCAATGAGGGTATTAGTTTGGGATTAGAATTTTTAAAAAGAAATTTATATAAATAATAAGTTTATTTATTATACCCTGTAACAAAATTATAACTTGATATTTTTTTTTTAACAAGTTAGCATTAAGAATGATTATTTCTTCCACAGAAAAAGTACCTTTGGAAAAATGCCCTGCATTAGTTTTAAACGCAGATTTTAGACCTTTGAGTTACTACCCTTTATCATTGTGGTGTTGGCAAGATGCAGTCAAATCAGTTTTTTTAAATAGGGTTAGTATAGTTTCAACGTATGAAAGAAAAATTCGTAGTCCATCATTTGAAATGAGTTTACCAAGTGTAATTGCATTAAAAAGTTTTATAAAACCTTCAGAGCACCCAAATTTTACAAGGTTCAATGTCTTTCTTAGAGATAAGTTTGCATGTCAATACTGTGGTGCAAAAAAAGACCTAACTTTTGACCATCTTCTTCCTAAATCCAAAGGAGGTATAACGGACTGGGAAAACGTTGTAACCGCCTGCTCAACTTGTAATGTAAAAAAGGGTGGTAAATTATACAATAATTGTGATCTTAAATTAAAAAGAAAGCCTTTTGTTCCGACTGTAGACGATCTTCATAAAAACGGAAGAAATTTTCCTCCAAACTTTTTACATGAAAGTTGGATGGATTATCTGTATTGGGATATCGAGTTAGAACCTTAATTAAATTTTTTCTGAAACTTTAATAGCTACTTTAGATGTTGTTTGTATAATTTTGTCTAAAACAGAGTACAATCCACTTTTAGTTGCTCCTTTATCATAAGCAATATTTTTGTGATCAATTTCATCTTGTCTAAACTTTGTAATAGATTTTTTTAACTTTTCTTCATCATCACCAAGTTTATCTAATTGGTTTTTATAATGATCATCTATAACTTCCTCTACAGATGCAGTACATAACATAGCTGCTTTTTCGCCTAAAATTGTAGTTCCAAAACCAAGAGTCACTCCGAGTAAATCCCAAATTGGAAGGAAAACTGTAGGTTTAATTTTTCTTCTCTGAATTTCCTTGTCAAAATATTCGAAATGTTCTCTCTCATGTTCTTTCATATCTTCAATCAGTTTTTTTAATTTTTCGTTTTTTTTAAAAGTATTTAATGCCAATAATTGACCTTCATAAATTTTGATTGCGCCTCTTTCTCCAGCGTGATCAACTCTTATAATTTCTTCTAATGTTCTTTTATTTGTTGTTTTCATATTTTTTAAACATATTGAAGAATATACAGAATAATACAAATGAAAAAATGGTATTTATTGAAGCAAGAGAAACACCAAAAATAGAAAAAGTCACCTCTTTACAACTAATAGTATTTTTTTTTAATTGTTTCAAAATATCCTCCTTAGATAATTCAGTATTAAAACTTTTTGTTTCACATACGAAAGACTCATTAAAAAAACCTTGCTCAATACCAAAATGATAAAAAGCAATAATAGAACCACAAATTGATACTAAAGATAGAATTAACAATGTAAGTCTTATGTATTTTTTTAAAAGAAAAATATTTAAAAGTAATATAAGTGAAATATAGTATGGATATCTTTGATAAATACAAAGTTTACATGGTTCATGACCTAAAGCGTATTCAATTATATAAGCAGAAAATAGTGAGAGTAGTAATAAAAAAAATATTATAAAAAGAGTTTTATTTCGCGTACTACTCATTTACTTTACCAAATAAAAAGTTAATGCTAAAATAATTAATATAAGAATAGTTATAATTACTGACCATTTTGTACCATGTTTTTCTAGAAAAGGCCCAAATTTGTCACCAAATTTGTAAGTTAAAAAAGCAACAACAAAGAATCTCGATCCACGAGTTATTAAACAAATAATTATAAAAAAAATCAGATTAAAATTTATGAAACCACTTGATATAGTTAATAGTTTAAAAGGTAATGGTGTAAAACCGGCGGTAACAAGTATTCCAAGCCAAGAAAAAAAACCGCCTTTTGTAGAAAATTTTTCTTTAAGGAAATTTGGATCTTCATACCCGTATAGTTCAAATATTTTTATTCCAATCTCGTTAAAAAAAACATACCCAATTAAATATCCAAATAATGCACCAAGCACTGAAAAAATTGTAGCAATTATTGCTATACGCAAAAATTCTCTTTTTTTTGCCACTACCATTGGAATAATCATTACATCGGGGGGAATTGGAAAAAAGGAACTTTCTATGAAAGACTCGAATGCCAAAATAGGTTTAGCATATTTATGACCAGCCCAAGAAACACATTTATCATATAATTTTTTAATCATTTTTTTTGTTGCGTCTTAAATTAATTCAAAACATAATGTTTGTAAAAATATAAATTATGATAGAAAAGGGGCGAATGGTGGAACTGGTAGACGCGTTGGATTCAAAATCCAATAGTAGCAATACTTTGAGAGTTCGAGTCTCTCTTCGCCCACCAAAAAAATGAAATTGTCCGAAATAAATAGCTTGGTTGAACTGTATTTTAAAAAATCTGTCGAAGAGGATAAAAAAAAACCTTTTTTAAGATGGTTAAAGCCTGACAAACCCACTTATAATTGGCAACAAATAACAGATAGTATTTATAAACTATCAAATAAAATTAAATCTTTAATAAACAAAGGTGACAGATGTTTGATCTTATCTGAGAACAGACCCTACTGGCTAATATCTGATATATCTATAATGAATGCAGGGGGCATATCTGTTCCGATATTTACAACATACTCAGCTGACGACTACGAATATATTATTAAAGATTGTAAACCATCATTGATTATTGTTTCAAATAACAATCAATTTAAAAAAGTAAAAAATTTTATTAATCACAATGAACAAAAAATAATATCATTCGAAAAAATTGAAGTAAAAAGTTTATTAATAAAAGATATTTTAAATGAAAGACATTTTAAAAAGGAAATAAATACTAATTTGAAAAGAAATATGCCTGCATGCATAATTTATACCTCAGGCACCTCAGGTAATCCTAAAGGAGTTATTTTAAGTCACGGGGGAATTCTTGCAAATTGTGAAGGAGCTTTAGAAATATTAGATCCTTTAATAAAAAAAAAACAACCAGTATTTTTAACATGGCTACCTCTTTCTCACTCATATGAACACGCTGTGCAGTTTATTCAAATTTTACTTGGGGCAAAAGTTTTTTATGCTGAAAACTTGGAGAAACTTTTATCAAATATGTCTATTGCTAAACCTACAATCATGACAGCTGTTCCAAGATTTTATCAAAATTTATATAATAAAATAAATTCAAATTTTAAAAAACAATTAGGTTTTAAAAAAAAACTAATTGATAAAACATTATATCTGGGAAAAAAGGTTTTAAAAAATGAACCACTAAAACCAGGTGAAAGAATATTAAATTTTTTATGTCAAATTCTTGTAAGGAGAAAAATTCAAAAGCAATTTGGTGGAAATCTTCAGGCCTTTGTTTCAGGCGGAGGTGCACTTGATAAAAATGTTGGAGAGTTTTTAAATGCTGTTGGTTTGCCAACATTACAAGGGTATGGGTTAACAGAAACATCACCTGTAGTGAGTTGTAATATTCCTGGAAATATCAAAGTTGATACAGTTGGGCCACCTTTTAAAACAAATCAAGTTAAAATAGCAGATGATGGTGAAATATTAGTTAAAGGAGAAAATGTGATGTTAGGTTATTTAAATAAAGAAAAAGAGACAAATGAAGTTATAAAAAATGGATGGTTACATACTGGTGATATAGGAGAAATAGACACAAATGGATATTTAAAAATTACCGACAGAAAAAAAGATATAATCGTTAATCATGGTGGAGATAATATTTCTCCAAGCAAAATTGAAAATATTATTTGTAATAACGAAAAAATAAAACAATGTTTAGTTTATGGAGATAAAAAAAATTATTTAGTTGCATTAATTGTTGTAGATCAGAAAGATAAAAATTATACAACTATAGGAAGTATTATAGAAAGTTTTAACAAAAGTTTATCAATTATAGAAAAAATTAAAAAATTTAAAATAATTCATGACGAATTTACAATTGATAACGGTTTAATGACACCAACATTAAAACTGAAACGAAAAAAAATAATAGAAAAATATAAACAAGATTTAGAAAAACTTTATTTTTAATGAATATTTTTTTATTTTATATCATTAATAAAAGTGTTGGTATTGCTCGTTAATTTAATAACTTTTTCATTAAATGAATCTGAATAAATAAAATAAGTTTTTACAAAATTTTACAACAAATTTATGTTTGACATCTTTGTTAAAAAACTTAAATATAAAATTATCAAACGAATCATTAAGATTTGTTATAAAAAGGGAGATAAAGATGGCTAAAAGAAGAAAAAAGAAAAAGAAAAAAGCTAAGAAAAAAAGAAGAAGAAGAAGATAAGTATATTTAAAAATCGCCCTTTCTATTTATTTGGAAAGGGCGATTTTTATTCTACCTCTATATTTTGATTTCTACCTAATGCCTTATCCATTTTTTTTCCAGCATCGTCTGTAGACAATTTTAATACAACTTGAAATTCACTTTTTAGTCTATCATAAGCTTTCTCAAATAGTTGTCTCTCACTATAAGACTGATCTGCAATAGCATTAGAATTTTTATTAAGATCTTTAACTACCTCTGCTAATTCATATATTTTTCCTGAATTTATCTTTTGCTCATATTCTTGAGAACGCCTACTCCACATTGTACGTTTTATTTTTGGCTTAGTTTTCAAAATTGAAAGACATTTATTAATTTGATTTGTAGAAGAAATATGTCTTAAACTAGATTGCTGGTTTATCGGAATCGTTAAAGTTAACTTATCTTTTTCAATAAAAACTTTATAAAAATTAATATTAATATCTCCAATAACAGCTTTTTCAATTGAGACTATTTTTCCTACCCCATGCTTTGGATAAACTACATACTCATTAACATTATAAATCCTTTTTTCAGAAGGTTGTTTCTTTATTTTTTTTATTATGATTTTTTCATCCTGAGGGCTTTTCGATGTAAAGCTTTGTTTTTTTATAGGTTTGGATAGAATCTTTTTTTTATTTTTTTTTACTTTAGTTTTTTTAGTCTTTTTTCTCATATCAAATTATTTTGCTCCGTTTTTAGAAAAATGTTTTTCAAATTTATCTTTTATATTTTTGTATTTATCATTTTCAGGATAAGGATCTTTTTTTTTAGTAATGTTTGGCCATATCTTAGAATATTTATCATTTACTTCTAACCATTTATTTTTATCTTCTTTATTATAATCTACATCTGATACAATTGCATCAATCGGACATTCAGGTTCACAAACACCGCAATCTATACATTCGTCAGGATTAATTACAAGCATATTTTCACCTTCGTAAAAACAATTAACGGGACAAACTTCAACACAATCAGTTAATTTGCATTTGATACATTCATCTTTAACAATATAGGTCATATATTTATTTATTTTTTAAAACTTTTAATTTTATTTCACCAATTAATTTATCGGGAAGATAAAGTAAACCGCTAATTCGTCTCATTAAAGTAGCTTCATACATATCTGCTTTTTCATCTGATAAAATTATTTGCCATAATGTCTCGATTATTTTTTTTTTAAAATCTAAAGAATTTTTTTTTATTTCTTTTGTAAAATTTAAGATTTGATTTGAGTTTTGCTCTTCCTTCTCTGCTAGTTTTATTATTTCATCTGAATTGATATTGGCATTTATTGAATTAAGAAAATTTTTTATTATATTCTTTTCCTTGTCAGAGTAATTTTCATCAATTTTTGCAGCGTATATAAGTAAAGATGAAATTTTTATTAGGTCATCTTTTTTATTATTACTATCTTCAGTTTTATTGAAAATATCTTTTATCATTTTAAACTTAAAGACTCCAATTTTTTAAAAGGGTTACGGTCACTTTTTAAAACTTTCTTAATTTTTTTAGTTTTTCTTTCTCCAATATAAACAAATGAATTTTCGACATTTTTTTTATCCCTTTTATAATTCATAAGCAACATTAATTGAAAGAAATTTTCTTTTGTACATCCTAATAAATTTATCATGCTGGAATCTGTCTCAAATTTTCCATTTTTACTCTTTTCTATTATTTTGATAAAAAGTTTTTCTAAAATATCCACTCTTATATAAAAATTCTTAAATTTTTCAAAACCACATAAAAGTAAGAAATTTCTGTCAAAATTACTTTTATCATCTTTCAAAAAGTTTAAGCCAGATTTAGGAATCTCACTATTTAATGAAATTCGATTAAAAAATTTCCAAAGTAAAATTCTTAATTCAACAGCTTTTGGTTTAAGCATTTTTGGTAAGAAAACATGGTATCTGCCTACCTTTATTCCTAAAGATCTAAATTGTTTTCTTTCATCTTTTAAAATATTTTTAAGTATATCTTCAACCTGAAATCTTTTTAAAATACCGTTATTTTCGTAAAGCCTGAATGCAATAGCTCTTACATATCTATTTTTATTATCTTTATTGGTTAAGTTAATTAAATCTTTCAATTCCTCAGATATATATGAGTTTAGCCACTCATTTAAATAAACAAAAAGATCTTTTTTTGCATTTTCTTCTAAAGCTTCATCGCTAATAATTTCTATTTCAGGACATAAGTAATTTTTACCTTTTTTTATTCTAGCAATGGGATTGTTATTCCACTCTATTTTAAATTCTTTATTAAGTTTAAGGTCTTCTGATTCTATAATAATTTTTACTCTTTTTTTTAACTCATCCTCAATACCTTGCTTAGCAGCTTTTTTCAGAGATTTTATGTCTGTTTCTAATGTCCCTTGCGTAAACTCTAAATTAAGTTTTAGACCCTTTAGTTTTCCAATTAGTTGATTATCAATAATTACCTCATCATTTTCATTAATATCTGTTCTTAGCTTAACATCTTGCTTGAGACCTCTAGACAAAACACTAATTCTTTTATCGATAAAACTCTTTGTCAATTCAATGTGTAACTTATCTGATAAACTATCCTCAATATTTTTACTCGTTTGAATCCAATAATCTGCATTTTCTACCCAATTTTTTTTATTTGCTACATAAGACCATGTTCTAACATTTGAAATTTTATTCGAGATCATATCTATATTACCTTTGTATTTATCCAAGCCTTTGAGCTGATTTTTCATATAATCGTTTGGAATTTTACTTTTTTTTGAATTTAGAAAATTAAAAACTTTTGTGACTATTTCAATGTGAGTAAATGCTTTTTTTTGAAAATCTGGTATCTGACAACATTCCCATAATAAATTTAGTTTATTATTAGAAAATTTTAGCTTTTGGTCACGAATTAAGTATTTTAATACATTTTCGTCTATTGAGTCGGACATTCTTAAAAATTTATTATTTGTTGTTTTCATTTCTAAAGATTTAATCAATGTATCAGCGTTATTAAAATTGAGATCTGAATTTCTCCAGAACAAAAATTTAATATCATCAAGGTTATGACTTTCTATTCTTTCAATTTCGTCTGGAAGCAAATTTTCACAACCACCCGTAACACCAAAATATCCATCTGTCTTATATCTCCCAGCTCTACCCGCAATTTGTGAAATTTCCGTTGTCCTTAATTTTCTTGTTTTTTTTCCGTCAAACTTTTTTAAACTAGAAAAACTAATTTGTTCAATATCCATATTTAAACCCATACCAATTGCGTCGGTAGCAACTAAATAATCAACATCACCTGATTGATAAACTTCTACTTGAGAGTTTCTTGTTTTAGGACTCAATGATCCCATTATAACAGCAGCACCACCTTTTTGTCGTCTAACCAGTTCAGCAATGGCGTAAATTTCTTCTACAGAAAATGCAATGAGTGCACTTTTTCTTTCTAATCTAGAAATTTTTTTATGCCCATTATACGAAAGTTTTGAAAATCTATTTTGCTCAACAAATTGAGTTTCTGGGATTATTTCAGATATTATATTTTTCATTATCTGAGATCCTAGAAACATTGTTAACGCTTCTCCCCTTGAATTTAAAAGTCTATCAGTAAATATATGCCCTCGCTCTCTGTCACCGCACATTTGTATTTCATCAATAGCAATAAAATCTACAACCATATCTTTTGGCATAGCTTCAACAGTACAAATGTAATATTGAGATGTATGTGGAATAATTTTTTCTTCACCAGTTATTAAAGCTACTTTTTCTGCACCAACTTTGCTAACACATTTATCGTATACTTCTCTAGCTAAAAGTCTTAGGGGAAAGCCAAATATTCCAGAATTAAACTCCATCATCTTTTCAATCGCAGTAAAGGTTTTTCCTGTGTTTGTAGGACCCAACACAGCAATTATTTTATTTTGAGAAGTATTCATTTATTTGTGCTATATTTTTTTTTAAATACTATATATTGATTGCCATTGAGAACAAAAGAAGATTAAATCATGACCGAATCACTTTGTCAAACGTTCTATTTTGGCCATATATCTTTAGTTAAATTATTTTTGTTTTACTATAAATAAAATGAAAGATTACACAAAAAAAAATATTCAATCTTTAAAACCATCAGCCACTTTGGCGATAAATGAAAAATCAAAAGAATTAATTTTAAATGGAAAAAAAGTCTATAGATTTGGTTTTGGACAGTCACCATTTCCAGTGCCAGAAAAAGTTGTAAGTGCTTTAAAAAAAAATGCTCACAAAAAAGATTATTTACCAATTCAAGGTTCTTTAAAACTTAGAAAGTCTATTGCAAAATATATTAGTGATAGAACAAAAACCTCTTTTGAATCAGAGGATATAATTATAAGTCCAGGATCTAAACAAATGATGTTTTTAATACATCTTGGTTTTGATGGAGATATTATACTGCCTGCACCAAGTTGGGTATCTTATGAACCACATGCTATTATTGGCAAAAATAAATTCCATTGGATAGAAACATCAAGAGAAAATAACTGGTTTCCAACTGGAAAACAAATTGAGGAAAAAGCTAAAAACATAAAAAATAAAAATATTATTTTAATTTTAAACTCTCCAAATAATCCAGCTGGATCAAATTGTTTAAATTTTGAAGAAATTGCAAGTGTAGCAAGAAAATTTGGAATCGTAATACTTTCCGATGAGATATACACTGAAATTTCTTTTAATAGAGAATATAAATCTATTTCACAAAATTACCCTGAGGGCACAATAATAAGTAGCGGTTTGAGTAAATGGTGCGGAGCTGGAGGTTGGAGACTAGGATTTTTTGCTATTCCAGAAAAATTAAAACCAATCTTAAAAATGTTAAAGGTTTTATCAAGCGAGTCCTTTACTGCTGTGAGTACTCCAATACAATATGCAGCCATAGAAGCTTTTGAAGGTAATCATACTGAATACTTAAAAAAAACAACTACAATATTAAATGCTGTTGGAAATTTTGTTTATGAAAATTTGAAATCAAATAAAGTTCTTATTCAGAAACCAGAAGGTGGTTTCTATCTTATGCCAGAGTTTTTGAATTCTAGATTTAAAACATCTGAGGAAATGTGTAATAATATTTTAGATAAATCAGGTGTTGCATTGTTGCCTGGTTCTGACTTTGGTTTTAAACCAAATAAAATGTTAGCACGGTTAAGCTTTACAGATTTTGATGGTGAAAATTTTTTAAGAAATTTAAAGAATGGAAAAAAACCAGATACTGAAACAATTAAAAAGTATGCACCGAATATCGTTGAAGGAACAACCAAATTAGTTGAGTGGTCTAAAAACCTCTAATTAGACTCATAACTAATAGTCCAATTTAAGTTATTTGCCTTTACATAACCTTAGATGAATTGATACGATTTGCACATTAATTATAATTAAGGAGGAAAGGTTATGAAAAAAATAATCTCAACAATATCTGGAGCGTTGTTTTTATTTGCGATCAGTTTGCCTACTTCTATAGCTAAATCTGCTGAATTCTTTTCAATAGGAACAGGTGGACCAACTGGTGTTTATTTTCAAGTTGGAAATGCTATATGCAAAATGGTAGCAAAAATACAATCTGCAGAACACGGTAGAAAAAAAGGAACAGCTAAAGCTTTACGTTGTTCAGCTCCGTCTACAGGTGGTTCGACTTATAATATAGGTCAAATCATGCAAGGTGAGTTACAATTTGGTGTTGCCCAGTCTGACTGGCAATATCATGCTTATAATGGAACTAGACCAGACAAAGTAAAACCTTTTAACGGCCTAAGAGCAGTTTTTTCAGCACATCCTGAACCATTTCAAATTATTACGAGAAAAGGTTCAAAGATAAAGGACTGGAACAGCTTAAAAGGAAAAAAAGTTAATATAGGTAATCCTGGTTCAGGACAAAGAGGAACTTTCGAAGTTCTTATGGAAGCTCATGGAGTAGACACTGGTTATTTTGGTTCTACGTCTGAATTAACTTCTTCAGAACAATCAGGCGCTCTTTGTGATAAAAAAATAGATGCATTTGGTTACACAGTTGGTGTTCCAAACGCAGGTGTTGCACAATCAACTGATGGATGTGGCGCAAGCATAATTAATTTAAATACAGATGCTGTAAAAAAATTAGTTGCAGACAATCCATTTTATGCATTTGCAACAATTCCAAAAGGTACTTACAAAACTTCTAAAAAGGATGTAACTACTTTTGGTGTTATGGCTTCAGTAGTAACAAGTGAAGCAGTGTCAGAAGAACTAGTATATTCTGTGGTAAAAGCGGTTTTTGAAAACTTAGATGATTTCAAAAAACAACACCCAGCATTTGCAAATCTAGATCCAAAAAAAATGATCGTAGATGGTTTATCTGCACCATTGCACCCAGGAGCAGTTAAATATTATAAAGAAAAAGGCTTAATGTAAGCTATTTATTAAAAAGGCCCAGTTGATTAACTGGGCCTTTTTTTTTATTCTCTTAAAATGAGTTCAGTACCAGACCCAAACAAACCAAATTTCTTTGAGAGATTCGATGAAGAAGGTGGTTCTAGAAGAAAATTAAAAAGTTGGAATTTAAAACTCGTAGCAGCAATTGCAATTTCATGGTCATTATTTCAGCTTTGGTACGCTTCTCCATTACCATTCATATTAGATTTTGGAAAAATAATTGATGTTCCGGCTAGATCATTACATCTTGCATTTGGATTAGCGTTATGTTTTTTAGCGTATCCAGGTCTAAAGAAAAGCAGAGATAAACCAATATCTATATTTGATACTTTCCTAGTAATTATAAGTTTAGCAGCAACATTATATATATTCTTTGATTATGAAGGCTTAGTTTATCGCCAAGGAATAATGGCCAAAACAAATTTATTTGGTTTTGCTATACCTTATGAAGTTATACTTGGATCTTTAGGAATAATTCTTTTGTTAGAGGCCACACGAAGAGCTATTGGAATTCCATTAGTAGTTATTGCATTAATTTTTTTACTTTTTTCAGTATTTGGACAATCAATGCCAGATCTAATTTCGCATCAAGGATTATCTTTGACAAGATTAGTGGGTTATCATTGGTTTGGTGGAGAGGCAATATTTGGGATACCAATAAGTGTCTCAGTCAGTTTTATATTTCTTTTTGTATTATTTGGTGCAATTTTAGATGTTGCCGGAGGAGGAAAATATTTTTTAAATCTTGCATTTGCTTTAGTTGGAAAAATGAGAGGCGGTCCAGCAAAAGCTGCAATTTTAGCTTCAGGATTAACCGGTTTGATATCTGGTTCGTCTGTTGCAAATACTGTAACTACAGGGACATTTACAATACCAATTATGAAAAAAACTGGCTTACCGTCAGTGAAGGCGGGAGCTGTTGAAGTAGCTGCTTCTGTAAACGGACAGATTATGCCACCAATTATGGGGGCCGCAGCTTTTGTTATGGCAGAACTTTTAGGCATATCATATTTTACTGTTATTACTCATGCGTTTTTACCAGCAGTTATTTCTTACATTGCTTTATTTTATATTTCACATTTAGAATCCGTGAAATTAAATATTAAAGGATTACCTGAAAAGGAAATTCCCAAATTAGGAAAAACATTTTTAGGAGGAATTCACTTTCTTATCCCAATTTTTATTCTTATTTATTTGCTTTTAGTTGAAAGATGGACAGCTGCTTCATCTGTGTTTTATTCAATATTATCATTAATAATAATAATTTTTGCAAAAGAATTATTAGACGCAAAGAAAAATAATCTTACTTTGTCCAATGCACTTAAATTGGGCTTTAACAGAGTTATTGGTGGCCTTGAAAAAGGAGCAATCAATATGATCAGCGTTGCGATCGCGATAGCAACCGCAGGAATAATAGTCGGTGCAGTAGCTTCAACCGGTTTAAGCAACAACTTAATAGTTATTGTAGAAGCAATATCTGGCGGGAATATAATAACTTTATTAATACTTACTGCCTTACTTTGTATTATATTGGGAATGGGTTTACCAACAACTGCAAATTATTTAGTTGTTGCCGCTTTGATGGCACAAGTAGTTGTGGAGGTAGGAAATGCTTCTGGTTATATTTTTCCACTAATTGCAATTCATTTATATGTTTTTTATTATGGATTAATGGCTGATGTAACACCTCCCGTTGGTTTGGCATCTTATGCAGCAGCAGCAATTTCAAGGGCAGACCCAATTAAAACAGGGATACAAGCTTTTTGGTATAGTTTAAGAACTGGAATACTTCCAATTGTTTTTATTTTTAATAATGAATTATTATTAATTGGTATAGAGAGTTTGTGGCATGGATTTTTAGTTGTTACAACCTCTCTAATTGCAATTTTGGTATTCACCTCAGCAACACAGGGATGGTTTATAAATAAACTTAGATGGTATGAAATTGTTATTTTTATTGTAATAGCTATGTCCTTATTTAGACCAGGATATATTTTGGATAAATTTTCTCCAAAATTTGAAAATAAACAACTCAATGCTGAACAAATTAATTTGATTGAGTTTGAACCGAATAGGGATGTACATATTAAAGTAACAAGGAGAACAGAGTACGGTGATCGATATAGACTTTTTGTTATAGATAAAAAAAGTTTTGAAAATCAGTACTTTTTAGAAGATGTAGGTATAACCTTAAAAAATATCGATGGTAGAATTACAGTTGATAATTTGAAATGGAACGGAATAGCAAAAAAAATAGGAATGGAAACAGGAGATGTAATTAGTGAATTTAAAATCGAAAACTTAGACAGACCTAATAAAGCAATTATTTATCCATTTTCGTTAATAACTCTTTTTATTTTTGGATATTTTAATTATAGAAGAACCAAAACGAATTGATTTATTTATCGACTTTCAAAATTTTCCATACCCCCGAGGTAACAGCTACTACTCCTTGCGAATTAATAATCTCGCAGGTTAAGAATACTAAAGTATTAGTTTTCTTTTGAACTTTTACTTTAGCAATAAGTTTGTCGCCTAATTTACCCGCAGATATAAATTTCATTTCTAAAGAAATTGTTACACATCTTTTATTACCAGCTACTTGATGCGCTGCATTACCCATACCAGTGTCAGCTATAAAAGTAAGGAACCCACCATGCGCCATACCAGCAGTATTTAGGTGAATTTCCTTTACCTCGGTTTCGTATTTAAAAAGAGCACTATCAATTTTTTTACCCTTAAGTCCCCCAACATGTTTTGAGTAACCTGAATTAGTTTCATCCATATTTTCTTTTACCATACATTGGAGCTAGTTGTGAGAAAATAACTGCTGATAAAATTATTATTATTCCAAATATTTTAAATTCATTTAAATATTGATCTAAGACTATCCAAGCTGCAATGGATCCAAAAACACCCTCTAAAGAAAAAATAATAGCGACAGGTGCAGGGGAAAGATTTTGCTGCCCAAAAACCTGTAACATAAAAGCTATTCCACTTGATAATACTCCCGCATAAATTAATTCGGCAGTCTCCATTGATATAAGTTTTAGTGAAATAAATTCAAAGGAGAAAGCTGGTATAAAAGAA
This sequence comes from uncultured Pelagibacteraceae bacterium, assembly GCA_902583685.1. Lineage (GTDB taxonomy): Bacteria > Pseudomonadota > Alphaproteobacteria > Pelagibacterales > Pelagibacteraceae > Anoxypelagibacter. The sequence goes on from CACHWO010000001.1 coordinate 25,476, forward strand.
ATTAAAGAAGCACTTAAACATTGAAAAGTTGCAATTGTGATGGGGTAATTAAAAATCTTTAGAAATTTAGATATAAATACTATGTGAAAGGCCCAAAAAAAAGCACCGACTACAACTAAAGAGTCACCAAATCTCACACGTAGATTTCCAAGTTCGCTTAAAAACAAACCTCCGACTAAACACATCAAAACTGAAGGCCATACAGAATTATGAATTTTTTTTGAGAAAAGAAAGTAAGCTATTATAGGAACTATCACGACATACAAAACTGTAAAAACTGCTGAATTAGCAACATCAGTATACAAAAGAGAAACTTGTTGAAAAATATTTCCACCTGCTAAGAAAAAACCAAGAAAAAAAAGATAGATAAATATTTTTTCAAAACTTAATTTTGTCTCTTTAATTTTTTTGAATTCAAAAATAAAAAAAAAAGGTAATAAGGTGAAAAATCCTAGCAATAATCTGACAGCAGAAAATGTATAAGGTCCTATATAGTCCATACCCATATCCTGAGCAACAAATGCTGTTCCCCAAATTAATGAACAAGAGACTGCACAAATTAGTGAAAATATTTTTTTATTCATTTAGACAGCTAACTTGAATGCAAAATCTTTACCTAAGCTTTTAGATAAGTGGACACAAAATCTTGCGCCTTCAGCACCATCTATAACTCTGTGGTCATATGACAAAGAGATTGGTAATATTTTTCTTTCAATAAACTGACCATTTATTTTCTTCACTTTTTCAAATGTTTTTCCCACCCCTAGTATTGCTACTTCAGGAGGATTTATAATTGGTGTAAAAAAATTACCTCCAATACCTCCAAGACTTGATATTGTCATAGAACCGCCAAAGAATTCTTTTTTGTCAATTTTAAGCTCCTTGCATAATTTGCTTACTCTTTTTAGTTCTTCATAAATTTCTTTTAAACCCATTTGATCAACATTTCTCATTTTTGGAACCATCAAACCATGTGGTGTATCTACTGCAAAACCAATATGATAATATTTTTTAAATATTAATTTGTTATTTACGGTATCTATAGATGAATTAAAATTAGGATATTCTTTTAATGCATTAACTACAGCTCTAGTTATAAATGCTAATGGACTTATCCTTATTCTATCACCAGAATAATTATCGATTAAGGTTGTTCTAAACTGTTCCATTTCAGTTATATCTATCTCATCATGTTGAGTAACATGAGGAATCTCAGTCCAAGACCTAACAAGTTGAGGTCCAGATAATTTTTTCACTCTGGGAAGATCTTTTTTTTCTACTTCTCCGAATGCTTCGTGAGGATAATCATCCTTGTAAACTTTTTTTTCAACCTTTCCTTCATTAACTGAAACCTGGGATCTTACAAATTTTTTTACATCATCTTCGCTAACTCTGCCAGCTCTCTGTGATCCAGGTATCTGAACGATATCAGCACCTAATTCTCTCGCAAATTTTCTTACCTTTGGACTTGCAGATGATATGCCATCTTTACTCAACTTTTTTACTACAGGGGCTATTTCTTTTGTAGTTTCAGTTACTATTTTCTTTTCAGGAATATTTTCTTTTGCCTTAACTGTTTTTTTACTTTCTTCTTTTTTACTAGTAGAGTCTAATGATAATATTTCACTTCCTTCTGAGACTTTGTCACCAACTTTAACAATAATCTTATTGATTTTTCCTTCACTAGTTGCAGGAACTTCTACACTTGATTTATCACTTTCTAATGTTATTAAGGGATCATTTTTTTTGATCTGTTGTCCTGACTTAACTAATACTTCAATCACTTCGACATTTTTAAAATCTCCGATATTTGGAACTAATAATTTTTTTTCAGACATTAAGTTTTATAATTTTGTTGGAAATACCTTTTCTTGATCTATATCGTATTCCTTAATCGCTTTTTCTGCATGTTTACTTTCTAGTAATTGCTCTTTTGCCAAAGCGCTTAAAGTGTATGTAACAATATGTTTTTTATCAACCTCAAAAAATTTTCTTAATTCTTTTCTCGTATCACTTCTTCCAAAACCATCAGTTCCTAATGTGTAAAAAGGTTTGTTAGTATAAGGTCTAATTTGATCAGCATGGGATCTAATATAGTCGGATGCTGCAAATATAATACCTTCTTGTGAGTCTAAACATTTTTGTACATAACTTTTTTTAGGCTTCTCTTTTGGATTTAATAAATTTCTTCTTTCAACTTCCATACCATCTTTCTTTAATTCATTAAAACTAGTAGCACTCCAAACATTACAATCTATACCGTAATCTTTTGATAAAGTCTTAGCAGCTTTAATGACTTCTCTTAAAATTGATCCTGAGCCGAGCATTTGAACTTTAGCTTTACCTTTTCCTTTATAGTTTTTAAATAAATACATTCCTTTTAAAATTCCCTGATCTGAACCAGCAGGTTTTTCTGGATGAGTATAATTTTCGTTCATTGCAGTTATATAGTAGTAAATATTTTCTTTTTTCTCATGCATTCTTTTTAATCCATCTCTAAAAATAACTGCCATCTCATACGAAAAAGTAGGGTCATAACTTACGCAGTTAGGTATTGCGGATGCCATGAGAAGACTATGTCCATCTTGGTGTTGTAAACCTTCTCCTGCTAAAGTTGTTTTTCCAGATGTTGCCCCAATCAAAAAACCTCTGGTCTGAGAGTCTGCAGCAGCCCATGCTAAATCTCCAATTCTTTGAAAACCAAACATTGAATAAAATAAATAAATTGGGACCATTTCTAAATCATGATTAGTGTAAGAAGTTCCAGCAGCAATCCAAGATGACATTGCCCCGGCCTCTGTAATACCCTCTTGCAAAACTTGACCACTTTTATCTTCTCTGTAAGAACTTAACTGTTCAGAGTCAACAGGCTCATATTTTTGTCCCTCATGAGCATAGATACCAATTTTTTGAAAAAAACCCTCCATACCAAAAGTTCTAGCTTCATCGGCGATTATAGGCACTAATCTTGGTGCAACATTTTTATCTCTGAGTAAATTCGCAAGCATTCTTACAAGAGCCATGGTTGTGGACATTTCTTTTTCACCTGTTGATTTCATAAAACTTTCAAATATGTTTTGTGGAGGCGTTTTAACTGGTTTTGCAAAAGTAGTTCTCTCAGGAATATTTCCTCCAAGTTTAAGTCTACAATTTTTCAAATACTTAATTTCAGGTGAATTTTCAGCAGGTTTATAATATTCAATATTTTTTACCTGTTTATCAGTAAGAGGTACATTAAATCTATCTCTGTAAAATAATAAATCTTCCTCATCTAATTTCTTTTGTTGGTGTGTTGTGTTTATGCTTTCACCAGATTTACCCATCCCGTAACCTTTAATTGTTTTAGCTATTATGACTGTTGGTTTACCTTTGCTACGAACAGCGGCATGATAAGCTGAATAAACCTTGTGTGGATCATGTCCGCCTCTATTTAATTTCCAAATATCAGCATCAGTCATATTTGCAACTAATTCCTTTAACTCAGGATATTTACCAAAAAATTTTTCTCTTACGTAGGCTCCACCTTTCGCCTTGAACGCCTGATATTCGCCATCAACAGCTTCATTCATTCTTTTGATAAGTAAACCAGTTTTGTCTTTTAATAAAAGCTGATCCCAGTAAGAACCCCAAATGACTTTTATTACATTCCATCCAGCACCTCTAAATCTACCTTCAAGTTCCTGAATTATTTTACCATTTCCTCTTACAGGACCGTCTAATCTTTGTAGATTACAATTGATCACAAAAATCAAATTATCTAGTTTCTCTCTTGCGGCTAAACCCACAGCACCGAAACTTTCTGGCTCATCCATCTCACCATCTCCTAGGTGACACCATATTTTTCGATCTTGATCTTTTAGAAGACCTCTGTTTATCATATATTTAGTGAAACGAGCTTGGTAAATAGCCATCATTGGCCCAAGACCCATTGATACAGTTGGGAACTGCCAAAACTTTGGCATTAACCAAGGGTGCGGATATGAAGACAATCCACCTTTTCCAACTTCCTGTCTAAATTTATCTAATTGTTTTTCTGATATTCTTCCTTCTAAAAACGCTCTTGCGTACATACCTGGTGCACTATGACCTTGAAAATAAACTAAATCACCACCAAATTTATTGTTTTTTGCTCTCCAAAAATGATTCATACCTACGTCATAAAGCGTTGCTGCGGATGCAAAAGTACCTATATGACCACCTAACTCTGGATTTTTTTTATTTGCTTTAACAACCATTGCAGCTGCATTCCACCTTATGTAGGCTCTAATATTTCTTTCTATATTTTGATCCCCAGGTGACCTGACATCAGCAGTAGATGGTATAGTATTAATATAAGGCGTAGTTCTCGTATCAGGTAAAATTAATCCTTGAGTGTAAGCTTCATCAATTACTTTTTTTAACAAAAATCCCGCTCGAGATGATCCATCCGTTTTAATAATAGCTTTAAGTGAGTCTAGCCATTCTTGTGTCTCTGCAGGATCTATATCGTCTTTTGAAATTGGATGAGCATAAATTTTTTGGTTACCATTTTTTAAGCCATTTGATGGTTTTTTTTCTTCTTTTATATCTTTTTTAATAATTTCTTTTACTTCAGGTTTTATTTCTTTTGGTCCCTCACCATCTAAGATAGCCAAGATACTACCTTCAGATACTCTATCTCCAATTTTTACTTTCAATTCAGAAATTTTTCCTTCAAAGGGCGATGGGACTTCAACGCTTGATTTATCACTCTCCAAAGTAACAATTGGATCGTTCTTTTTAATTTGGTCTCCTGGTTTTACTAAAACTTCTATAATTTCTACGTCTTTAAAATCACCAATATCTGGTACAGGAATATTCTTTGCCATAATTTATTATACACAATTTTTGACACATTTTATCCGCTTTTTTGACACTTCGATTTAGCAATATAAAATATGCAATTTTTGAGACTATTTTTTAAAAAAAAAAGAGCTCAAGTAGACTCTAACGTGTTGATACAAAAAATTTTACTAAGAAAATACTTGGCTAAAACCAATTAATAGCACAAGTAGGATTATAGCGCCGTAATAATATTGATATCCTCTTACAGTGAAGGGCATTTTTTTAATAGCTCTATTTTTTAAATTTTTTCTAGGTTTACTTAGTTTCATTTTCTTTCAACGCACATTGCTACACCCATTCCACCACCTATACAAAGTGTTGCAAGCCCTTTCTTTGAATCTCTTTTAATCATTTCGTGAAGCAGAGTAACAAAAACTCTCGTTCCAGAGGCCCCAATAGGATGTCCCAAAGCTATTGCGCCTCCATTAACATTTACTTTTTCTAGAGGTAAAGACAACTCTTTTATTACCGCACAGCTTTGTGCTGCAAAAGCTTCATTAGCTTCAATTAAATCTAACTCTTTTGAGCTCCATCCTGCAATTTTAAGTGCTTTGTTAGATGAAGGTATTGGTCCTGTGCCCATTATTGAGGGATCAACCCCACAAGAGGCCCAAGATTTTATTTCAGCGATAGGTTTTATACCTCTTTTTTCTGACTCAGCTTTTGACATTAAAATAACTGCAGCAGCACCATCATTAATTCCAGAAGCGTTACCTGCCGTTACTGTACCATCCTTTTGGAAAACTGTCTTAAGTCTTTGTAAAGCCTCTAGCGAAATAGTATCTCTTGGATGCTCATCTTTTTTAAAAATGGAACTTCCTTTTTTAGATTGAATAGTAAAGGGTATTATCTCTTCGTCAAATTTATTTTCTTTTTGAGCTTTTAAAGCTTTTGATTGAGACTCAAAAGCAAACTTATCTTGATCTTTCCTTGTGATTTGAAATTTTTGTGCAACATTTTCTGCAGTATTTCCCATATGATAACCATTGAATGCATCCCAAAGCCCGTCTTTAATCATAGAGTCAATTAGTTCTGTATCTCCAAGTTTTTTTCCATTTCTAAGATGTATAACATGAGGAGCCATAGACATACTTTCCTGCCCCCCAGCAACTACAATCTCCGAATGATTTGATATTATAGATTGAAAACCTGATGCAATAGATCTTAATCCCGATCCACAAACTTGATTTACGATGTAAGAGGGGATTTCTTTTGGAATTCCAGACTCTATTGCTGCCTGTCTCGCAGGATTTTGTCCTGCCCCTCCAGTTAAAACTTGACCCATTATCACCTCATTAATATCAGAAGTTTTCAAATTTGATTTCTTAATAGCATTTGAAATAACAGCTGAACCCAATTTATAAGCAGGAATATTTTTAAGAGAACCACCTAGCGAACCAATTGCTGTTCTAACAGCTGATGTAATAACTACTGTTCTTTCTTTATTCATAATACCTTTTAATTATATTCTTATTCAATGAATGGCAATAAGCATAAATAACTTTATTATACCTATTTTCTTTGATATTTTAACCATATGGGTCCCATAGCTCAATTGGATTAGAGCGTCTCGCTACGGACGAGAAGGTTGAGGGTTCAAATCCTTCTGGGACCTCCATTAAAAAAGGATTTTATAAGATATATGTCTTTAAAGAATGCAGTTGTAGCTTTTTTTATAATAGTTTTATTTATAATAATAATTTTGTCTTATTTATTATAAATAAATTAGGGATATTATAACTAATCCAATAAAAGTCCTGTATACCACAATCAAATTAAAATTAAATTTTTTCAAATAAACCAATAAATATTTAATCGTTAAATATGAAAATAAAAAAGATAAAAAAATTGTTAAAATTGAGCTTAAAGTAATCAAGGAATTATTCTGAGTAAAAAGTGCATAAATTCCGAAAAACCCAGTTCCAGCTAATGCAGGAATAGACATAAAGAAAGATATTTTAGCTGCATCTATCCTGTTAAATTTTAATATTCTTGCAGCAGTCATTACAATTCCCGATCTACTTACCCCTGGAATTAAAGCTAATGATTGAAAAAAACCAATAATAACAACATTTTTTATCGTAAAATTTTTTTGAATGTTAAGATTAGTCTTGAATCTATCAGCAAAATAAAGGATTAGTCCAAAAACCAAAGTTGACCAACCAATAACTTTATAAAGATCTATATTTGCCATTAAATTGTAATAAATAATAAAATATCCGAATAAAAATAAAGGCATTGATCCTAATAAGATTTTAAAAAATAATTTTTGGTTTTTTCCAAAATTTAATATTTCTTTTTTAAAATAAAAAACGACAGCTAATAAAGAGCCAATGTGAGCGCTTATATTTAGTAGCAACCCTTCTTCCTCTAAACCAAATAAATTAGACAACAGGTACAAATGGGCTGATGAGCTGATTGGCAGAAACTCAGTTACACCCTGGACAACTGATATAATAATTACATGAAAAATATTTTCCATTTTGACAAATTACTTATATTTAATTCAACTATTGAGTTCATCCTAAATTTAGCATAGCTGATATGCATATTAAAAAATCAAGTAAAAACATGATTTTTATCAATAAAGGTAAGTATATATGACATAAATTTACTTCAAATTTACTAATTTATATCTTATCTATACCAAATATGTCAGAAAAAATGCTTAAATTTGTAGATTTAGGTAAGCAGAACCCACCTAAAAGATCTGTTGAAAACAGAAATAAAGATTTCAGAGAAATATATGACGATTTCATCAGTAACAAAGCCAAAGAGCAATCGAGCAGATGTTCACAGTGCGGAGTACCATTTTGTCAGGTTCATTGTCCTCTTCATAATAATATTCCAGATTGGTTAAAACTTACCGCCGAAGGAAGACTTCAAGAAGCATATGAGTTATCCCAAAGCACAAATAATATGCCTGAAGTTTGCGGAAGAATTTGCCCTCAGGATAGATTGTGTGAAGGTAATTGTGTAATAGAACAATCAGGTCATGGTACTGTAACAATAGGCTCAGTAGAGAAATATATAACAGATACTGCTTGGGAAAAAGGCTGGGTTAAACCGATAAAAGTAAAAAAACAACTTAATCAATCAATTGGGATCATCGGAGCTGGACCAGCAGGATTAGCTTGTGCAGAAGAATTAAGAAAATCCGGTTATCAAATAACTGTATATGACAGATATGATAGACCCGGAGGTCTTTTAATTTATGGGATACCAAATTTTAAATTAGAAAAATTCGTAGTCGAAAGAAGAACCAAACTATTAAAAGAAAGCGGGATAAAGTTCATACAAAATTTTGAAGTTGGAAGAGACAGAACTTTATTTGAATTAAAAGAGAAACATGATGCAATTTTAATAGCTACTGGAGTTTATAAAGCTAGGGAAATAGATATACCTGGTAAAAACCTTCAAAATATCTTTCCAGCAATGGATTTTTTAACCGCATCAAACAGAAAAGGTCTGGGTGATAAAGTAAAACTATTCGATAATGGTATACTTAATGCTGAGGGTAAAAATGTTGTTGTAATAGGTGGAGGAGATACCGCAATGGATTGTGTTAGAACCTCAGTGAGACAAAAAGCTAAATCAGTTAAATGTTTATACCGTAGAGACAAAGAAAACATGCCAGGCTCGGCGAGAGAAGTAGGTAATGCAATAGAAGAAGGTGTTGAGTTTATATGGTTAACTAGTCCAAAGAGGTTTATCGGTGATGCTCAAGTCAATGCTGTCGAAGTAAACAAAATGAAATTAGGACAGCCTGATGATAGCGGAAGAAGAAAACCAGAAATTGAAAAAGATTCCGAGTACAAAATTCCTGCAGACTTAGTAATAAAATCTTTAGGATTTGACCCCGAAAATATTCCAAAATTATTTAATGCAGAAGAGTTAGTTATCTCAAAATGGGGTACAATTAAAATAGATTTAAAGTCAATGCAAACGAACCTAGATGGGGTGTTTGCTGCAGGTGACATAGTTAGAGGCGCATCATTAGTTGTTTGGGCAATAAGAGATGGAAGAGATGCAGCGCAACAAATAGAGAAGTATTTACAAAAAAAGATTAACAAAAACAAATCTACAGAAGCAGCTTAAATGAAAAATTACAAAAAAAATAAATTACTTTTAGAGCGAACTTATAATTACACTCCTGAAATGGAGCACGATGCTTGTGGTGTTGGACTTGTAACTTCGTTAGATGGAAAAAAAAGAAGAGATGTTGTTGAATACGGAATAGAATCATTAAAGGCAGTTTGGCACCGTGGTGCAGTAGATGCTGATGGAAAATCAGGAGATGGAGCTGGTATATGCATTGAAATACCTAGAGATTTTTTTATAGAAAAAATAAAAGATACAGGTCACGAACATAAAGGAGACGAAGAAATTTGTGTAGGAATGATTTTTCTTCCAAGGACTGAGTATTCCGATCAAGAAAAATCAAAAACCATTGTAGAACAAGTTTTACTTGAAAATAATTTTTATATTTACGGCTGGAGACAAGTCCCGGTTAACGCGTCAATTTTAGGAAGAACTGCAGACTCTAATAGGCCTGAAATTACACAGGTAATTTTTAGAAGTAATAAAAAAATAGAGAGAAATGACCTAGAACGTGCTTTATTTATTGCAAGAAAAAAAATATTAAAAATCACACGTAAACAACAAATCAATGACTTCTATATATGTTCTTTAAGCTCGAGATCTATAATTTATAAAGGAATGTTTTTAGCCGAAGCTCTGTCTGATTTTTATCCAGATTTAAATGACCATAGATTTATATCAAGATTTGCTATATTCCATCAAAGATTTTCAACAAATACTTTTCCAAGCTGGAAATTAGCCCAACCCTTTAGATGTTTAGCACATAATGGAGAAATAAATACTTTAAAAGGAAACATTAATTGGATGAAAATTCATGAACAAGATATGTCCAGTGACTTATTTGATAATGTTGAAGATTTGAAACCAGTTATTACCCCAGGAAATTCAGACTCGGCCGCCTTAGACAATGTTTTTGAGCTGCTAATTCATTCAGGAAAACCAGTCCCATTAATTAAATTAATGATGATGCCTGACGCCTGGTCAAAAAGAAACAAAATATTACCTAAGGCCCATCAACAACTTTTTGATGTTTTAAACAGCACTATAGAACCATGGGACGGACCAGCAGCTATTTGCGCAACAGATAGTAAATGGGCTATTGCAGCTACTGACAGAAATGGCTTGAGACCTTTGAGATACTCTGTAACTTCTGACAAAATTCTTTGTGCCGGTTCAGAGACTGGCATGGTTAAAATTCCAGAAAATAAAATTATTTCTAAAGGTAGACTTGGTCCTGGACAATTAATTGCTGTAAATTTAAAAAATGGTAAAATTTTTAAAGATAAAGAAATTAAAGATTATCTTTCAAAAGATTACAAAAAATTTCATAAACAAATAATTCACTTTGATAAAAAACTTACGTCAGATAAAGAGATTGTAAATTTTTCAAAAGAGGATTTACGAAGAAGGCAATATCTGTCAGGCTATAGTATAGAGGATCTAGAATTAATACTTCATCCGATGGTTGAAGATGCAAAAGAGGCAACAGGATCAATGGGTGATGATACACCAGTCGCTGTATTATCAAATCATTACAGACCTATCTCACATTACTTTAGGCAAAATTTTAGCCAAGTTACAAATCCTCCTATCGACTCTTTAAGAGAAAATAAAGTTATGAGCTTGAAGACAAGATTTGGAAATCTTGGCAATATTTTGCACTTCGAAAATCTTACAAAAGAAAATATTTATGTTTTAGACAGCCCTATATTAACGAATACTCAAATTAAAAAATTTAAAAACATGTTTTCAAAAAATGTAAAAGTTATAGATTGTACATTTAATTTAAAAGATAATCTAAGATATAGAATTGATAAAATAAAAGAAGAAGCTGAAGTAGCTGTTCGTGGAGGTGCTAATCATTTAATTCTCTCAGATCAAAATATTTCTGAAGAAAGAGCAATTGTTCCTATGATTTTAGCTGTTGGAGCTGTTCACTCACATTTGGTCAAACAAAGTTTAAGGGGTTATGCTTCGATAAACGTACAAACCGCTGAAGCCATGGATACCCATTCTTTTGCAGTTTTAATTGGTGTTGGTGCTACAACAATTAATCCTTATCTTTCAATAGATAGTATACACCAAAGATTTGAAAAAAAACTTTTTGGTAATTTAGATTTTGAAAGTTGTGTTGAACGTTTTAAAAAATCTATTAATGCAGGACTATTAAAAATAATGTCAAAAATGGGAATCTCAGTTTTAAGTTCTTATAGGGGAGGCTGTAATTTTGAAGCAGTAGGTTTAAGCAGAGGTTTAGTAGCAGATTATTTTCCAGGTATGATATCAAGAATTTCTGGGATTGGAATTTCTGGAATAGAAAAAAAAATTCGTGAACTTCACATAAAAGCTTTTCAAAAAAATGTGATTATGTTGCCTATAGGTGGTTTGTACAAGTATAGAAAATCCGGAGAGAGTCATCAGTTTAAAGGAAACTTAATACATCTTTTACAACATTCTGTTGGTAAAAATTCGTATGAAATTTTTAAAAAGTATTCAGAGGGAATAAACAATTCACAACCAACAAACTTAAGAGATCTTCTTGAATTCAGAAAAACTAATAAACCAATCGATTTAAAAGATGTAGAGCCAATTGAAAAAATTACACCAAGATTCGGAAGCGGAAGTATGTCACACGGTGCTTTGTCCTCAGAAGCACACGAAACTTTAGCAATTGGTATGAATAGAATCAAAGGTTCATCTTGCAGCGGTGAGGGCGGTGAAGATGAAAAAAGATTTAAAATTCTCGAAAATGGTGACTCCTCAAATTCAAAAGTTAAACAAGTTGCTTCTGCAAGATTTGGAGTGACAATAAAATATCTAAACAATTGTAAAGAAATTGAAATTAAGATTGCTCAAGGTGCAAAACCAGGAGAGGGAGGTCAGCTTCCAGGTTTTAAAGTTACAAAAGAAATTGCTGAATTAAGACATTCTACACCTGGTGTTACGTTAATTTCACCTCCACCTCACCATGATATTTATTCGATAGAGGATTTAGCTCAGTTAATTTACGATTTAAAACAGGTCAACCCAAAAGCCAGAATTGGAGTGAAGCTTGTAGCGTCTACTGGTATAGGTACAATCGCTGCAGGTGTTGCAAAAGCTAAGGCAGATCTTATTTTGATTTCAGGACACTCAGGGGGCACTGGAGCAAGCCCACAAACAAGCGTCAAGTATGCAGGCATACCGTGGGAGATGGGATTAACAGAGGCAAATCAAATTTTAACTTTAAACCAACTTAGACACCAAGTAACTCTAAGAACTGACGGAGGTATTAAAACAGGAAAAGATGTTGTCATGGCAGCCATGATGGGTGCAGAAGAATTTGGTATGGGCACCTCATCTTTAATAGCAATGGGGTGTATTATGGTAAGACAGTGTCATTCTAATACTTGTCCAGTTGGGGTTTGTACTCAGGACGAAAAACTAAGAGAAAAATTTTCTGGTACACCAGAAAAGGTAGCAAATTTTTTCACTTTTGTGGCAATGGAAGTAAGAGAAATTTTAGCTTCCTTGGGATTTAGATCTTTAGAGGAAATTATTGGAAGAACTGATTTGCTTCACCAAGTGAGTAGAGGATCACCAAATCTTGACGATTTAGATTTAAACCCATTACTAGTTCAAACAGATCCAGGTAGTAACAAACGTTTTTCAAAAAATGATCATATAAACAAAGTTCCAGACAATAGTATAGATGAAACAGTATGGAACAAAATAAAAAATAATTTAGACAAAAATAAAAATTTTTCTGAAAATTTAAATATCAAAAATACAGATCGGACTGTAGGAACAAAACTATCACATTATATTTTCGAAAAATTTGGAGACAATCTTCCTTCAAACATTATAAATTTAAATTTAAAGGGATCCGCTGGTCAATCATTGGGAGCGTTTTTATCTAAAAGTATAAAAATCAACTTGTATGGTGATGCTAATGATTATGTAGCGAAAGGCTTATCAGGAGGTACTATCGTTGTAAAACCTTCGGAACAAAATAATTTTAAAACTAATGAAAATACTATTATTGGTAATACAGTGTTATATGGAGCCACTTCAGGAAAATTATTTGCTGCTGGAAAAGCAGGAGAAAGATTTGCAGTCAGAAACTCAGGAGGAATATCAGTTGTAGAGGGATGTGATGCAAACGGATGCGAATACATGACAGGTGGTGAAATTGTAATATTGGGCAATGTGGGAGATAATTTTGGTGCGGGGATGACAGGAGGGATGGCTTTTATCTATGATCCAGAAAATAATTTTGAAAATTATGTAAACCCTACTTCTATTGTTTGGCAAAAACTAGAAACAAACTTTTGGAAAGATAGATTAAAAAATTTGTTGGAGGAATATACTTTAGAAACAGACTCTGAAATATCAAAAAGTATTCTAGATAATTTCTCTAATGAAATTAAAAATTTCAAACAAGTTTGTCCAATAGAAATGTTAGATAAGCTAGAGCATCCAATAAGTTTAAAAAAAGGAGTTTCTAAAGCTATCTAATTCTCTAAGAATTTTATTTAAATTTTTTTTTTGTGACAAGCTGTGATCACCATTTTTAATAATAACCATTCTTTTCTTTGCTTTTGTGAACAAAAATAAAATTTTTTTTGAAAATGAAACTGGAACTACTTCATCCTTTTGACCATGAAACATAGTCACATTTATTTTAAGATTTATTTTTTTTGATAAGACTTTATTTTTCCTGCCATCTTTTATTAATTGATAAGTTACAGGATATTCATATTGTTTTTGTTTTAATTTTGAATCTCCATGCTTAATTATACTTATTCCTTTCTCTTTTATTTCTTTCTTTATTTTTTTAGAAAATTTATTCCACATTAGCCTTTCAAGAAATTCTGGCGCAGATCCAATTCCAATAAAGCCTTTAATTTGTTTATGGAAAAATTTAAATTGTTTTAAAGAAATCCAAGCTCCCATACTTGAACCAATTAAAATAAAATTATTTTTTTTAACAATCTTTTTTATTATTTTTTTTGTATCACTAGACCATTCACTTATGTTTCCTTTGGTAAATTCCCCCGATGATCTGCCATGACCAGAATATTCTAAGGCAAGAAAACCTAACTTTTTTCTAACCGCATATTTTTTAAACGCAGTGGGTTTTTCGCCATCAATATCTGACATAAAACCTGGTAAGAAAACTATGTACAGTTTTTTTTTGTAATAATTGTCTATATATCTAAGTTTTTTGGTCTTTGAGATTTTAAGATATTTGAATTTTTTCATATAAAGTTTATCAAACTAATCTGTTATTATATATCTTTATCATATGTCGTCTAAAATTAAAGTTTTACAAGTAATACCAAAATTAGGTTATGGCGGTGCAGAGACAGGCTGCTATGATTTAGCCCATTTCTTATTTGAAAAGGACTCCAAGTCGTATATCGTTACAAGCGGTGGACCACTTTTAAAATTTATTAAAAAGGATAAAGTTAAGGTAATAAGATTACCTGTACATTCAAAAAATCCTATTTTAATTTTAATAAATACCATTTTATTGACACTTTTAATATTTTTTTTAAAAATTAATATTGTTCATGCGAGAAGTAGAGCACCTGCGTGGTCATGCTTATTTTCTTGTTTTCTTACAAGAACTAAATTTGTAACAACTTTTCATGGAACTTACAATTATAGCAATATATTTAAAAAGTTTTATAATTCTGTAATGGTAAGATCAGACCTAGTTATAGCAGGATCGAATTTTATTTTTGATCACATAAATAAAAATTATAATGACTTTTTAAAAAAAAACAGAAGGGTCCTTGTTATTTTTAGAGGAATAAACACTGAATATTTCAGTAATTCTTCCATAACTAATGAAAAAATTACTAAATTATTTACAGAATTAAATTTAAACACAGAAACTTTTAAAATTCTTTTGCCTGGAAGACTTACAAAATGGAAAGGCCAGGAAATGTTTTTGGAGTCATTAAATTTACTAAAAAACAAATATTTAAAAAAAAATTTTCATTGTATTATTGTTGGTAGTCATCAAGGTAGGAAAGTTTACTTTAAAAAGTTAATTTCTCTTGTTGAAAAATACCAGTTAAAAAATAATGTTACTTTTTTATCCAATTTTAATGAAATGCCAGTAATTTATTATATATCAGATGTAATTGTATCCTCCTCTATTCAACCAGAAGCCTTTGGAAGAGTTTCGGTTGAAGCACAATCTATGCAAAAGCCAATCATAGCTAGTGATTTTGGTGGGTCCAGAGAGACTATTATTGATGGTAAGACAGGGTTTTTGTTTAAAAATGGTAATCCCAACTCATTATCTGAGTATTTAAAAAATGTTATTGAGATGGATAAAGACAAGTTGCAATCGATAGGAAATGAAGGTAGGAAAAACGTATTAAATAGGTTTGACGTAGAAAAAATGTGCCAAAGTACTTTTGCAGAATATAAAAAATTGTTAAAAATTTAAATGCCACAAATACAACTACTAGATGGAAAAAAAATTTCTTTTACAAAATCTATTAATGGTTTCGATATAACAAAAAAAATTAGTAAATCTCTTGAAAAATCCGCTTTGATAATGGAAGTAAATGGTCAACTAAAAGATTTAAGTTTTGAGATCAAAAGCGACTCTGAAGTAAAAATTATTACTAATAAAGACAAAGTAGGCTTAGAGGTTATAAGACATGATGCTGCACATATAATGGCGATGTCTGTTCAAGAGTTATTTCCAGGCACACAGGTTACCATTGGTCCAGTAATTGAAAATGGTTTTTATTATGATTTTGCAAGAAAAGAACCATTCACAAATGATGATTTAAAAAAAATTGAAAAAAAAATGGAAGAAATAATAGATAGAGACGTAAAAACGAGAAGAGAAGTTTGGGAAAGAAGTAAAGCAATAGACCATTTCAAAAACATAGGCGAGAACTATAAAGCTGAAATTATTGAGAGTATCCCAACCAATGAGGAATTATCCATCTATCATCATGGAGAAACTTGGCATGATTTGTGCAGGGGTCCACATCTGGTATCATCCGGAAAAATTGGAAAAGCATTTAAATTGACAAAAGTCTCAGGTGCATATTGGAGAGGAGACTCGAAAAATGAAATGCTACAAAGAATTTATGGAACATGCTGGAGTTCAAAAAAAGAATTAGATGATTACTTAAATAGATTAGCCGAAGCTGAAAAAAGAGATCACAGAAAGTTGGGTAAAGAAATGAATCTATATCATTTTAGAGAAGAAAGCCCAGGATCAGTTTTCTGGCATGAAAAAGGATGGAATTTGTTTCAAAAGCTTATCGAGTATATGCGATTAAAGCAAAGAAATGCTGGATACAGAGAAATCAACACTCCTGAATTGTTAGATAAGAATCTTTGGGAAAAATCAGGGCATTGGGAAAAATTTGGTGAAATGATGTTCACATCCGAAACCCCCGACGAAAAAATATTTGCTGTTAAACCGATGAATTGCCCAGGATGTGTCCAAGTATTTAATCAAGGTCTCAAAAGTTATAGAGATTTACCCTTAAAGCTCTCTGAATTTGGAAAAGTACATCGTTATGAACCCTCGGGCGCTTTACATGGTCTTTTAAGAGTTAGAGCTTTTACACAAGATGATGCACATATTTTTTGTACCGAAGACCAGATTACAGAAGAATGTATTGAAGTTACAAAATTAATTTTAGAAATTTATAAAGATTTAGGTTTCAAAAAAGTATTTTTAAAATATTCAGATAGACCCAAGAAAAGAGTTGGAGATGACTCTGTTTGGGATAAATCAGAAAAAGCATTACTAGCAACAATAAAAAAAACAAAATTAGAATTTGAAATAAATAAGGGAGAAGGTGCTTTTTATGGACCAAAAATTGAGTTTGTCCTCCGAGATGCTATTGGTAGGGACTGGCAGTGTGGGACACTTCAAGTAGATTTAAATTTGCCTGGTAGGTTAGGCGCAACCTATATTGACAAAGATGGACAAAAAAAAACTCCTGTCATGCTTCATAGAGCTTTATTTGGATCATTAGAGAGATTTATCGGAATAATTATAGAAAACTATGCAGGTAAGTTGCCATTTTGGCTAAGTCCAACACAACTAGTTGTGTTGCCCATATCAGAAGAACACAATAAATATGCAAAAAAAATATTTGAAGAGGCATTTAAAGAGGGTATAAATTGTGAAGTGGATTTAAGAAATCAAAAAATAAATTACAAAATAAGAGAACATTCTCTTGCAAAAGTACCTATGCTCTTTATCTGTGGCGACAAAGAGATAAAAGAGAAAAAAGTTACAATAAGAAAATTAGGATCCGAGAAGCAAGAAAAAATTAGTTATAAAAAAGCTGTAGATAAAATCAAATCTTTAAACAAAATACCCATTTAATAAGTGCAAAAAAAATCAAATTATTTTTATAGAAAACCCAAAATATCTTTACCAAGAACAAATCACCGAATTAAAAGTTTAGATGTCCAAGTTATAGATAGTAATGGAGAAAACCTTGGAGTTCTTCCTATAAAAAAAGCAATTGATATAGCAAAACAGGATAATTTAGATTTAATAGAAATTTCTCCAAACGCCAACCCCCCTGTTTGTAAAATTATGGATATGGGAAAATATAAATATGATATGCAAAAAAAAGCTAGCAAAGCAAAAAAAAATCAAAAAACTGTATCTTTGAAAGAGCTTAAACTCAGACCAGTAACTGAAATTCATGATTATAATTTTAAAATCAAAAATGCGAAAAAATTTTTAACCAAAGGAGACAAAGTAAAGTTTACAGTTAAATTTAAAGGTAGAGAAATGCAATTTACCGACCAAGGTAAAAATTTGATGGATAGAATTATAGAAGATACAAAAGAGTTAGGAAAAGTTGAAGTTAGCCCTAAATTTGAGGGCAAACAGATGATTATGATAATTCAGCCTAACTAATTTTGTTTTGTTTAAACTTGTAAACTAAAAGCAAAGATTATATAAAACCTACACTTATGCCAAAACTAAAAACAAAAAGTTCAGCAAAAAAACGATTTAGAATTACAAAGTCTGGAAAAGTAAAAATGCCCCAGGCTAATAAACGTCACGGAATGATTAAAAGAACTAATTCACAAATCAGAAAACAAAGAGGCACGACAATAATGTCGAAACAAGACTCAAAAATAGTTAAGTCTTATATGCCATACAGCTTGAGAGGTTAAAAATGTCTAGAACTAAACGAGGTGTAACGAGTAGAGCGAGGCATAAAAAAGTTTTTAAAGCCGTAAAAGGTCAATTTGGAAGAAGAAAAAATACAATCCGTATAGCCCGTCAGGCTATGGAAAAGGCTTTACAGTATGCTTATAGAGATAGGCGAAATAAAAAAAGGGAATTCAGGTCGTTGTGGATACAAAGAATTAATGCAGGAGTAAGATCTGAAGGTTTAACATACTCTAAGTTTATCAACGGATTAAATAAGTCTAAAATTAAATTGGATAGAAAAGTATTAGCTGATTTAGCTTACAATAATCCAGAAGCTTTCAAATCGCTTGTCAAAAAAGTTCAGTTATCAATAAAATAAACTTGTTTTTTCTTTTTCAAAGTTAGAGTAAAAACTAACAAATGGCAGATATACGAGAATTAATTCAAAAAGTTTCATTGGCAAAAAACAAGTTAGAATTGCAAAATTTAAAAACTCAATTTTTAGGTAAGAATAGTCAAATTAATCAAGAATTCAAAAAGCTTGGATCACTCAACGAAGATGAAAGAAAAGTCAAAGCAACTTCATTAAATAATGAAAAACAAAAAATTAGTGAGGCAATCAATATTAGACTGAAAGAGTTAGAAAAGTTAGAAATAAACGAAAAACTTCAAAAAGATAAAGTCGATGTAACTCTTCCAGCTAGAGAGAGACCTAACGGAAAAATCCATCCAGTTTCGCAGGTAATTGATGAAATATCATCAATATTTTCTGAGATAGGTTTTTCAGTTGAAGAAGGTCCGGACGTAGAAAGTGAATATAATAATTTTACTGCTTTAAATACTCCGGAAGATCATCCAGCAAGAGATATGCATGATACATTTTATTTAGATAAAAATAAAAAAATTTTATTAAGAACACATACTTCTCCAGTTCAAATTAGAACAATGTTAAGTGGTAATCCCCCATTCAAAATTATTGTGCCAGGTAGAACTTATCGTTGTGATAGTGATCAAACGCATTCACCGATGTTTCACCAATTAGAGGGTTTACATATTGATAAAAATATTACTATGGGTCATCTTAAAGGCTGTTTAGATTATTTCATAAAAGAATTTTTTGAGGTAAAAAAAATTCGTATGCGATTTAGACCCAGTCACTTCCCTTTTACAGAACCATCCGCAGAAGTTGATATTGGTTACAAATTAGAAAATGGACGAATAATTGTTGGAGAAGGTGATAAGTGGCTTGAAGTATTAGGATGTGGAATGGTTCATCCAAATGTTTTAAAAAATGCTAAGATCAATACAAAAATATTTCAAGGATTTGCGTTTGGGATGGGAATAGATAGGCTTGCTATGTTAAAATACGGAATAAATGATTTAAGATCTTTCTTCGAAACAGATTATCGATGGTTGAATTATTTTGGTTTCGATCCACTAGATGTCCCAACAAACTACAGAGGCTTAAGTAGATGATAATTACTTTATCTTGGCTAAAAGATCATTTAAATACAAATGCAAACTTAGGAAAAATAGTTGATAAGCTTACAAATATAGGTCTTGAAGTAGAGCAAATACATGAAAACCAAAATGATTTATCTAATTTTAAAATTGTTAAAATTTTAAATACAGAAAAACATCCTAATGCCGACAAACTTAAACTTTGCGAAGTGAGTTTGGGTAATAGTAAAAAAAGTATAAAAGTTGTATGTGGAGCTTCCAATGCCAGGAGTGGACTTATAAGCGTTTATGCACCGCCAGGGTCAATAATTCCAAAAACTAAAATGAAATTGAAGGTCGCAAAAATTAGAGGTATCGAGTCACATGGAATGCTTTGTTCTGAAAGTGAATTAAATATTTCTAATGAAAGTGATGGAATTATCGAATTAAATAATAGTGAGAAAGAAATAGGTAAAAAATATTTTTCAAAAGGAGGGGAGAAATCAATTGATATTTCAATCACACCAAACAGACCAGATTGTTTAGGTGTAAGAGGCATAGCTCGAGATTTAGCATCTACAGGGATTGGGAAACTTGTAAATTTAAAAAAAATAAATATTAAACAAAAAAAACCACAACCCATTAAAATTTCAATTACAAAAGAAAAAAACCAAGGATGTATGTCATTTGGTGCATGTTATATTAAAAATATAAAAAATAAAGAGAGCCCAAAGTGGTTAAAAGATAAAATTGTTTCACTTGGATTAAAACCAATATCTGCAGTTGTTGATATTACAAATTACGTAATGTTAGATTTGAATAGACCACTACACGCTTACGATGCTAACAAAATAGATAAAGAAATCATTGTGCGAAATTCAAAACAAGGTGAGACTATAGAAGCGCTAGACGGTAAAAATTATAAGCTAGGAAATAATATGTGTGTAATTTCTGACAAAACGGGACCGTTAGGACTTGGAGGTATTATAGGGGGAACTCGCTCAGGCACAGAATTTGAAACCTCAAATATTTTACTAGAATCTGCTTATTTTCACCCAAAATCGGTTAGAAAAACTGCAAAAATTTTAGATATAGAAACCGATGCAAAATATAGATTCGAAAGAGGAATCGATCCAAATTCAATTAAAGAGGGCCTTGAATTAGCAACCTACCTTATACTCAAAATTTGTGGCGGCGAGGCAAGTAAATTTTCTATAATAGGTAAGAACAGTATTAAAAAAAAAATAATAGAAGTAGATAACGATAAATTTAAAAAAGTAATTGGTATCCAAATTTCATCTAATGAAATAAAAAAAATTCTTAATTCTTTAGGTTTTAAAACTAAAGTTTCAAAAAAAAATCTAAAAATTGAAATTCCAACATGGAGACCAGATGTGAAGTACGATATCGATATTATTGAAGAACTCATAAGAATAAAAGGATTTGATAAAATCCAACTTGTCCAACCTGAAAGAAAAAGGTCGGAGGATACTTTAAATTTTGAACAAAAATTATTTCATCTATCGCAAAGAGCAATCGCATCTAAAGGTTATTTAGAAACGGTAACATGGTCATTTACAGATTCTCAAATAGATAAATTTTTTTCACAAGGAAAAAAAGAAATCGAAATTATGAACCCTATTTCAAGAGATTTAAATGTTTTAAGAAGATCGATATTTTCAAATTTAATTCTTTATATTAAAAAAAATCAAGATAGAGGTTATTTGGATCTATCATTATTTGAGATCGGACCAATTTTTTTTGGGAATCAACCAGGTGAACAACAAGTTGTTTTGGGTGGTTTAAAGTCAGGTGTCTTAAACAGAAAAAGTTGGGATACCAAACCTAGAAATATAGATGTTTTTGATGTTAAGGCTGATCTTATCAAAACATTAATCGAACTTGGTTTAAAAGAGAGAGACCTCTACATTTCAAACAAAGCTCCAGATTATTACAATCCGGTAAGAGCTGGTTTAATTAATTATAGATCAAATAATGGACCACAACTAGCTTTTTTTGGAGAAGTACATCCTGCCATTATTTCTAGCATTGATTTAAAAGAGAAAAATGTTTGTGGTTTTGAAATTTTTCTAAAAAATATTCCAGAGCCAGATAAAAAATTTAGATTATTAAGAAAAAATTATTTAGTTTCTGAATATCAAAAATCAGAAAGAGATTTTGCATTTATTATTGATAAAAATTATAAAGCTGGAGATGTAGAAAAATTAATAGAAACAGTAGATAATAATTTAATAAAGAAAGTTACTATTTTTGATATTTTCGAAGGTGGAAATATGCCAGATGGAAAAAAATCTATCGCTGTAAACGTGGTAATTCAATCAATGGAGAAAACACTTTCAGAAAAAGATTTAAACGAAGTAAGTCAAAAAATAATTAAAATTGTCGAAACCAAAATTGGTGGAACAATTAGATCCTAATGTCAGATATCAACAAAGTAAGAAATTTTGCGATTATCGCACATATTGATCATGGTAAATCGACAATTGCTGATAGGATGATACAAATATGCGGAGGCTTGTCAGCAAGAGAGATGAAAGAGCAGGTTCTCGATTCAATGGAAATTGAAAGAGAAAGAGGGATTACAATCAAAGCACAAACAGTAAAATTAAATTATAAATCTAAAGATGGGAAAGATTATATTCTAAATATAATAGACACTCCGGGCCATGTTGATTTTAGCTATGAAGTAAGCCGTTCTCTTTTAGCTTGTGAAGGATCCGTTCTAATAGTTGATAGTTCACAAGGTGTTGAAGCTCAAACTTTAGCAAATGTATACCAGGCTATTGACTCAAATCACCAAATTATACCTGTTCTTAATAAAATTGATCTACCTGCATCTGATACAGAAAAGGTAAAAAAACAAATAGAGGATGTAATTGGTATTGATACATCAAAAGCTATTTCGTGTTCTGGAAAAACTGGAGATGGTATTGATAGAATTCTTGAGTCAATCGTAAGTGATTTACCTGCTCCAGAAGGGAATATAAATTCAAAGCTTAAAGCTCTATTAGTTGATAGCTGGTATGATAGCTACTTGGGTGTTGTAATCTTGGTAAGAATTATTGATGGAAAGATTAAAAAAGGAATGAAAATAAAATTAATGTCTACAAATCAAGATTATGATATTGAAAAAGTTGGTATTTTTACTCCAAAAGCTAAAGACATTGATGAATTGCGTGCAGGAGAAATAGGTTTCATTATAACAGGTATTAAAAGTTTGTCTGAAACAAAAGTTGGAGACACAATTTGTGACCCAAACAATACTTTAGAAAAACCACTACCAGGATTTAAGCCCAGCAAACCAGTAGTATTTTGTGGTTTATTTCCTGTAGATAGTTCTGAATATCAAAAGCTTAAAGACGGTCTAGCTAAACTAAAGTTAAACGACTCAAGCTTTTCTTTTGAGCCAGAGTCATCTAGTGCGCTCGGATTAGGTTTTAGATGTGGATTTTTAGGTCTTTTGCATCTAGAAATTATAACGCAAAGACTTGAAAGAGAATTCGATATTAATTTAATCACAACAACTCCTGGTGTTGTTTATAAAGTTAATAAAATAAATAATGAGGTTGTTGATCTTCAAAACCCAACAACAATGCCAGATCCGTCACAAATAAAATTTATTGAAGAACCATGGATAAAAGCAACAATTATTACCCCTGACGAGTTTCTTGGATCAATTATAAAAATCTGTCAGGATAAAAGAGGTATCCAAAAAGATTTATCATATTCAGGTAATAGAGCCGTATTAGTTTACGAACTACCTTTAAATGAAGTAGTCTTCGATTTTTATGATAGACTAAAATCGATTACAAGTGGATATGCAAGTTTTGATTACGAGATAACAGGCTATAAAGAGGGTAATTTAGTTAAACTTGGTATTCTGGTTAATAATGAGTCAGTCGATGCATTATCAATGATTATTCACAAAGACTTTGCACAACAACAAGGAAGATTAGTTTGTGAGAAATTGAAGGATTTAATTCCAAGACATAACTTCATGATTCCTATTCAAGCCGCAATTGGTGGAAAAATTATTGCTAGAGAGAGTATCAAGGGCTTTAAAAAAGATGTCTTGACTAAAATACATGGCGGTGGTGCTCGTGACCGTAAAAGAAAATTATTAGAAAAGCAAAAAAAAGGTAAAGCTCGATCAAAACAGTTTGGAAGAGTTGAAATACCACAAGAAGCTTTTATAGGTGTACTAAAAATAAACAAAGAAACATAATGCAAAACAAACTTTTCATAATATCTAACGAGAAGATTTTTGGATCAGATGGAAATTTTTTTTGTGATAATCTTGATATGAAATCAACCCCAGAGGGGCTAAAAAAAAATTTTGATATTCATATTTTAGGCAGGAACTCTAGAAAAACTAGATCACACAAAATAAATATAAAAAAAGTTACTTTAAGTAAAACATTTTTTAGTTATATGTATTCAATTTTTAAATCCTTTAAAGAAAAGGAAATGAAATATTTAATAATTTCAATATCTCCATTTACATTCTTTGCATGTATTTTACTCGCTATTTTTAAAAAGAAATCAATGACTTATTTAAGAAGTGATGGATATAATGAATACAAAAATATCTTAGGTTTTGTTGGTCCTACTATCTACCATATTATGTTTTCTATTGTTTCAAAAACCTCAATCTTTATTGGTTGCAATAAAGAAGTTCTAAAAGGACGAAAGGGAAAAATAATTTATCCATCACAATTAACTGATAAATGGTTTTTAAATCAATCATCTCCAGAGTTTAATAAAATTAAATTGTTGTATGTTGGTAGAGTAAAAGTAGAAAAAGGGGTTTATTCTTTACTAAAAATAATTAAAAATTTTAAAATAGATATTTCATTATCGATTGTTGGTGCAGAAAAAGATAGTATAAACAGTATTAAACAAGAAAATGTAAATATTTATGGAATTGAGACGTCAGAAAATAAATTAATTGAACTTTATGATACCCACAATATATTTATTCTTCCCTCATTAACTGAAGGACACCCTATGGTTATACTAGAGTCTTTAGCGCGTTTTAGACCAGTAATTATATTCGAGGAAATCAGTCATGTTGTAGGAAATAAAAAAGGCATTTTTATAGCCAAAAGAAATTCAGTAAGTCTCCAAGACAAGATTGAATATATAATGATCAATTACAGCAAAATAAAAGAGGATATGAAAAAAAATAATTTATCCTTAAAAAAGGATTTTTTAAAAGAATTTGAGAATTCAATTCTAAATTTTAATTAGGAGAGGTGGCCGAGTGGTTGAAGGCGCACGCTTGGAAAGTGTGTAAACGGGAAACCGTTTCGTGGGTTCGAATCCCACTCTCTCCGCCATTTTAAAAAATGATTACTTTGTTACCACTAGTCGATTGATTGGTATTGAAAAACGTCCTTGTCTCTGGAGATCTCGACTCTCTTTTGATATTGCTAGAAGATTAGATAGCTCAGAAAGCATTATCCTGCGAGCCTCTGTTGGTAAGATGAACGAAGCATAAAAAAAACCTGCAGCAGTCTCGGCCACTTCAGTAACTGGTCCTTCCATAGATACCACGCTAGTTTCTATATTCACTTTAGCATCTGGAAAAGCCTCATGTAAAAGATTTTTTGATGTATCTGTGCTACGTATTCTTGGATCACCTAAATCAATCTCACCATATTTAGGTATTTTTGCTTGCGCAAATCGATAGATTAAATTGTGTACATCGCTATATTTCGGCGCTGCTTTCATTGGTCCATCGACCAATGCTGCAAATCTACCACCTGAGGAAAGTACACGATTGACTTCATCTAAAACTGGAGTAATTGGGTTCATAAGAGTTAAAGCCCAATGGCAAAGAACAACATCTATTGAATTATCATCGACTGCTGTTAAATTTTGTGCTTTTAATTCAAATAGATCAACTACACCGTCTGGTAAACGAGCTTTAGCAAGAGCTAATTCTTCAGGACACATATCAACTCCTTTTAATATAAAGTTTTTATTACGGTCGCATAAAATTTTTAATAACGGTCCGGATCCACAAGCGAGATCAAGCACACGGATACCGTTAGTGTTAGGCACAATTTCAGCTAACCATTCATAACTATTACGTCCAGCCTTATCACGACAGATACTTGGGCACTTTTCAGTGAAACCTGCATAATTTTTATGCACACTTCTTAGATGAGCAAGAAGTGCTTTCCCATCCGGCTGTTGATTTCTAGCAAGATTTTCAGTCCAGGTAGAGTTAATAACCAACTGATTATTTATATTTTTATTTGTCATCAACTGGCCAACAAATTGGATTTAGTGGACTGGCAGCAACATCACCAGGTTTTATATTTGGCATGAATTTTTGCCAGTCACCAGAAACCATTGTAGGATTGTTTATCACCCGTGCTCCATCTCTAAAATAAGTATTAGCTAAAGCTACTCGGCTACGATTAGTTCGATTCCTTGATGCAGTATGAAAATTTAAATTGTGATGAAAGCTAACTTCACCCAACTCGAATGCAGTTTCATTTACTGTGACACTATTTTTTTTAAAAATTTCAGACACACCACGGTCATAGCCAGTACCGGTTTTTTCAAAAGTAACAGCGTTAACTAATTTATGAACGTCTAATGGGTAAGCGAAAGATAGCGGCCCCATCTCAATTGGGGTTGGTTGTGCTGGCACCCAAGCAGTAACTACATCATTAGTGTCTAATGGAAAATGATGGTCGTCAAAATGCCATGGCGTTCTACCACATCCAGATTGTTTTGCTAAAACATTGTCATGGTAAAGTCTAACTGCTGACACTCCAAGTAGATCTGCAGAAATTTGTCCAAGACGTGGTGACAATACGTATGCACGTAGAATCGTGTTTTTAGGCCAGATCATTTCAAGACTAAGGAACCGGTCATGTGCTTCTTTATCAGGATTAACATCAAATTCTTTTTTTAAAAGGTTGATTAACTCAGTTCTTAGTTTAAGTACTGCCCCTGGAGAGAAAACTTTTTTAAGTTTAATAAAACCATTTTTTCTAAAAAAATTAATTTGGTCATTTTTCAAAGGATAAGTCTCAGCCAGTTCAGAGACAACCTCATCATCAGTCGGGATTACAACATCTGGTAAAGGTTCAGCAGTTATTATTGGATCCTTTTTATTTTCATTATCTGCTAGACCAACATACCAGTCCCACCATGCTTGATTATCTTTATCCCAAGGCTTACTGATATCGGTGGGATCAGATTTCTTAGAATTTAATTTATCTCGAGACGCTCTCATGAAAAAATTATACTATTTTTTTTGCTATTAGTAAGTGCGCATTTTTAAGCATCGAAACAAGACCGTTTGTGGACAAAGTACTTCTATAAAACTGGTTTTTACCTTATTATTTGTAATATTTGAGATGGCCGAGTGGTTGAAGGTGCACACTTGTAAAGTGTGTAAACGGGGAACCGTTTCGTGGGTTCGAATCCCACTCTCTCCGCCATTATCAAGGATTTTATTAGCTTTTTTAAAATTGATATTAATTTTATCTTTAATAAATTACTTAAAATGTATTTAAAGCTAGTTTTATTTTTTTTTAGTTTTTTATTATCTTCCCAAATTGTCTTAGCTGATAGTGCAACACTCAATAATGGTGGCACATACACTAGTCAACAAGATATTGATGATGACAATGAATTTTTAACTGTTACAAATAATTCAACCTTAAATACTAGCGCAACAAAACCTGCAAACATTACGGGAGACACTGTAAGTGTTACTGTTGACTCTGGTTCCACAATAACATCAAATACAGTCAGTATTTTCGCAGACGATACTTCTGATTTAACAATTTCAAATTCTGGCACAATCAACTCAAGTGGAATAGTAGCAATTGATGTTAAAGGAACAACCGATGCAAGCATCACAAATAACTCTGGTGGTAAGATTTCTGCAACCAGAAATACATTAAGAATTAGTAAATCGGATAGTAACAGTACTACAGGCTTGACAATTACCAACTCTGGAACAATTGAAGCAACAGACGCTGGTTCTGCAATTTTTGCAGCTGATTCTAATACTGCAGCTACAGTAACAAATAATTCAAGTGGTATTATGACAAATTCTGATAGTAGTAACGCAACCATAAGAGTTGGCGCAAGTTCTTCAGTTACCAATAGCGGAACAATAAAAAATGATGTTGGAAACGATGCTATCAAATTGTACGGAAACAATTCTACAATTACTTTAAAAGATAAAGGTATAATAGTTGGAAAATTAGACGCTCTTTTAAGAACTGGAAGCACCTTAAAAATTAATCATGGAGCTGGTCAATCTTATTTTTATGAAACTGAAGGTGATTTCACGTTAAAAGATCTTGATGGTAACCAAGTTGTCAAAGGATCGGCGGGATCAGCAGGTCAAGGAGGAAGTGAGACGTTAGATGAACTTTTAAGTTATAAATCTCTAAACATAAGACAATTTTTAAAAAGGTACAAAGACTCAGAAAATTTATATGATGGTAATGGTTGGGGAGAAACTTATTCCACTCTTTTAAATCGAAAAGGACATGCTGCAAATTTGGCTTTAGAGTACGATTTATTAAATGTGGGAGCTAATTTAATTTCACCTTTAGAAAATTCAGATTTTATTCTTGCTTTTGAAACTGGAATTCAAGATTTTGATGCAGATCATAAAATAACATATCAAAATGTTTCTAGTGGATTGTATCTTCCAAGCAATAAATATCTTTTAAACTTAGACTCTTTTATTTTGGGTGGAATTACTTTAAAAAATGGAGAGAGAACTATACTAACGAATACCACGTCTTCAGGTAAGTTAGACTTAGACAGTAATTATCAAACCTTTGAAGTACATTCCGGTATTACTAAAACTAACACTAAACTTTTGCCAAATTTAGGTTTAACTGGAAGTTTTTCTATCACCCCAAGCTATGATGAGAGCAAATATTATTCTTGGAGAAATAGAAAAGTAGGTAATGTTTCTATGTTTTTTAGTGATAAGTATAATATTATAAGTAATGACAATAATAATTTTAATCTAGGCTGGTTGTTAGATTTTAGAAATTTGGTAGGAGACAAATCACAAGTTTATTCAATTAATGGCACAAGCGCTACGTACAAACAAGATAATGCTCTTACAAGAGAGATTTCATTAGTTGCTAATTTAGGTTACGAAAAGAAGATTACAGATAATGGAAAATTTACAGCTGGCATTTCTGCAAAAAATACTAATCAGGATGTTAAAAGCTTTATTGGAAATTTAGGATTTAAACTAAACTTTTAGTTTAGATTGGTCGCCATTGTTTGTTTAATGATTTTTTTTGAAAAGAGTACTTAAAATATTAATATTGTTTATAATTCTGTTCTTTTTAATAAATATTTTTTTACTTTTGAAAATATAATTTAAAATTTTTAATACAGTCCACATTTTACTTTTATTAAAAAATATATTTTCTGAATAGAAATTTTGAAAAAGACCAGTTTCTCTTAATGGTTTAAATATATCGGTAGTTTTGTTATATTCAAAAAATAAAAATTTTCCCCGTGTTTTTTTTTGAAATGTTCTAATTAACTTTTTATGAGATGTAAAAAAAAAAATTTTATATTTTGAACTATACAAATTATATTTGATTTTTCCGTAAAATTTGAGTTTAAAAAAGTCAATTAATGTTCCAATGTATCTAGATCTTTTCTGGGCTTTGTAGTGTTTTTTAAATTCATTTGGTAATACTATGTCTCTATCGCCCATATTTCTGAAGAAAATGATGTAAAAAATTTCATATTCATGCAAAATTTTTTCAAACATGCTTTTTGTTTCTTGATTAGATAGTACTAGGCTAAAGTCTTCAGAACTTAATAAAATTATTTTTTTATTTTTTATTTCAGCTTTAAATTCTTCAATTTTATTATTTAAATTTTGTCTTGCATCACCATAAATATACCATGCTAACTCAGCATGATTAATTAAAGTGTTATCATTAATTCTGAAAGTCTCTGGTATGTATGCTAAAGCGTTTTTTTCGTTTTTTTTTAAGGCCCCTTGTATAGAAGTTGAGCCGGTTTTGTGCAAACCAACATGAACTAAAGCAATTTTTTTCATTTTAAAAAAGGTATTTATCCCCTAAATAAAATATAAAACCTATTGCTATACCCAATAATATCCAATACATACTAAAATCTCCTGATACTAGTTATATCTAAATTAGCAGTTCTTTTAATTCTTTCAATTGTATATTTAATATTCATAATCACAACTTTTTTCATAGGACCATATGCATGAATAAGTTTATATCTTGATAATGCAATAGCTACGTGTCCTTTCCAAAATATTATATCATTTTTTTTTATATTTTTAAGTTTAACTTTTTTTTTAAAATATTTTTCTTGATCTTTGGAGTCTCTCGGACAAAATTTATTATTATAATTAAAGAAAATTTGAACTAATGCAGAACAATCAATACCTTGAAAACTTTTTCCACCCCACAAATACTTTATATTTTTAAAAAACATTACGTCTTTGAAAATATTTTTATTTTTAAATTGTATTTTTTTGATATCTGAAATTTTTATCCAATATTTATTTAATTTTGCAAATTTCCCTTTTTTTAAAGTCACTTTAAGTCTGGACTCATAAGGTAGAAATTTTTTTGTTTTTTTTCTGTAATCAGGTCCCTTATAAAGCCTTGCTTTAAGAACAGAAACTTTAAAGTTTGTTTTTCTAAAATTATAAAATTTATCATTTTTAATATAACCAACATAACCATCTTTACTTATCTTAATTTTGCTCCAAAATTTATTTTTTTTTAAAATTTTAAATTTATCACCATAAAGTAATTGTGTATCAATTGGAGATTTTAAACTCTTTTTTTTATAAAGATTTAAAATAGCTAAATTATTTATAAAATTATTTTTCACTTAATTTTATACTATTTTTGATAATATATAGAAAAATTAATGAGGGAATAACCATAATAGCTGTAATTAAAAAAAATATTCCCCAGTCCCCATTGAGCCAATCCACCATGGCACCAGATGAGGCAGCCAATGTAGTTCTTCCAGCCGTTCCAATAGAAGCAAGCAAAGCATATTGAGTCGCCGTGTAGGTTCTATCTACAAGCATTGATATAAAAGCTACAAATGCAACCGTTGCAAATGCTGCTGCCATATCATCAAAAATTACAGCAATAGCAAATAACCATTCAGATTTTCCTGACCAAGCTAGCAAAGAAAATAAAAGATTCGTTGATGCCATAAGTATTCCAGAAATAAACATAGCCTTTATTACACCAGATCTTATCGCAAAAAGTCCTCCTAAAAGTGTAAATACAACAGTTGTAATCCAGCCAAGACCCTTTGAGTAAACCGCAATATCAGATTTTGAGAAACCTATTTCTTTATAAAAAATGATAGACATTCTACCTAAAAAAGCCTCACCAATTTTAAAAAGAAAAACAAATCCCAAGATACCTAGAGCAATTTTAAATCCATTTTTTTTAAAAAAACTGACCACTGGACCCGCAATTGTTCCACTAACCCAAGCTGTTATTTTTGTGAAAAAATTATAACTTCCTAATTTTCTTTGAATTAACTCGTCGGTTTCCTTTTGAGAATTCTCTCTCTCTATTGGTTGATTTTCATGGACAAACATTAGGGCTATATTGCAAGCAATGATTATAATTCCAAGAACTAAAAATGTTATCTGCCAATAATTTTCAAACCCCACTTTTTGAAAATATTCAGCGGTATTCAAAGCAACTACTCCACCAATTTTATATCCTGTCCACCAACCAACAACAGCCATTGCTGCACCAGCCTGCATAGACTTTCCTTCATATTGTCCAATTTGTTCAATTCTTAATGCATCTACAGTTATATCTTGAGTAGCCGAAGCTATCGCAATAATTAAACCAATAGTTATTACCATCGCCAAATTTGTTTTAGGATCAACAAAACTCCAACTAATTAAGCTGAGTAAAATAATCAACTGCATAAGTATGATCCAACCACGACGATGGCCAACTCTGTTAGTTAACCAAGGGATACGTATTCTATCAATTAGAGGAGCCCACAAATAATTAAAAGCATATACAGCAAATATTAAACCAGCCCACCCAACTGTAGTCCGACTAAGACCATCTTCTTTTAGCCAAAGGCTCAAACTACTTCCAATTATGACCCAAGGAAAACCACTAATTACACCCAATAATAAAATTCTTAGCATTCGATAGTCTAAGTAAACTTTAAAAGAGTCTTTGAACGATTGTTTTTGATAAATTTCCATTAAGTTAATTATAGATTAATTTAAGTTCTCCAGAAAGAAGGTAAAAACAACACTAGTACTGCAAAAATTTCCAAACGTCCTAGTAACATTGCAAAAGAAAGTATCCATTTTGAAATATTAGATACTTCACTAAAATTACCATTTGGACCAATCATATCACCAAGACCAGGCCCAACATTTGATATAGATGTAGCAGCACCTGATATAGCTGATAAAAAGTCAAGACCAGTCATTGATAAAAGCATTGCAATTATTAAAAATAAAAATAAATAAGAAAAAATAAAAATTATTACTGAATTTACAAAACTATCTTCTATTTTTTCTTTATTATAGTTCAGAATAATTATTCTATTAGGATATATTAATTTTTTTATTTGATTTTTGACAAAAAGAACCAAAATTTGTAATCTAAAAACTTTTATTCCACAAGTTGTTGAACCAGCACATCCTCCAACAAACATTAAAAACAGAAAAAATATTAATGGAAACTCCCCCCATAACCCAAAATCATCTGTTACATAACCTGTTCCGGAAAGTATAGAAATTACATTGAATGATGAAATTCTTAAATTATCAAAAAAAGAATGTTGAGTATTATTTATAAATAAATATAAAAACATTATTAATATAGAAGTTACAAGCAGGTAAACAAACCCTTTAATTTGTACATCCTCCAAAAAAATTTTTTTATTACCTTTTATAAATTTTAAATAAGATATAAATGGTATACTTCCTAAAATAATAAATATTGTTGCTGAGATTTCAATACCCGGATTTTTATAAAAACCTATAGACTCATTATGAGTTGAAAAACCTCCTGTTGCTAACGTTGTAAAGGAATGTGCAATGCTATCAAAAATATTCATTCCTTGGGACCAATAAGTTATACTACAAATTAAAGTTAAGATCGTATAAATAGAGATTATCGTCGTAGCCACTTCAATTGTTTTAGGTAATATTTTTTCAGTACCAGATGCATCAGTCTTAAAAAGTTGCATTCCCCCAACTTTTAATAGAGGAAGAACAGTTGTTGCCATCACAATTATTCCAATGCCACCAAGCCATTGCATAATAGATCTCCAGATTAAAATACTCTTTGGTGATGTATCTAAATTTGAAATTACTGTTGAGCCGGTTGTTGTTATACCTGACATACTTTCAAAAAAAGCATCACTAAAGGTAAGCTTTAAATTTGAAAGCATGAAGGGCAAGCTCCCAAATAAAGCTATACTAGTCCACGCAAGAACGGAAAATAGAAAAGCCTGTTGTAAGTTTAGTTGATTATCTTTTTTTAAATTTACTAATATAATTAAAATTCCTATAAAAACTGTTATAATTGACGAAGATAGGAAACTATTGTTATCCTCATTATATAAAAGTTGAATTCCATAAGGTATTATCATGAAAACACCTAGAATTACCAAAAGAATACCAGTGATAAAAAAAACAGTTTTATTTGATCCCATTAAAATTAAGACAATATTTAAATTGCCGAAAAATTCAACTTTTTCTAATGTATTTATAACTGTATTTTGTATGAAAAATTTTATAAACCTTAATTATGTTAGATTCTAGCCTAATCCAATCCACCTCATCTTGGCCTTTTGTTGAGATTAGAAAGCTCCTAAAGGATAGAAAATCTATAATAGAAAAAAAAAATAAAATAACTTTTCAAACAGGATACGGGCCCAGTGGATTACCGCATATAGGAACATTTGGAGAAGTATCAAGGACTTGTATGATGATTAACGCTTTAAATCATATTAGAAAAATAAATACTGAACTCATCACTTTTTCAGATGATATGGATGGTTTAAGAAAAGTTCCTGACAATATTCCAAATTCAAAAATATTACACGAAAATCTTGGAAAACCTCTTACAGATATACCTGATCCATTTAAAAAATATAAAAGTTTTGGAGAGCATAATAATAAATTATTAATAGAGTTTTTAAACAGATTTAAATTTGATTTTATTTTTAAAAGCTCTACTGAAAATTATAAAAAGGGCATTTTCAATAACGGCATTCAAAGAGTTTTGGATAAGTATGATGATGTAATGAATATTATTTTACCCACACTGAGAAGTGAAAGAAGAAAAACTTATAGTCCTTTATTACCTATATGTCCTGAAACTGGAAAAGTTCTAGAAATCCCAATTTTGGAAATTGATAAAAAAAATAGCAAAGTATTATTTAATAATAACGGAAAAAAAATTCTTATAGATGTTTTAAATGGTGGTTGTAAACTTCAGTGGAAAGTTGATTGGGCGATGAGATGGTTTACTTTTGATGTTGATTTTGAAATGTACGGTAAAGATTTAATTGAAAGTGCAATTATATCAAGCAAAGTTTGTAAAGCTTTAGGAAAAACTCCCCCAAACGGATTTGCTTACGAATTATTTCTAGACGAAAGAGGTGAGAAAATATCCAAGTCTAAAGGCAATGGTATAACAATAGATCAATGGCTTAGGTATGCTTCACCAGAAAGTTTATCGTTATACATGTACCAGAATCCTAAAAGAGCAAAAAAACTTTACCCAGATGTAGTTCCAAAAGCTGTTGACGAGTACCTACTAAATATAGAGAAATTTTCAAATCAAAAACCTAGAGAAAAAATATCAAATCCGGTTTGGCATGTACATAATGGTTTTCCACCTGATGAAAAAATTGTAATGCCATTTTCAATGCTTCTAAATATTGTTGGATCTAGTAATGCAAAGACAAAAGATATTTTGTGGAAATTTATCAAAAAGTTTCATAAAGAAATTGATCCAAATAAATATAAGATACTTGATGAATTAACCAATTATGCAATAAATTATTTCAAGGACGAAGTTGAACCGAAGAAAAAATTTAAAAAACCAAATGAGGAAGAAAAAAAAGCTTTGGGAAATCTTGTTTCACAATTAAAAAAAGTTTCACAATCTACTCCTGCAGAGGAAATACAAACAGTCATTTATTCAATCGGTAAAGAAAATGGATACAAAGATAACCTAAGAGATTGGTTTAAATTAATATATCAAGTAACATTTGGGGAAGAAAATGGTCCTAGAATGGGTTTCTTTATAAGTTTTTTTGGCGTCAAAGAGACAATTGATTTAATGGAAAAAAAGTTGAAAATAGAGTCTTAATGTTTTCATTAGTAAGACCCTATATATTTAAAGTAAATCCGGAAACAGCACATAATTTAGCAATTAAATCTTTAAAATACAATTTTTTACCAGAAAGTTTATTTACAGTTGAAAACGAAGAAATATTAAATTCAAGATTGTTTGGTAAATCAATTAAAAATCCAATTGGTCTTGCTGCTGGTTTTGATAAAAGTGCAGAAGTTTATAATCAATTATTTAAAATAGGTTTTGGTTTTGTAGAAATAGGCACTGTAACACCAAAAAAACAATACGGTAACCCAAAACCAAGGATTTTTAGATTAGAGAAAGATACAGCACTTATAAATAGATTAGGGTTCAATAATGATGGATCAGATATTGTAAAAAAAAGAATTGAAAACAATCTTCCAAAAAGTCTCTTAGGTATAAATATTGGTCCAAACAAAGGTGTAAAAGATATGACAGAGGATTTCTTAAGTTGTGCAGAAACTTTTTTTCCTCTTGGTGATTATATTACTATAAATATATCTTCGCCTAATACAGAAGGTTTAAGAGATTTCCACAAAAAAGAAAATCTAAAAAATTTATTATCAAAAATTAATGAAATCAGAGAAAAAAGTAGTTTTAGAAAAGCTTTTTTACTAAAAGTTTCTCCAGATTTAGATGAGCAAAGCGTTAATGAAGTTATAAGTTTAATATTAGATTATAAAATTGATGGAGTAATACTTACAAATACTACAGATACTAATAGAAATAATTTAAAAAGTGACAATAAATTAGAAAAAGGTGGTTTATCAGGAAAACCACTACAAAATATTTCAACAAAATTAATTAAACGGTTTTATAAAGATTTAAAAGGTAGAGCTTCAATTATAGGTGTAGGTGGAATTGACTCTGGAAATTCAGCATTTGAAAAAATAGCTGCAGGGGCATCTGCGTTGCAATTATACACAAGTATGATTTATGAGGGTCCTCTAGTAGTCAAAAAAATTAAAAGAGATTTGATAAAAATACTTAATGAACAAGGTTTTAAAAATATTAAAGAAGCAATTGGATCATACTCTTAAAATTATTTAAAGAATTTATAATTTTTTTCATCCATATCGTATCTTATATAGTGAATAAATTCTCTTATATAAGAAAAGCTAATACCTACTAAAACAACAGTCATTATTGAAATTGAACCATAAACAAAAGGATGGTTAGTTGACATATTTAGAACAATTTCAGTTAATCTGTTTGTTTTTGGATCAACAATTTCACTTAAGAATAAACTTTCATTTAATACGAAACTTTCTAAACCCATAATTATACCAACTGCTAAAAGTAAAATTGCTAGTAAAGTTTTATATTCAGATGGATTTAATTTTTCACTCACTTTAAGACCAATATGTAAACCAATTATTGAACCAAAAATTAAAGTTAAAACCAAAACAAAATCTATAGTTTGAAATTTAAAAGCATGACCAATCACAACAAACGCTGTTATAAAAATGGTGACAAACAAAGATGTTCCTG
The DNA here is from genome assembly GCA_902583685.1 of uncultured Pelagibacteraceae bacterium. Taxonomy (GTDB): domain Bacteria; phylum Pseudomonadota; class Alphaproteobacteria; order Pelagibacterales; family Pelagibacteraceae; genus Anoxypelagibacter. The sequence goes on from CACHWO010000001.1 coordinate 61,944, forward strand.
GTACAAGTTTAGTTGGCATACCAATTATATAAATCATAGCAGGAACCATTAAAAAAGCCCCACCAACTCCCATGATAGAGGCAAAAATACCAACAATAAAGCCTAACATAGTTGGTACGATTGCACTTTCATAAAGTCTTGATTTATGAAATTTCATTCTAAATGGTAATCCATGTATCCAATAATGATCGTGAACTTTCCTTTTTGCTACAATTTTTTTTCTAATATTAATTAATTCTTTTGCTCCTCTTGCAAACATTAATGTTCCTACTATTACAAGCATGTATATATATGATAGTGCTATAATATCGTTTATTATGCCCAATTCTTTAAGATATTGAAAAATTATCATTCCAATAATAGTACCAAACATACCTCCACAAACTATTACAACGCCCATCTTGTAATCTAATGTTTTTCTAAACCAATGCGTTAATGCACCTGAGACAGATGACCCTAAAATATTATTTGCCTCATTTGCTACAGCAAAAGCTGGAGGAATTCCCAAGAATATTAAAACAGGGGTCATCAAAAAACCACCACCAATACCAAATAAACCAGATATAAATCCCACACAAAAACTTAAAATAATTATTATTATTAAGTTTATTTGTACCTGGGCTACCGGAAGGAAAAAATCCATTAATTTTAAATTTAAATCTTTTTTACGTTAAAATATAGAATATTATCTTGATTAAAGAGTTGTCAAGGATTATACAGCAAACATATATTTTATGACAAGAATTTGCGAACTTTCTGGAAAAAAACCACTTAAAGGTCATAAGGTGAGTCACGCTAATAATAAGACAAAAAGAAGATTCCTTCCTGGAATTAAGAAAGTAAAATTTAAAAGTGAACTTCTTAAAAGAAATATTAATTTTAATGTTTCAAATTCAGCTCTTAGGACAGTAGATTATAAAGGAGGAATAGACAAATTCCTAAAAAGTGCAAAATCATACCAACTTTCAAAAAAAGCAAAAAAATTAAAAAATAAAATCTTAATAAGCAAATAGTACATGGTAAAAAATCTTTTTAGCTTGTATTTCAAACTCGCTTTTTTTATGGCCTTGATGGTCACAATTTCTAACTATTTGGTACAATATCCAGTAAATTATTTTGGTCTAAGTGAAGTTTTGACATATGGAGCATTTAGTTATCCAGTTACGTTTTTAATAACAGATTTGGCAAACAGAAGTTATGGGAAACAAGTAGCAAGGAAAATTGTTTATTTAGGTTTTTTTTTAGGAATAGCTCTAACATTATTTTTTTCTACAAATTTTGAAGACCTAATTTCAATAAGAATAGCTATAGGATCAGGAACAGCTTTTTTATTTGCTCAACTTATTGATGTACAAGTATTTGATAAATTAAGGGAGAAAATATGGTTTGTAGCACCATTTATATCTTCTTTATTTGGATCTTTTTTTGATACTTTAATATTTTTTTTCATAGCCTTTTTTAAAACCGGGGTACCTTGGATAACTCTTGCTCTCGGTGATTTTTCAGTAAAAATGTTAATTGCTTTAATAATGTTAATACCATTTAGACTTTTATTAAAAAGGATAAAGGTAAATGCTAACAAAAGTTATAAGACCACATAATTTTTTTCAATGAAAAATTTTGTCTTCCGAAAAAAGATCACTCAACTGGTTTATCATAACGTCTCCTAAATCCTGTACATCAGTAATTTTCACTGCTCTGTTATAATACCTCGTTACGTCATGACCTATACCAATTGCAACAAGCTCAACATCAGAAAAATTTTCAATAGATTTTACTGTATTCTTTAAATCATTTTCTAAATAATCACTTGAATTAGAAGATAGGGTCGAGTCATCGACTGGAGCACCATCAGATATTACCATCAATATTTTTCTATCTTCTTTTCTTTTTTTTATTTTACTAAAGGCCCACCTTAAAGCTTCTCCATCAATGTTTTCTTTCAACAGACCTTCTTTGAGCATTAGTCCCATATTTTTTTTTATTTGTCGCCACGGCACATCTGCTGATTTATAAATTATATGTCTTAAGTCATTAAGCCTTCCGGGATTTTTTGGTTTGCCATCACTTGCCCATTTTTCTCTTGAGGATCCACCCTTCCAATGTTTAGTAGTAAATCCAAGTATTTCAACTTTGACAGAACATTTTTCTAAGGTTCTGGACAAAATATCTGCACATATCGCCGCTACAGTAATTGGCTTTCCTCTCATAGATCCAGAATTATCAATTAATATAGTCACCAAAGTATCTTTAAAATCTATTTGTTTTTCTTTTTTAAAAGATAAAGAATTAAATGGATCAATTATTACTCTTGTCAATTTCGACGAATCTAATGTTCCTTCCTCTAAATCAAATTCCCATGATCTGTTTTGTTTTGCTAAAAGTTTTCTTTGTAGTTTGTTGGCTAATTTAGAAATAAAACTTTTAAGCTGTAAAAGCTGTTGATCTAAAGATACTCTTAGTTTAGTGAGTTCTTCAGTTGTCTCTAAATCCTCAGCTTTACTATATTCATCAAATTTATTTGTGTAAACGCCGTATCTCTGGTTATTTTTACCAAAAATTTTTGCAAATTGTTTTTTATGAACACCACTCTCTTCCTCTATTTCTTCAAAATCTATTTCCTCATTAATTTTTTTACTTAAATCATTAATTTCTGGCATATCAGCTGATGAAGCAAGCTCTTGATCTTTTTTTTCTTTATCAGATCTACCCTCTTTTTTTTCATTATCTTGTTTTTTTTCTAGATTCTCGTACCTTTCCTTTTCGGAAGAATCTTCAGAATTATTTTTTTGTTCCTCTAAATTTATGTTTGATATAATTTTTGATATTACTTTATTGAAAACTTGTTGATTCTTTAAGTTTTTTTTTAATAAGATAAGATCATTTTTAAAACTTTTATCCCATTCTTTTTTAACTCTTTTAAAGCTTGGATGAATTTTATCATTTTCAATTTTAAAAAAAAAATTCCGTAAATAACTATTAAACTTTTCAACAATCAAATCTTCTTTTTTAATATTATCTTTATCTTTTTTTGTATCAAATTTTTTATTTAAATCATTAAATGCAATTGAAATATTTTTTTCTACACCTAGGAACTCCTCACTCCCTATTTTTTCATATCTAATTTTTTCTGCTATTTTATATAGTTTTTCAGCAGTTTCTCCTTTAGGTTTGTTTAAATCCAACAATTTTTGGTCACTATATTTGAGTCTCAAAGCTTCTGAGTCTGCCAACGCACGAATATTCACTAAATGATTTAAATTTTTTATTTTTTTTATTTCAGGTAAATTTATATTTGTCTTTGAAGAAAGATTATTATTTCCAAATTTAATTTCACAATTTTTTTTTTGTGAAATTGATTTTATAGTTGAAACCAGAGCGCGCTTGAACTCTTCTAAAAAGTTTTCCTCTCTTTTCATTTTTTAAATTAGGTGATTTTTACATTTACTGATGACTCTGGAAGCTCTTCACCAAAACATCTTTGATAATATTCTGCTATAATTTTTTTTTCTATATCATCGCATTTATTTAGAAATGTAACTCTAAAAGCAAATCCTACATCCCTAAATATTTCTGAATTCTCAGCCCAATGAATAACTGTTCTAGGACTCATCACAGTTGAAATATCTCCGTTGATAAAACCATTCCTTGTAAGATCTGCTACTTTTATCATATTTGATATTTTTTCTTTTCCTTCTTTATTGTTTAATTTTTTGTTTTTAGCTATTACAATTTCTAACTCTTTTTCAAATTTTAAATAATTTAATGTTGCAACAATATTCCACCTATCCATTTGTCCTTGATTTATTTGTTGAGTACCATGATAAAGTCCTGTTGTATCTCCTAGGCCAATTGTATTTGTTGTTGCAAACATTCTAAAAAATTTATTTTGCTCAAGAACTTTATTTTTATCCAATAACGTAAATTTTCCATCGCTTTCTAAAACCCTTTGAATTACAAACATCACATCTGGTCTACCTGCATCATATTCATCAAAAACTAAAGCAATAGGATTTTGAATTGACCATGGTAAAATTCCTTCTTTAAATTCTGTTACTTGCTTTCCTTCTTTTATAACTATTGAATCTTTTCCAATTAAATCTATTCTACTAATATGACTATCAAGATTAATTCTTATACAGGGCCAATTTAATCTTGCTGCAACTTGTTCTATGTGAGTAGACTTACCAGTACCGTGATAACCTTGAACGAGAACTCTTTTATTGAAAGCGAAACCAGATAAAACTGCAAGAGTTGTATCTTTATCAAATTTATAATCAGGATCTATTTTGGGAACATGTTGATTTTTATTTGAAAATGCGTCAACTTCCATTTCCGTATCAATACCAAATGTTTGTCTTACTGATATTTTCATGTCAGGTTTAGTATTTTCTAAATTTGGGTTCATTTGGTTTTTTCCATATTAATTCTTAATTGACTATAAGCTAAAGTTATCTTTTTTAATAAATCTTCGTATTTCTTATTGCCATGATTTTTATCAGGATGGTATTTCTTTACAAGTGTTTTAAATTTTTTTTGAATATCTGGCCATTTTGTATCATTCTTAAGCCCCAAAACCTCTAAAGCTTGTTTATCTTTTTCAGATAACTTAGATTTTTTAAAAATTTTATATGAATAGCTATCAAAAAAATTGGTCTTATCATCTAGTGTGTTTCTCCATAGAATTTTAAAAAAATTCTCAGATGAGCCAAAACTTTTAGTTGGTTTGTGCCAAGTCAAATCAGATTTAATAAAATATTCAATTTCGGTTTCGCTCATATTTGAAAAGTAATTCCAATTTTTATTAAACTCTTTTATGTGTGTGAGACACAATAATCTAAATTTTTTGCTATTATCTCTTTCTACCGGTGCTTTATAAAGCCCTATTTCTTTACATTTATCCCAATCACAAATATTTTTCATATAAACAAACTATTATATAATAGTATTTAATTTTATGGAAAATTTTTTTGAAAGTATAAAGAAAAAGATTAAAAAAAATATTCAGGATAGTAAAATTGAAATTATAGATAATACTGATAAACACGTAAATCACAAAAGCTTTCAAAAGAATAAGTTACATTTATCATTAATAATTGTTTCTAATGAACTTAAGGTTTTAAATAAAATTGACGCACATAAAAAAATTATGGGTATTTTATCAGAGGAACTAAAAAGTAAAATTCATGCTTTAGAAATAAAAATTAAATAACTTTTCTAATTAAGCTATTAATTTTTTTAGTACTCATCTTTATTGTACCTGGTTTTGTAGTTTTTCCTATATTCTTTAATAATATAAGACTTATTTTTGAGTCTGTATTTTTTTTATCCTGTCTCATGTATCCAGTAATTTTATTTATTTTGTTATTTAATGAATATTTTTTTAAGCTACTAGGTAAATTATTTTTTTTGTACAAATTTTCAATTTTGTTTAATGTTGATGAGGAACATAATTTTTTCAATTTCGATATTTTAGTTGCTAAAAACATACCTACAAGAACAGCCTCTCCATGATTAATTTTATTTGAGAAATTTGTTGTTGCTTCAATTCCATGGGCAAAAGTATGTCCAAAGTTTAATATTGCTCTTTTACCTTTTTCTTTCTCATCATCTATTACAAAAGAAATTTTAATTTTGCAACTTTTAGATATAGCAAAATTTATAGCTGAAGGATCTTTATCAATAATAATTTTTTTAATATTCTTTTCTATCCAGAAAAAAAATTTTTTATCAAATATTAATGAATGTTTAAGTATTTCTGCAAAACCACAAATAATTTCTCTTTCAGGTAAACTTTTTAAAAAATCAGTATCACTTAAAACAAGTTTAGGTTGATAAAAAGTACCAATAAGATTTTTTCCTTCTCTAGAATTAATTCCAGTTTTGCCCCCAACAGATGCATCTACTTGAGATAGTAATGTAGAAGGCAAATTAATAAAATTAATTCCTCTTTTTAAGATACTCGCAACAAAGCCGGTAAAATCACCTATAACTCCTCCACCTACTGCAATTATCGTATCATTTCTATTAAAATTTTTTTTAAGCAAATCTTCATTTAATCTGTACACGTTCTTAAATGATTTTAATTTCTCACTAACTTCGAACTGATAGATATATAATTTATAATTTGCTAATTGATTTTTAATTTTATTTTTTAATTTTAATGGAATTTTCCTATCAAAAATAATAGCAATTTTTTTTGTATTTGGGCAAATAGTATAAATTTGTTTTTTTAAAAGTTTTATTGCTCCAGATCCAATTAATATTGCATAGTCTGCAGAATTATTTTTAAATTTAATTTTTGATATTTTCATAGATATTTTCAATTTCACTAATTATAATTTCTTTAGTTTTAGACGAACAATCTATTTTATAATTTGCTAATGAATATATTTTTTTTCTTCTTAAGTATATATCATCAACCTCCTCAATTGTCTTAACATTAGATAATAAGGGTCTATCTTTGTTAGATTTAATTCTGTCAAAAATTTTTTTAGGAGAGAGGTCAAGCCAAATGGTAAAACATGTATTTTTCATTTTGTTCCTGACGGTTTCATTCATAAAAGTGCCTCCTCCAAAAGCTATAATTTTACCAGTATCTTGAATTATCTTTAAACACTCAATCTCTTCAATTTTTCTAAAATAATCCTCACCTTTAAAACTAAAAATGTCTTTAATTGATAATGATTCCTTGTTTTTAATTTTCTCGTCCAAGTCCTCAAATGGCAAATTCAGTTTTTTGGATAAAAGTCTACCTATAGTGGATTTCCCCACAGCCATCATTCCAATCAAAACAAGGTTTTTTTTCAATTTATGCCAAAAATTTTAATTTGATTAATCACAAATTTGTCTTAATTTCTGAGTTTAAATATATTTTTCAACTATGCAACATAGATTAAACCCACTCAGACAGAAATCTAATACACTTGTTAGTACTATGGTAAAATTCTTTATAATTTTATCAATTCTTGGGGGGATTTTTTATTTTGTTGAAAAAGTAAATTTTCCTTCACCACAAACTGAAATAAAGAAAGATGTCACTGATACAATTAAAAGGATTAAATAAAATTAAAAAATTTAAAAATTATATAATTTTTTTATTTTTATTTTTATTTTTTTTTCAAACCCTAAATTCAAATGAGCCAATAGATATATGGAAGAAAAAAGAAGAAGGTCCAAAAATAAAAAAAATTGATAATCAATTAAATAATCAAATTCCTGAAAAAAAAATTGATATTTCAAAAATTAAAATTGAAGAAAATGAAGGGATACAAATTCTTGAGAATAAAAGAGAGGAGTCAGAAATAAAATTAGTAGGACTTTACGATCCTCAAAAAAATGATTTTAAACTTGATATGTGGTCTAATTCTGATGGTGAGGCTATAAAAAAAACTTTTAAAAGAATAGAAAAGATTAAACTTTCAAAATTTTCAGAGAATATTTTTATGAATACAATTATGACATATTCATATGCACCAAAAAATAAACTATCAGAGTCTGAGTTCCTAAAATTAAAAATAAATTGGTTAATTAAAAACCAAAAAAATAATACAATTGAAAAATTTTTAAATAACAATTTAGAATTTAACGGTAAATCTAAATTAATTAAACATTTAGTGGACTATTACATTTCACTAGCAGATATCTCTGAGGGATGTAAAAAATCAAATTTTATAAGCAAAGAAATAAAAGATAGTTATTTGCAAAAGTTTAGAGTTTATTGTCTAGTTTTAAATAAAAAAAACGAAGAAGCACAATTGAATTTTGATTTATTAAGAGAGCAAGGCAAATCAGATAATTTCTTCGATAATAAAATATTATTTTTACTAGGCATTCAGGAAAAACCAGATAACAAAATATCTGATAAAAATCTTTTGTATTTTTATCTTTCATCTATTACTGTTGAAAATTTCAAATATGAACCGACACAAAAAACAGATAAAAATATCTGGAAATACTTAACAGCTTCTAATTTGATAGCTATAGATAAATTAAAGGATGAGAAGGTAATAAAAAAATATGAAGTTGCTGCAAACCAGGGAAATTTTGATAAAGATAAAATATTTGAAATTTATCTTTCAATACC
>CACHWO010000002.1 GCA_902583685.1 uncultured Pelagibacteraceae bacterium
ACAAATTAATATAACAAATAATTTCTTTTAATCGTATTATTTTAAATGAAAAAATTTCCATATTATATAAGATTAAGCATCATTCTGTTAATATTACTCTCACCTATTCCAGCTTTTCAAATTGGTTGGTATTTTTGGGGGCAAAAAAATGGATTACTTTTTGCTTTTTGTTACGGAATCGTAGCAGTAACTTTTGCTTGTTATAAATTTTATTTAGATAATTGGAGAGATGAAGATTAATTATTATTTGATATATATTTTAAAAATCTATTTTGGAAACTTAAATCATTTTTAAATTTGCCCAAAAAATAATTTGTTATAGTAGTCGCCTTCTCTTTTTTAATCCCTCTCATTGTCATACATTGGTGTGTTGAGTCAATTGTCACTGCAACACCATGTGCTTCTAAACCCTTCATTAAAGTCTCAGCTATTTGCATTGTTAACCTTTCCTGGGTTTGAAGTCTTTTTGAATAAACTTCTACTACACGAGCTAGTTTGCTTAAACCCACAACTCTTTTGCTTGGTAAATAAGCAACATGTGCGACACCAATAATTGGTGCCATATGATGTTCGCAATGACTTTGTATAGATATATTTTTTTGCAAAACCATATCGTCGTATCCATTTACATCTCCAAATGTTTTTAATAAATCTGGAGTGATTTCTTGCTTGTAGCCTTTAAAATATTCTTTAAAAGCTTTCGTTACCCTTCTGGGTGTTTCTAGCAATCCTTCTCTATCGGGGTTCTCACCAATCCACCTTAAAATAGTTCTAAAGGCTTCCTCGGCTTGTTTGTCTGAAACTTCTGGTTTATCTTTTATAATAGTATTATCTATGTTTTTAACTATTTTCATTATCAACAATTCTATTATATAATATTAAATACTAAATCAAATAGCTTGTTTTTAATTATTAAAATTACTTATTAAATGTTTAAAAAAAGAGAAAATGTCGCGGATATTGAAGAAGGAAATTTACTTTCCCCCAGATTTGATAACAATGGCTTAATACCAGTAACTACAACAGATCACCAAACTAAAGAGGTTCTAATGCAAGGCTACATGAATTATGAAGCTTTAAAAAAAACTATAGAAACAAAAGAAGCACATTATTGGAGTAGATCAAGAAAAGAAGTTTGGCATAAAGGTAAAACTAGTGGATTTATTCAAAAAGTAATAGAAATAAGAATTGATGATGATCAGGACTCTATATGGATGAATGTAGATATTGGGGATGGATCGAGTTGTCACGTGGGATACAAATCATGTTTTTATAGATCTATTCCTTTAGGAAAAATTAAAGATACAAAAAAAATTGAAATGAATTTTAAAGATAAAAAAAAAAGATTTGATCCTAAAATTGTTTACAAAGGAAAACCAAATCCTACTAAAATTTAATTATGGATAAAGAGATTGATAATTTCTGTGAAGAGTGTGAAAAAGAATACGAAAGCGTATCACAAAATCTAATTATATATGGATTTAAAATCTGTGAAAGTTGTAGATTATCTAAAAATATTTTTCCTATCTAAACACTAATAAAATCACAAATAACAAAATTGCTTGAATGAACCAACATAAAACAACGACGCCAAAAGCTTTCCACAAACTTTTATAGTCTAATGCTTGTCTCACTCCTACAACCATACAGGCTAACATCCAAAAAGACGAACCAATGAAAGTTACAGTCATTAATTCTGGAGTAAAACCGAAAACTCTAATTAAACCTGGGGCACTTGAAAAACCAATTGTTCTTAATAACTCTCCATGGTCACTCTTGGTTTGCTTATCTGGAAATAGTTTTGTACCAACTATGAAAATTAGGAATGCCCAAAAATACCAACTGGCTAAAGATATTAAAGGTCCTAAAAGAAAATTTGATGCTCCTAATTGTATTGCTCCCACTCCTGCTGCAAAACTTGATAAAACTACAACTAATGCTGCCTGAATAGTAGCTGATTTATCGTGCTCAACTTCTTCGTAAAGTTCAGGATCTATTTTTATTGCTCTATAAATTCTATTTATAAAATTTGATTTCATTAAAGAACGTATGGTTCTGGTTTTTTTCTATTTTCTAAAACTCGTTCCACTGCTAGTGCACTTAGATCTATCGACTGATACGATCCAGTATTAATAAGTTCTGTCAATGCTCTTGCAATACCTGGGGCTTGCATTAAACCTCTACCTGTAAATCCAGATGCTAAATAAAGATTTTTAAATTTTGGATGCTTTCCAACCACAGCATTATTATCAAGTTTATTACAATCGTAAAAACCGGCCCATCCACCTGTTAATTTTAGTTTTTCAAAAATTGGAACTCTTTTGGCTAAGGCTGGCCAAACTAAATCTTCGAAATGATCCCAATCTGGTTCTAAATCTTTAACATCAAATTTAGATATAGGTGAACCAGCCAAGTATTCTTTTCCTTCTGGTCTCCAATAAACACCTGTTGTAAAATCAGAAGTTAAAGGCATTTCAGGAATATGATCAGGACAACTTACTCTAAAAACTGTGTGTTTTTGAGGTACCACAGGAACGTCTCTGAGTAAATTATTAGTATTATAACCAACTGCACAAATTATAATTTTAGAATTTATCTCAGATACATCTTTTATCTCACCTTTTATAAATTGAGCACCTAACTCTGATGCTTTATTTTTCAAAGCTGAATGAAATAAATAAGGATCGATCCAGCCTTCTTTTTTATCATCAGTATAAGTAACAGTTTCAATGCCATCATCATTAACATAAGGAAATTTTTTTCTTAGTTCTGTACCTTTAATATTTTTTGTTCCAGCCTCACATTCTTTATGATTTTTTAAAGCTTCATATTGCTCATTCGCATGGTCTGGGCCAAATAAAAATAAATAACCATTAGGAACTACACTAGTTGTCGGATTAGGATTTTTCTTTGTTTTTAATAATTCCGGAACTTGAAAAATAAACTCTCTAGCAAATTTTCCTAACAGAATATTTTCCTTTTGGAAAAACTGTCTTCTAAAGCCTCCTAAAGATAATGGAAAAGATGCTTTTTTATAAGTTGGATCTTGTTCTATAACTTTTACTTTTCTACCTTCTTTCGAAAGGAAATAGGCCGAAGCTGCTCCGATAATTCCTCCTCCAATAATAACAATATCATCCATAATTAATTTAGGTTAAAAATACTTACATTGAGTAGTAATGCATAAGTTGACCATAACAAATAAGGCACCATTAGTAAAAAGCTTAATTTATTAGTTTTATAGTAAATGCTCATCAACCAAATAATAAAAAATAGTATTAAAATTAGGTTTAATAATGCATATAAAATTTGGTGAAAACCAAAAAAAATAACACTCCATATTCCATTAAAAAATATGTGGATGAAATAAATTATTAAAGTTTTTTTATTTTTTAATGAAATCCAGTGTAACCATATTGCCATAGACATCAAAACATATAAAGTAGTCCAGACAGGACCAAATACCCACGAAGGTGGGCTAAAGAATGGTTGTGTTATTTGTGAATACCAAGGCTCTTTATAGATTGATGATACAACTCCACCTATTGCGGATGCTGAAAATGTAATTAAAACAATTAACGTGAAAGATACATATTTATTATTAAACATAAGTATGAGATATATTTAATTATGAGTGAAAACCAGAAAAAAGTTTGGGTGACTGGCGCGAGTAGTGGAATAGGTAAAGCTGTTGCAGAGAAATTTGCTAAAGAAAATTGGAAAGTTGCAATTTCTGCTAGAAGAGAAGAACTTCTAAATGATATGGCAAAAAATAGCAATATTTTCGCATACCCTATGGATGTTACGGATCAAAATAAAACGCAAGAAACTTTTAGAAGAATTCTTAAAGATTTTGGTGAAATAGATTTGTGTATATTTAGTTCGGGTACTTATGAAAGAAAATCTGAAAAAGGGTTGAGTGTTGAAAATGTAAAAAAAGTAATAGATGTAAATTTTATTGGAGTTGTTGCATGCGTAAAATCAGTTCAAGAGTATTTTCAAAATAAAAAAAGTGGACATATATCAATCGTTTCATCTCCGGTAGGTTACAGGGGGTTACCTAAATCTTCTGGTTATACCGCATCAAAAGCATCATTAAATAATTTTACCCAAGGAATATATTTTGATTTTAAAAAATTTAATGTTAGAGTTACTTTGATTTCTCCTGGTTTTATTAAAACTGCTTTAACCGATAAAAACGAATTTAAAATGCCTTTCTTAAAAGATACAAATTACGCTGCAGAAAAAATATATGATGGTTTGGTAAACAAAAATGCGTTTGAAATAATATTTCCACCCCAAATAGCTTTTATTTATAAAGTTTTTCAGATTTTACCAAATAAAGTTTATAATTATCTAGTAAATAGATTTGTTAATAAATAGTTTATTTTTTTACAAATACTACAGTTAACTCTGCTACCTTAATACCAAATTTAGTCATTTTTGCTCTATTGATAGCTATTGTATCGCTTTGTTTAAAAATCCAATCATCAAAAGTAATTTTAATTTCTTTTCCTTTTACAGGTACAAGCAAAATATATTCTAATTTAAATGCAGAACCATACGAGAAACCTTTGGCTTTTCCTACAACATCTGAGGCTGTACCTTCATAATTATGTTCGTCTTTTTTAATGATACTCCATTGTCTCGTTTGAACCTCTCCGTCAGACCAATTAAATTTTTCATCTAATATAAGTTTTTTTCCATCCCATTTTCCATCTAAATCTGCAGAAAATTGTCTAGTAACCTTGCCACTTCTGTTTTGTAAGACGCCATAAGCTTTAACGCTTCCACTTAAAAATTCCTCAATTATAAGTCTTGGTTTTTGATCTTTAAAGTCTTCTGGTTTCATTCCTGCTACACAATTCGTTAAAAATAATGTTAAAAATAAAGTTAAAATATATCTCATTTTTTACTCATTCCTAAATGAAAATTGTATTAAATCAATATTTTTAGCCCTAAAACCAGCTTCACAATAAGAAAAATAAAAATCCCAGATTTTTTTAAATGTAGTATCAAAACCTTGTTGTGAAATATTATTCCAAGAACCTATAAAGTTCTCTCTCCATTTTCTCAATGTATGTGAGTAGTGTATTCCGTAAGAATTATATCCTCTCAAAGTTAGTCCAGTTTTCTTTGTGTAGTCCTTTATTGATTGTAAGGAAGGTAAAAAACCTCCTGGAAAAATATATTTTTGTATAAAATCCTGATTTTTTTTGTATCTATCAAAAAGTTCATCTTTAATAATAATAGCTTGGATAGCCCCAACCCCATTCGGTTTTAGATTATCTTTAATTGTTTTAAAATATCTATTTAAATTCTTCTCTCCAACTGCTTCAATCATTTCTATAGAAGCTATAGCATCATATTTATCTTTTAAATCTCTATAGTCTAAAAACTTTACTTTAACTTTATTTTGTAAACCTAAAAGGTTTATTCTTTTTTTTGTAAACTCAAATTGTTTTTGAGAGATCGTGATACAATCAAGTTGAACATCATAATTTTTTGCAAGATGTTCAGCGAAACCGCCCCACCCACATCCTATTTCTAAAATTTTATCTCCAGGTTTTGGCCGTATTAAATTTATAAGTTTATTATATTTGTTAATTTGAGCTTTTTCTAATTCTTCACCGGGTTTATCAAAAATGCCACACGAATAAGTCAATGTTTTATCTAGCCAAGTAGAAAAAAATTCATTGCCTAAATCATAATGTTTTGAAATATCTTCAACACTTTTTTTCTTTGTGTTTGATATAAAAAGTTTTTTGAAAATACTGTTTATACCTGAAATATTTAATATTCCTGAAAATTCGTGAATTATATTTATATTTTTTGCAGTTAGTTCAATTAGGGAAGGTAAATTTAAAGTTTCAAATTCATTTCTAATATAACTCTCTCCTAAAGCACTACTACCTCCCCTTATAATATTAAAATAAAATTTTGGATTGTGGATTTTAATTTCTGCTGATAAAAAACTTTCTTGATTTCCAAATTGATGTATTTTTCCATCATAGTTTTTTAGTGTAAGCTTTCCATCCTTAATATAGTTCAATTTCTTTAAAACGAAATTTTCAGAGATTTTATAAGGACTTAAATTCATTTTTCTAAAGATAAATTATTTTTTATTTTTGAATTTTTTTTAACAAGTTTAACCCCTTTCTTCCACAACCTTAATGCTTCAAAGTGTATCGCCATCATAATTTTTATAGTCATCATTGGGTGTTTAAAGAAGTTTTGAACTAATTTTTTTGTGGATATTTGTTCTTTTTTTCCAATCTGACATGCTGAAAGTAGAATGCCTTTATCATCAGTTTGTTTAATAAATACACTTAAAGTTTCCTTTGGTTCGGCCAGTCTAAAATTATAAACGGTTTCCATCTCCATAAATGGTGATACATAAAATTTTTTATTACAAGTTTGTGTAATTATTTTTTCATTTTTTTGAACGGGAAAAATATAGGTATGTTGCTCATTAAAAGTATTCTTTACCTCATAAAGTATTGCTCTTAATTCATTATTTTCGTTATAACAATAAAAAATACTCAGAGGATTAAAAACATAACCAAAAATTCTTGGAAAACATAAAAGTTTAATTTTTTTGACCTGAAAATTTATATTATATTTTTTTAAATTTTTTGTAACCCAGTCCCTAAGATTTCCGCCATCTCTGTCACCGTGATCTTTGTTATAAAAACTAAATATATTAAATTTATTAAATGAAAAAATTGATATTTTTTTTTGTAGATCTTTAAGTTCATCTAAATCAAAAAAAATAGAAAAGCTTTTATATGAAAAAAAATGTCTTTTCGGTTTAAATCTTCGATGCGTTACTATACCTTTGTATATACAAGTCTCCATTATTACCCTCAAATTTTTTAAGCATTTCCAGAGAGGATTTTAATCCATCTTCATGAAAACCGTAACCAAAATAACTTCCGGAAAACCAAACCCTTTTTTTACCTTGCAGGTCCTTTAAACGGTTTTGCATCTCAAAACTTTTGTTATTTAAATATGGATGAGTAAAATTTATTTTTTTAATGATTTTATTGTCTTTAATTTTGGTGATTGGATTTAAAGTAAGAAAATAATTTTTGTTTGTATCTAGATTTTGAAGTTTATTTAGCCAGTATGTAACGCATGTTTTTGTTAAATCTTTATTTGATATAGAATTCCAACTTGACCAGGCATTTTTTTTATTAGGCATTAAATCCACATCTGTATGTAAATATGCCTCATTAGATATATATGTAAATTCATTTAGAATTTCTTTTTCATCATTTGAAGGATGATCAATAAGTTTTAGACTTTGATCGGCATGACATGACAATACTACATGATCGTAATCCCTATATTCACCCAATGTATTGATGAAGATTCTAACGTTATCATCACTTCTTATAATTTTTTCAATTTCATAATTTTTAAAATATTCACCATTAATTTTTTCTAAAACTTTAGAAACATAATTTCTACTTCTGTTTGTAACTGTGTACCACTGAGGTCTATTTTTTAATTTGAAAAGACCATGGTTATTAAAAAAATTTAAAAATAATTCAAATGGTATATCTCTAGCTTTAGAGAATGGCATAGACCAAATTGCAGCTACCATTGGTATTATATGATAATTAATAAAGTATTTTGAAATTTTTGAATTATCTAAATAATTTCCCAATGTAATATTTCTTAAATCTTTTTTTAATAAACCTGGTGCTGTTTTATAAAATGATATAATTTCATAAATCATTTTTATAAAATTAAAGTTAAAAAGATTATTTTTCCTTGCAAATAATGAATTAAATCCAGTTCCTCCGTATTCTATACTCGAGTCCTTTACGGAAACTGAGAAAGACATATCGCTTTTCTCATAGGGTACTTTTAATTCTTCAAAAAAATTTATTAAATTTGGATAAGTAATTTTGTTAAAAACAATAAAACCAAGGTCTACTGGTACTTTTTTATTTTCCTCCTTTATATCAAAAGTATATGAGTGTCCGCCAAAATGATCGTCTTTTTCAAAAAGATCAACTTCATTTTTTTTAGATAGATAGTAAGCAGATGATAATCCCGAAATTCCAGAGCCAATGACAGCAATTTTCATTAAATTTTAAGCAGCCTCATCCTTGTATTCATCAAGACTTGGACAAGTACAAACTAAATTTCTGTCCCCATATACGTTGTCAACTCTTGCTACTGGTGGCCAGAATTTATTATCTTTTAAATATTCTTTTGGAAACGCAGCTTCTTCTCGAGTGTAAGAATGTTTCCATTCATTAGAGCTTAACTCTAAATAAGTATGAGGAGCATTTTTTAGAGGATTATCTTTTTTATCAAAATTTCCTTTATCAACTTTATCAATTTCCTCTTTAATTGATATAAGTGCGTTACAAAAACGATTCATTTCATCTAATCCTTCGCTTTCGGTTGGTTCTATCATTAATGTTCCTGCAACTGGCCAAGACATTGTTGGAGCGTGGTAACCGTAATCGATCAATCTTTTTGCTATATCTTCTTCTGAAATTCCTGATTTAGCTTTAATAGGTCTTAAATCAATTATGCACTCGTGAGCAACGTTTCCATTTTTTCCAGTGTATAAAACTTTATAAAATTTTGATAATCTTTTTGAAATATAGTTTGCATTTAAAATCGCTACTTGAGATGCCTTTTTTAAACCTTCGGCTCCCATCATTTTAATATACATCCATGATATAACTAATATACTTGAGCTTCCCCAGGGGGCAGCCGATACTGAACCAAGGCTTTTATCCGTGCCAATACTTTTAATAACTGAATGATTCGGTAAAAAATCTTCTAAATGTTTTGCACATGCTATCGGACCCATGCCCGGTCCACCACCACCATGAGGTATACAAAATGTTTTATGTAGGTTTATATGGCAGACATCTGGACCAAATTTACCAGGTTTAGCAATTCCAACTAAAGCATTTAAATTTGCACCATCCATATATACTTGGCCGCCAGCTTTGTGAACGTAGTCGCATATTTCTGTAATCTTTTCTTCAAAAACTCCATGTGTCGAAGGATAGGTAACCATTAGTGCCGCGAGATCATTAGAATATTTGTCAACTTTACTTTTTAAATCTTTTAAATCTACATTTCCGTCTTCATCGCAATTCACAACTACAACTTTCATACCGCACATTTGTGCACTAGCTGGATTAGTTCCATGTGCAGATTCTGGAATTAGACATATATTTCTATTTTTTTGTTTATTGTTGATGTGATATTTTCTTATTGTCATTAATCCAGAATATTCACCTTGAGCTCCAGAGTTTGGTTGAAGCGAGACAGCATCAAAACCTGTAATTTCTTTCAAGTCATTTATTAGGTCATTAAACAAAACCTTATAACCTTTCATCTGATCCTCGGGTACAAATGGGTGAGGTAAAGAAAATTCTTTCCAGGTAACTGGTATTAGCTCAGCTGTTGCATTTAGCTTCATTGTGCAAGAACCTAAGGCAATCATTGATCTGTTAAGGGCAATATCGCAATCTTCTAGTCTCTTTAGGTATCTAAGCATCTCTGTTTCTGAGTGGTATTTGTTAAAAATTGGATGGGTTAAATATTTTGAAGTTCTTAATAGATTTTTTGGCAAATTATTCAGCTCAACGTTCACTGAATTATCATATTCTTTTTCAACTCCAAATACTTTTAGAAGAATATTAACATGCTTTATCTTCTTTGCTTCATCAAAAGCAACCGATAAAGTTTTCTCGTTTACCTTCCTTAAATTTATTTTTTCTGCTAAAGCTTTATTAAAAATAGTGTCAGTTTTTTCATTGGTCTCGATTGTCACTGTATCAAAAAAGCTTTTAGAAAATATTTTAAAACCATTCTCTTCTAAACTGTCAGCAAATGTTTTTGCAAGTTTCGATGTTCTGTTTGCAATTTTTAAAATACCATCAGGTCCATGATATATTGCATAAGCTGCTGAAATTATTGCCAAAAGTGCTTGTGCAGTACAAATATTACTTGTCGCTTTGTCTCTTCTTATGTGTTGTTCCCTTGTTTGAAGAGATAATCTAAAAGCCTTTTTTCCATGTCTATCAACTGAGACACCAATAATTCTACCCGGCATAGACCTTTTAAATTCCTCTTTTGTTGCAAAGAAAGCTGCGTGCGGGCCACCATATCCCATGGGAATACCAAATCTTTGAGCACTACCAACCGCAATATCTGCACCAAGCTCAGCTGGAGTTTTAAGTCTTGCAAGTGATAAAAGATCACAAACCATTATTGCTTTACCTTCTCTTTTATGAATTAAACTAATAGCCTCGCTTGGATCTTTAATATCTCCTAAAGTGCCTGGGTAAGCTAAAACCCCGCAAATTATTTTATCTTTGATTTTATTTAATTCTTTATCTTCGCAACCAACGATAATTTCTATACCAAAAGGCTCAATCCTTGTTTTGATAATATCTATTGTTTGTGGATTACACGAACTTGATACAAATATTTTTTTTGAGTCACTTTTATCTAGTCTTTGACAAAGACCTACTGCTTCTGCGGCAGCCGTCCCTTCATCTAATAATGAAGCATTTGCAATATCCATTCCAGTCAAATCCATAATGACTTGTTGGAAATTTAATAACATTTCTAATCGACCCTGTGCTACCTCTGGCTGATAGGGCGTGTAAGAAGTATACCAACCAGGATTTTCTAATATATTTCTTAGTATTACGTTAGGAGTGATTGTATTGTAATAACCCATTCCAATAAAATTTCGATAAATTTTGTTTCTCATTGAAAGCAGTTTTAATTTTTTTAAAGCATCATTTTCTGACATTGGTTGGTCAATTTTCAAATTATCTTTAATAAGTATTTTTTGAGGAACAGTTTTTTCTATTAAGTCCTCAAGAGATTGAGCGCCAACTTTCTTGATCATAGTATTTTCTTCATGACTTGTTGGTCCAATATGTCTTTGTATAAATTCTTTAGAAGTATCTTCAATCATATTAATTCGGGTTGTCCTTTATAAATTTTTCATAATCAGTTTGATTCATTAAAGTATCTAATTCAGATTTATTTTTAATTTTTATTTTAAAAAACCAACCATTATTTTCAGGATCTTTATTAACATTTGATGGATCATCAACAATTGGTTGATTAGTTTCTATGATCTCTCCAGATACGGGGGTGTAAACATCACTAGCAGCTTTGGTAGACTCTACAACTGCTGCTTTTTCTTCTTTGGTTAAACCTTTTCCTTTTTCTGGGAGTTCAACAAAAACAATATCACCTAACATTTCAGTAGCGTGTTTGCTTATACCAACTGTTGCTGTTTCCCCGTCTAACATTATCCACTCATGTTTTTTTGAATATTTTTTTTCACTCATTTGCTCCTCCTATTTGACATAACTTTTTTTATAAAATGGTAGTTTAGAAACTACTCCTTCATGTTTTTTTCCTCTTACTTCTAGTAAAATTTTATTATCAACTTTTGCAAATTTACTTTGAATATATCCCATTGCAACAGGAGCATTAACACTTGGTCCAAATGTTCCGCTAGTAACAACGCCAATTTCTTCACCAGATGATGAAAATATTTTTGTTCCCTCTCTTGCGATAATTCTTCCAGATGGTTTTATGCCTACTCTTTTTTTAGAAACTCCATTTAATAAATCGTTTTTTATATTTTTCCAGCCATTAAAACCACCTTCTTCTCTTCTTCTTTTAGAAATAGCCCATTTTAAATCTGCCTGAATAGGACTAATATCTTCGTTCAGTTCATGTCCGTACAAACACAAACCTGCTTCCAATCTCAATGTGTCCCTTGCTCCAAGACCAATTGGTTTGGCACCTTTATCCGAAAGAAGTTTCGTTAAGTTTTCTGCATTTTCATTAGGTACCGAAATTTCAAAACCATCTTCTCCTGTATAACCTGATCTTGTCACATAAATTTCTTTTTCTAGAAATTTAAAGTAATTACCATTCATAAATTTAAGTTCTTTTATTCCTTTAACAGTGGTCTCTAAAATACTTTCAGATTTTGGACCCTGTAGAGCAATAAGAGAAAGATCTTTTCTTAATTCAAACTTACTTTCTGAATTCAAACATTTTGCAATTTCTTTTATATCGTTATCTTTGCATGCAGCATTTAATATGATATTAAAACCTCCTTTTACACGAGTTATAATTAGATCATCGATCACTCCTCCTTTATCATTAATTAAAAAAGAATACTTCGATTGGTTGGTTTTAATTTCTTTTAAATCTAAAGGTATTATTTTTTCTAAGTTTTTTTCTGAGGATTTGTCTCCCGATATAAATAGTTGTCCCATGTGAGAAACATCAAAAAAACCTGCGGTCTGTCTTGTGCTAATATGCTCTTTTACAATTCCCTCTCTGTATTGAATTGGCATTTCGTAACCAGCGAAAGAAACAAATTTAGCACCTAGGTTTTTATGAAAGTTGTATAAAGCTGTTTTTTCCATTTTGTAATAACCCTTCTTTCTTTCCCCATCTGTCTAAGAACCTGAGAGATTTGCTCCTTCGGTGAGGCTTTAGCCTGCTTTCCAGAGTTATTACGATAACGGTCCTTTTGCCTGAGAGTTTCCGGGGTGGTTGCTCCTTCGGCGCTACATTAAAGTAGTCTCTCCCGTTATAGGATTATCTTATCACAATATATCGATTAGTTACACTTTTTTATAATCTAGACTTTTCATAACTACAGCAGAGAGAATAATTATTCCTCCAATTAGTACACTTGCTGGTGGTATTTCATTGTAAAATAGCCAAACCCATATTGGGGCAAATATAGATTCCATAAGCATTAATAAACCAACCATTACTGCGGGGGTTGTTCTGGAGCCTATTGTTATAAAAATAAAACCAAAAGCTAATTGAGGTACACCAAGCAGAAAAGATAACCAAATGTCTTTTGTTGATATGGATAAACCATCAAGTAAAAATAAACCATATAAACAACTGAATATTCCTGCATAAAATATTGCAGGTATCATATCTACTTTTGGATATTTTCTAATTATTAAAACTAAAACTGAAAAGTTAATTGGAATAGTCAAAGCTGCTAAATTTCCTTTTAAAGATCCGGTCCCCAATGAGTCACCGATCATTAAAGTTACACCAATCATCGCTAATACAATTGCAACATATCCTCGAGGAGAAATTTTTTCTTTCAAAAAAATATAAGCTACAATTGGTAAAAAAACTGTTTGAGTGCTAATAATAAAAACTACATTAGCAACAGTTGTTTCCATCATAGAATACATGTAAGCAACAAAGTTGGTTGATAAAAAAATTCCACCAATAAAGCCTGGTACTCCTGCCTCTTTAATTTTTTTAAATGTTTTTTTTCCATACGTTAATAAAATAAAAGCTATTAAAACCCAGAGAAAGAATATTGATCTATAAAAAAGAATTTGCCAGATACTTGCACTTTCGAAAGATCTTAAAATTAGTCCGCCCCAACTTAAACAAAATCCACCTGTAAGAATAAGTAAAGGTCCGGGTATTTTATAAACAAAATTCATTTAGAATTTTCTTACATAGTCCTGAAAAGCATTTTCTGCAACAGACAAATCGACCAATTTGAATTTAATAATCGTGCCAGGAGTTTTTTGAACTAATTTATCATAATCAGCTGTAATCACATTCGCAATTTTTGGATATCCACCAATAGTTGGGTGATCTGTAAGTAGAATTATAGGTTGGCCGTCGCCAGGAATCTGTATTGATCCTTTTGTGATCCCTTCAGATTTAATGTTTTTATTGACTGTGTTTTCAAGTTTTTGACCTTCTAATCTCATGCCCATTCGATCAGTTAATTTTGTAACTTTGTATTCCTTTGAAAAAAAATCTTCTTGGCTTTTTTTTGAAAAATAATGTATTTGTAATCCTTTCATAACTCGGATGATGTTATCTTTATCAAAATCAAATTGAATTTTTTTTAATTTGTCTGTTTTATAAGATTTATTAAAAAAAATTTTATCACCAACCTTGAGTTTGTCACCATTATTTGGACCAATTTTTGCTTTTACTAATGTGGATACACTGCCTTTGATCTCTTCTATTTTAAAACCACCAAAAATTGACAAATAGCCATAAGCAGAATTAATTGTCGATAAAATATCAATCTTATCTCCATTTGAGATTAGGAAACTTTCATTGGGTTTTCCTTTGATTGTTTCACCGTTTTTTTTTATAATATTAAAATTAACTTTTCCTGAGATGGCCATCAGTGCAGTTTCTCCCATGAGTTCGATTAATGGCCCTTGATACGCAAATTCTAAAGCTCCCTCTGATATTTTATTGCCAACTAATTTATTTGAAATACAAAATGTTAATTGATCCATGCAACCACTTGCGACAATTCCCAAATGCTGTAAACCAAATCTACCTAAATCTTGAAAAGTAGAATTAATACCTGCTCTTAAAACTTTAAAATAATTATTCATTTTTAAACGATCCAAACTCTTTTTTTGAGATAGATTTAAATTTTATAGTGTCGCCTGGTGATAAAATGCTTGTGTCTTTTTTATTTATATTGAAAAGCTCGAATGGGGTTCTTCCTATTATATTCCATCCACCGGGACTTTCGAAAGTATATATCGTACAAAATTTTTCGACTATACCCACGGATCCTTTGTTTATTTTTACACGCGGTGTATCTAATCTATCATGGTAAAGAATTTTATTGAGATCTCCAAGAAAGGGCTGTCCTGGAACAAAACCAATCATGTAAACAAAAAAATTTGTTTCAAGATGTTTTGATACTATTTCTCTAAAATTTAACTTAGTTTTTGTCTCTAATCTTTGAATATCCAAAGCAAATTCTTCGTCGTAACATATTGGGATTTCAACGATTTTTTTATTTTCAGGTAAATTTATTTTTGAATAATCGCTACTTTTAATAAATTCTATTATTTCTTGTGATTTAATTTGTCCTAATTCAAAATTAATTATTAATTTGTTGTATGATGGGGTGAAATTTAATATTCCCTTTAGCTTTCTAGTGTTAACCGACTCTTGAATGAATTTAAAAAGTTTAATTACTTCTTTGTTTGTGTTTTTATTGACTTCATCACCAAAATCACAAGTGATGCCGCAGTCTCCAATATTGGTTATTTTTTTTAACATAAATTGATATAATAGATATTATATAAAGGTTTAAAATATGGAAATTAATATTAATTGTGATCTTGGAGAAACCTCAAAGTTTTGTTCAACGGAAAATGACCCTTTGTTGTTAGGTATTGTAAATTCAGCAAATGTGGCTTGTGGCTACCATGCTGGGGATGAGCCTACTATGAAAAAGACTGTTGAGATTTCTAAAAAGAATGGTGTAAGTGTTGGAGCGCATCCATCCTTTAATGACCCTGAAAATTTTGGTCGTAAAAGATTAAATCTAACACCTAATGAAATTAATAGACTAATAATCGATCAAATAACTATTTTGTCCGAAATTGCAGAAAATAATTCTATGAAAGTAACACATGTAAAACCTCATGGAGCATTAAATAATATGGCCTGCGAAAACTTTGAATTAGCCACTATAATTTCTAAATCAATCATTGAAGCAAATAAAGATTTAATATTTTTAGTACCTACCGGTTCAGAAATGGAGAGAGCAGGGAAAAAACTTAATTTAAAGGTGGCAGCAGAAATATTTGCTGATAGAAATTATGAAGACGACGGAAACCTTGTTTCAAGATCAAAGAAAAATGCATTAATAACAGATCCAGAAATAGCAAAAAAACATGTTATTAAAATGGTTAAAAGTCAGGCTTTAAATTGTTACTCTGGAAAACAAATACCATGTGAAATTGACTCTGTTTGTGTTCATGGAGATGGGGAAAATGCAGTAAAAACTGCTAAAGAAATTAAAGAAGGTTTGTTATCTTCTGGAATTTCATTGAAATCTTTGGATCAACTAAAAAAATTTTTATAATTCTATTCTAATTCTATCGTGCTTGGTGGTTTTGAAGTTACATCGTAAACTACTCTATTAATACCTTTGACAGAATTTGTTATTCGATTTGATACTTTCTGAATAAAGCTTTTTTCAAAATTAAAAAAATCTGCTGTCATTCCATCTTCGGAAATTACTGCTCTTAGCATACATGTGTATTCATATGTTCTACTATCACCCATTACACCAACTGTTTTTAAAGGTAATAGAGCAACGTATGCCTGCCAAATTTTTTTATAAAGATTTGATTTTTTTAACTCATCAATAAATATAAAATCAGCTTCTTTTAAAATATTAATTTTATATTTTGTAATTTTTCCTGGTATTCTTATTGCTAATCCAGGACCAGGAAAAGGGTGTCTATGAAGAATGCCTTTTGGAATACCCAAACTTTTACCAAGTTTTCTTACCTCATCTTTAAAAAGTTTTTTTAAAGGTTCTATTAAAGATAATTTCATTTTTTTTGGTAAACCGCCAACATTATGATGTGATTTAATTTTTGATGATGGACTTCCTGTAACCGACTTGCTCTCAATTACATCAGGATAAAGAGTGCCTTGAGCTAAAAATTTAAATTTTTTAGCTTTTTTTTCAAATAATTTTATAAAAAGTTTTCCAATAATTTTTCTTTTAGCTTCTGGGTCAGTTATGTTTTTAAGTTTGGTCAAAAAAATTCTAGAGGCATCAATATATTTTAAATTTGATTTAAAATTTCTTTTAAAATTTTTAAGAACTTCATTTTCCTCTTTTTTTCTTAAAAGACCGTTATTTATGAACACACACTGCAATTTTTTTCCTATAGCTTTTTTTATCAAAAAAGCAACGACAGTACTATCAACACCACCCGATAATGCACAAATAACTCTTTGATCTTTTACTCTATTTTTAATTTCAGAAATTATTAAGTCTTTTTGTTTTTTTAAATTCCACATCTTTTTAGTTTTGCATATATGTCTTACAAAATTTTTTATTATTGTTTTTCCATTTTTAGTATGTGTCACTTCAGGATGAAATTGAACTCCATAATACTTTTTTAACTCATTTGAAATAATGGCAAATTTAGAGTTTTGAGTTGATGCTATTTTTTTAAAACCCTTTGGAATTTTATAAACAATATCTTGATGGCTCATCCAAACAGAGTTTTTTTTGTTTAAAAAAAAATTTTTTGTAAGTGGGCTTTTAAAATTACTTTTTATTTTAGCATACCCGAACTCCCTAGTTTTCGATTTTTTAATCTTTCCTCCTAATTTTTTAGCGAGGATTTGATGTCCATAACAAATACCAAGAATTGGTTTATTCAAATTTAAAATATTTTGTGGAAGATCGAGTGACTTAGATTTTGTTATTGTTAAAGGGCCACCAGATAGAATTATTCCTTTGATATATTTATTTTTTTTTAACGATTTAGCTTGATTAAAATTTATTATTTCTGAATAAACTCCAATTTCCCTAACTTTCCTTGCTATAAGCTGTGTAACTTGAGATCCATAATCTACGATAATTATCTTTTCTAAATTATCTTTTTCCATTTTTTACTTAATAATTTGATCAACATTGTGAACCATACTTTCATAAAATCCCGCTTTACTGATCTTAACGAATTCTCCTTTTTTCTGTAATTCGTATATATTTTTTGCTCCTAAATATCCCATTGAAGATCTTAAACCACCAACCAAATTATAAATAATTTTATCAACTGAGCCTTTGTACTTTACTATACCTTCAACTCCCTCTGGAACAAATTTAGATATATCCTTAAAATTTTTTTGGAAGTATCTTTCAGATGAACCTAATGACATTGCGCCTGCTGAACCCATACCTCTAAACGTTTTAAATAACTTTCCTTTACGTTTTAAAATTTTTCCTGGACTTTCAGAAGTTCCTGAAAAAAGAGAACCAATCATAATAGCGTCTGCGCCAGCAGCAAGTGCTTTTGCTAAATCACCTGAAAACTTAATTCCTCCGTCAGATATGATTTTAATTTTACTTTTACCAAGAGCTTTTTTAACATCCATTACAGCGCTTAATTGTGGGACACCAACTCCTGCTACAAGTCTTGTAGTACATATTGAACCAGGTCCGATACCTACTTTTACAATATCAGCACCACAATTTTTTAAAAACTTTGCTGCTCTTCCAGTGGCAATATTTCCAGCGCACAAAGGAATATTTTTTATTATTTTTTTTACTTTTGATATCATGTTAGCAACTCTTCTGGTGTGACCATGTGCTGTATCTACTACTAACAAATCAACATTTGCATCAATAAGTCTTTTTGCTCTCTCTATATCGTTTAAACTTACTCCTAATGCAGCCCCAACTTTACATTTTTGTTTTTTGACTTTTTTAATTTCCTTTATCTGCTCAACTACAGAAAGATTCCGATGTAAAATTCCAATACCGCCCATTTTAGCTATTGCTATTGCCATTTTAGACTCGGTTACCGTATCCATTGCCGAGGAAAGAAGTGGAATTTCTAAATTTAAATTTTTATGTAAGCTAATTTTAGTTATTGTTTCGCTGGGTACTACCTTTGATTGCAAAGGTACTAAGCTTACATCATCAAATGTTAACGAATCTTTTATACTACCCATATTTAACTATATATAAATTAAATATAATTCCAATCAGAAAATTGATGCGACGTAAATGACAAAGGATAAAGTTTAAAAATTAAATAAATTTTAGTAGGGTAAATTATGTATAAAAAAATTTTAATAATTTTAATAGCTGTCTTTATTTTTTCTCAATATTTAGGTGTATCTCATGGAGCAAGTAGCGATAGCAGCAGCTCAGATATTTATGCGGATAAATATAAAGAGGGTAAAAAAATTGTATTAAGAGCTAAAAAACTTGAAGAGAAAAATAAATTAGAAAAAGCAAATAAATTATATTCCAAAGCATTAATAAAATTTAAAGATGCTTATAAAACCGACAGAAAAAATCCTGATATTTTAAATTATTTAGGTTTTACCTTAAGAAAAACAGGTAAATTAAAAGAGGCAGAAAAGTATTATTTAGCAGGGTTAAAAATTAAACCCGATCATAATGGAATTAATGAATATTTAGGTGAATTATACGTTAATACTAATAGAATGGATCTAGCTAAAGAACGGTTGGCCGTTCTTAAAAATTGTAATTGTGAAGAGTATTCAGAATTAAAAGAAATAATTGAAAAAAAATAAATGCATATTGTTGAAGTTCTAGGTAGAATTTTTATTTCCACATTATTTATTGTTGAAGCAATTAAGAAATTTTTTTCTCCTGATGAGGGGATGATATATATGTCTGATTATGGAGTTCCAGAAATACTTTTTTACCCTTCTTTAATATTTGAGTTTGTGGTTCCTTTAATTTTGATTGCGGGTTTTAAAACTAGATTCTTTGCTTCTCTTCTATTTTTATTTGTTTTGTCGGTAACAGTAATTTTTCATACAGATTTTGGTAATAATATGCAGATGATATCTTTCTTAAAAAATCTTGCAATTATGGGAGGATTGTTAATAATCATTTCAAACAAACCACAAATGTGTAGTATTGATTATTATTTAGAGTCAAAAAAAGGTAATTAATTTTGCCGAAAGAAAAAGATATTTACAAATTATTTAAACCTCAATTAACCCCTAAAGAAATGCTTGAGCACGGAGTTTTTGGCGGATCATATTTTGAAAATAAAGAAATGAAAGAATTTCCAAAGTCTTGGTTTAAAAAAGCAAAGCTGAGTAAAAATTTTAATGTTGAATTAAATCGTTTTAAAGTAAGAGCGGGTTTGACCAGACAGGACTGGATGAAGAAAGGTTGGATTTTTAAGGAGGATCCGCTTGGGTGGTTTCAATGGTATTGCAGATATTCAAATGGAAGAAGAATTAAAGGTGTTGATGAAGTTCAAATACAAAGATGGCTAAATTTTACAAGACATGTAAAGGCAATTGCAAAAAATTGTGAAAAGAATGATCTATCTTGTAGAAGAAGACAAAGACAAGCCATACTTCAATGGGCTTATGATCCGTTCATTTAATCTAAAATATTAATAATACTTTTTTTAATAGTTTCACTTACTTTGATGGTCCCTTCTTTATTTGGATGAATTCCGTCTTTTTGATTTAAGCTTGGGTTAAGTGCTACTCCTTCAAGAAGAAATGGGATTAAGGGTAAATTATATTTTTTTGATAATTCTGGATAAATATCATCAAACTCTTTTTTATATTTTTTTCCATGAGTATTTGGCGCAACCATCCCGGCTAAAATAATTTTAATTTTTTTATTGTTAGCAATATTTATAATTTGTTCTAAATTTTTTTTTGTTTCGTCTGGCTGAATCCCCCTAAGCATATCATTAGCTCCTAATCCTAAAATGATTAAATCTATTCTTGGTTCTGATAAAATCCAATCAACTCTATTCAATCCACCTGATGACGTGCTTCCAGAAACACTTCCATTAACAATTTTTATATTTAAACCAGCTTCCTTAAGATTGTTTTCTAAAACTGTTGATAAATGGTGTTCTTTAGATAATCCATATCCAGCCATCAAGCTATCACCGAACAAAACTACCTTTTCTATTGCACTTGCGTTTATGTGCACTAGAAAGATTGTCAAAATTTTTATAAATATAGTCTTATTCATGAATACTATTCTTAAATTAAAAAAAATAAATCTCAAATACCAAACTGGTATAGATAGTATCAATGTTTTAAAGAATATTGATTTAAATATAAAGAAAAAAGAAACCGTTTCTGTTGTTGGGGAAAGTGGCTCAGGGAAAACAAGTTTAATCATGTTAATTGGGGGGTTGGAGAAACCTAACTCTGGTAAAATAATTTTCCAAGAACAAGAAATTACAGACCTTAGCGAAGATGAGGTATCTGAGATAAGAAAGAAAAATATTGGAATAATTTTTCAGTCGTTTTATTTAATTCCTAATTACACAGCAGTTGAAAATGTTGCGCTTACACTTGAGCTCAATAATTTTAAAAATCCAGAAAAAGAGGCAAAAATTTTATTAGATCGTTTTGGTTTAAAACATCGTTTTAATAATCTACCAAGTCAACTATCAGGTGGTGAACAACAAAGGGTTTCTATCGCCAGAGCAATTGCAATGAAACCAGAATTAATTTTAGCTGATGAGCCAACCGGAAACTTGGATACTGAAAATTCTATCATGATTGCAAATATTCTATTTAAGTATGTAAAAGAAGAAGGCTCTTCTTTAATCATGGTAACTCATGACACTAAACTTGCTGACAAAGCTAAAAGGAAAATAAAAATTAAAGATGGAAAAATTAAATAATCCTTCAGAATTTAGTTTGATTTTAAAATATGCTTTAAAAGACTTAAGCAGAAATTATCATAAAATATCTAGTATCATTCTTACGCTATTTATAAGTCTTTTTATCTTAAGTGCTATTTTCACAATTGAAGATAGTCTTAAAAAAGAACTAAATGATAATGCCAAAGCACTTTTAGGTGGAGATTTAGAGATTGATTACAATCGTAATCCAGGAAATTTAGATTTAGTTAATCAAGTAAAAGAATTTGCAACTGTTTCTCAAATGATTGAGTTCAGTACTATGCTTTCAACAACAGGAAGAGAAAAAAATAAATCCTTATTTACTAGAATTAAAACTGTGGATGAAAAATATCCTTTATATGGAAATGTTGTTTATGAGCCAATTGGTGCTTATGAAAGAATGCAAAAAGAACCTTACTCTATCCTTATCAATGAAAGTTTATCAAAAACCCTTAATATAAAAATTAATGAAAAGGTAAAAGTTCAAGATCAAAACTTTACAGTAATTGGAATTATTAAATCAGTACCAGATGTTAGTGGATTTGTTGCATTTGGAGATTGGGCTTTAGCAGGAAAACAAACTTTAGAAATTTTAAAACTAAATGGAATTGGAAGCTTTTTAAACTATGAATACAAAGTAAAATTTAACGAAAAAGATAAACCAGAAGAAATCGAACAACGAATTGAGGAAATTTTTAAAGACGATCAAAAAGTAAAGCTTAGATATCCTGAAAATTCTGCTAGTGGAATAAAGAGAATTATTAATAATTTTTCTCAATTTTTATCTCTTGTATCAATCAGTGCAATGTTAATTGCAGGCATTGGAATCGCTAATACTCTGCTTTCTTTTATCAATCAAAACAACATGTCTATTGCTGTAAGAAAGGCAGTTGGCTTTTATTCGGGTAATATTAAAACATTATATTACCTTCAGTTATTTATGCTTTTATTCATCATCACTGTTGTTGCTTATGGATCGAGTTTTTTAATTGTACCAATAGTAGATAAATATCTATCTGATGGATTAGGATTGAATGTTTATCCAGTGTTTTCGTTACTTAATTTTTTAAAAATATTTTTAGTGGGTTTGATAGTTCTTGTAATTTTTTCTATTCCAACAATCAGTTCTATAGATCAAGTAAAAGCCTCTAATTTATTTAGAAACGTATTTCAAAACCTTGAATTTTATTATTCTAAGAGATCAGTTGTTTTAAGCCTTATTTTATTATCTATCTTAATTTTATTATTCACGATTGGATCTGAACAACCCTCTTATAGCTTGGGTTATTTTGCTGCTTTTTTTGTTTGTTTAATTGTATTTTTCTTACTTTCAAAATTAATCATTTTTTTTCTTAAAAAATTCAAATCAAGTCCAATAATTTCTTTAAAAGTTTCAATTAAAAATATTACTCAGACAAAAAGTATAACTCCTATTACAGTTATGTCTCTAGGGTTAGGGGTTACTTTGTTATTAACTTTAGCTTTAGTTGGTACAAATTTTCAAAGAGAAATTGCTAAATCTATTCCTGATATTGCGCCTGATTATTTCTTTGTCGGTATTCAAAAAGGAGAAAGAGAGAAATTTGAACAGGGTATTTTAAATATGGATCCAAATGCATATATTGAAATTGTACCAATGGTTTCATCTGGTATAGTAAAAATTAATGGTATTGATCCTAATACTTACATTAAACCAGATAATGACAGTTACTGGGTTATTGGTAGTGAGCGAAGATCCTCGTGGGTAGAAAGTGTGCCTGAAGATAACCTAATTTTAGAAGGTGAGTGGTGGGATTTATCAAAACCAGATCAACTTCAAATATCTTTAGATGCAAAAGTTGCTAAGGATTTTAACATCCTGTTAGGTGATATCTTTACTTTAAATGTTTATGGACGTGAAATTGAAGGAAAAGTAGTAAATTTTAGAGAAGTTAATTATCGAGATTTAAACATCAACTTTGCAATGTTATTTAACCCTCAGTTTGCAAAAAATATTCCACATGAGTATTTGGCTACTGCAAAATTTAATTCAAATAAATTTGATGAAACTGAAATGCTTGAAATCATGCCAAGTTTATCAATGATTAAAATTGCAGATTATTTATCAAAAGTTACAGCTGTTTTAAATAAGGTATTTATTGCGGTTACATTAATTTCAGCTATTACCATTGTTATAGGCTTAATCGTAATTTCAAGTGCAATTATGGTTCAAGGAAAAGTAAAAGAATATCAAAATTTGGTTTTTAAAATTTTAGGTTTTACAAAAAAACAAATTATTTTTTCGTCTTTAATTGAATTTATCATTATCTTTAAATCTGTAATTTTAATTGCAGTATTCTTTGCTGTGATTGGTTCAAAATTTATTATGGAAAATATTTTTGAATTAGTGTGGATGTTTGACTTTAAGATTTTAATTTATTTAGGACTTTCAATTGGTTTTGTTACCTTGGTTTTGATATTATTAACTAATTTAAAATATCTAAATCCTAAGGTTTATCCTCTAATAAGAAATCAATAATTAAAATTTTTGAATTTAAAGAATGATCTATCTTGTAGAAGAAGACAAGGACAAGCCATACTTCAATGGGCTTACAATCCGTTCATTTAAGCGGTTGTATCATTTGCTCAGGAAGCCATAGGGCTAACTGAGGAAAAGAAATTATTATAACTACCGCTAGAATCATTAAAAGAAACAAAGGAAAGGCACTTCTGGCTATGAAACCCATATCTCTTTTTGCCATACCTTGAAGAACAAATAAGTTGAAGCCAACTGGTGGAGTAATTTGGGCCATCTCAACAACTATAACTAAATAAATTCCAAACCAAATCATATCAAACCCAGCTTGTCTTATCATAGGCTCGATAATTGCCATTGTAAGAACTACAGCGGATATTCCATCTAAAAACATTCCAAGAATAATGTAAAAAATGGTTAAAACGAAAAGTAACATGTAAGGAGATAAATGAAGTGTTTCTATAAATACTGCTAAGTTTTTTGGAAGACCTGTAAACGCCATTGATAATGTCAGAAATGATGAACCGGCCAAAATAAATGCAATCATACAAGAGGTTTTAGTTGCTCCTAATAATGATTTACTAAAAGTGTCTTTGGTTAAACTTTTTTGAAAAAAAGATAAGACCAAAGCTCCCAAAACACCTAAAGATGCTGCTTCTGTAGCAGTTGCAATACCTGCATAAATTGATCCAATAACTGCAAAAATTAAAAGTATAACAGGCAATAATTGTCCAGACTGTTTTATTTTATCAACAAATGAAAAATCTTCACTTATAACTGGCATTATTTTTTTATTTTTTAAAGACCAGCAAACTACGTAAATCATAAATAAAAAAGCCAAACAAATTCCTGGAATTATTCCAGCTATAAAAAGCTTAGCAATAGACTCCTCAACAGTAACACCATAAATAATCAAAATTATTGAGGGTGGAATAAGTAATCCTAAAGTTCCAGAACCTGCTAAGGTGCCAATTAAAAATTTTTCAGGGTAATTTCTTTTTCTTAACTCAGGGATAGACATTTTACCAACAGTTGCAACAGTTGCTGCTGAAGATCCTGAAATAGCTGCAAATATCGCACAACCTAAAATATTTACATGAATTAATCCACCTGGCAACTTTGAAAGCCACGGTGATAGCCCTTTAAATAAATTTTCCGACAGTTTTGTTCTAAATAAAATTTCACCCATCCAAACAAAAAGTGGTAAGGCTGTTAATGACCAAGAGGAAGCCATACTCCACATAGTCGTTGCCATTGCGTCACCCACTGGTCTTGATGTAAACATCATCATTCCAATTGTAGAGACTCCAATCA
Source organism: uncultured Pelagibacteraceae bacterium (assembly GCA_902583685.1). GTDB lineage: Bacteria > Pseudomonadota > Alphaproteobacteria > Pelagibacterales > Pelagibacteraceae > Anoxypelagibacter. Next base: position 25,069 of record CACHWO010000002.1, read on the forward strand.
TGCTTATACCTACCCAAATACCTGAGCCAAGAAAAAATAAAAGAACACTTATAAAAAATATTGTTAAATAAACTTCAGTCATTTGATTGAACTATTAATGTTTTGAGTAAATTATGTGTTATACAAACAAAAAAGATAATCGATCCTATCGCTACACCAGTCTGAGGTATCCATAGTAAAATTTCATCTGCCCCTTGACTTCTTTCAGCTAACTGAATTGAAACAATCCACATTTTAATAAAATAATAAGCTAAAAAACCTGAAAAAAAAGTTGATACTGCTAGACACCAAATTATTAAAAATTTTAAAAATCTTCCTTTTGCTTTTTCTAAAAATAAAGTAATTCGGATGTGAGCATTTTCATTGAATGTATATGCGAGTGCTAAAAATGATGCTGATGCTAAGCTATAACCAGAGTATTCAGTTAAACCACGAATATAAAAACCAAAAATTCTTGAGGTTATTCCTAAAACAATAGTCCCTAAAATTAAGATTAAAAAAATAGCTGCTAGGTATCCTGAGAATTTATAAAATGAATTTAAAAATTTATCTAATTTTTGAAGCATAAAGGCCGTACCCTATTATACGGCCTTTTTGCCTAAATTAAATTTATTTATAAGCCGATAAAACAGCCTGTCCTCTTGATCCAGCTCTACCTGCCCATTCTTTAGCCATAGTAGCACCAGTTTTTTTAAAATGACTTTGTAAAGCTGCATTAACTTTTCCAACTACCATTCCAGCATCTGCTAAAGCTTTTTTATCTGCAACATTACCTCTCTTAGATAAGTTCCAGCCTTTTCTCTCAGCAACTGCTGCTTGGTTCATAACCATTTTTTTTGTTGCATCATCGAGTTTGTTCCAAGCTTTCTTATTTACAACAACCATATTTTTTGGAAACCATGCTGCAATATCATAGAAATATTTAACACCATTTTCCCAAATTTTACTATTTTTACCAGTTGTTGGTGATGTAATCATACTTTCTACCATTCCTGTAGAAAATGCCTGACTGATAGCAACAGCTTCAAGTTTTGTTGGTTTCATACCAGTAAGTTCAGCAATTCTAATTGTAGCTGAGTTATAAGCTCTAAACTTTAGACCTTTAAGATCGTTAACTGAATTTATAGCCTTCTTACTATATAATCCTTGTGCAGGCCACGGTACTGCATAAAGAAAAACTAATCCCTTTTCATCAAGTCCCTTTATCAACTCTGGTTTAGAGGCTTTGTAAAGTTTTTGAGCATCAGAGTAAGTTTGAGCAACAAAAGGGATTGAGTCTACTTCTAATAATGGATCAAATTTTCCATGTGCAGACATAAATCGTTCACCGATTTGTGTTTGTCCTGTTTGAACAGCTCTTAAAATAGCTCCACCCTTAAACAATGAACCTCCAGGATGTGTTTTTATTGTTAATTTACCACCTGACTTTTCAGTCACTGCTTTTGCAAACTCAGCTGCATTTTGTGAGTGAAAGTTACCAGCCCCATATGCTAGAGCCATATTCCACGTCTCTGCTTGAGCTGTACCTATACTGATAAGTAAAGAGGTTAATATTATACTTATTTTCTTAATTATATTCATTTTTTCCCCCTATAATTAATATAAGCTATTTCACATTCACCAAGAGCAAATTGCAAGTGATATTTTAATAAATATTTCTTTAAAGAGGCCCTTAAAATGAATATAAATAGCTCCTTAATGGAAAATATTCTCCTACCCAAAGTTATAATATTTTTTCAGATAGTTTTTATTGATATTGTCATGGCTGCTGACAATGCGATCATAATAGGTTTAATAGCCTCATCCTTTGCTGCTCAGGATAGAAAAAGAATAATTTTACTAGGTGTTTTTGGTGCATTCCTTTTTAGAGTTATTTTCGCAGCAATAACTGTTCAGCTCTTACAATATCCAATTCTTAAAGTCTTAGGCGGGGTTTTATTAATCTGGATTATAGTAAAACTAATTAAAGATTTGGAAATTTTTGATGCTTTAAAAACTACCAAACAACAAACTCCTAAACCAAAAAAACCTCCATCTTTTGCTTCTGCTGTTTATGCAATTGTAGTTGCAGATGTTACATTGAGCTTTGATAATGTTTTAGGTGTGGCCGCTGCAGCAAAAAATGAAACAGGTTTATTAATTTTTGGATTACTTCTATCAGTTTTACTTGTCGGTACAGTAGCAACCTTTTTTGCAAATTACATAAAAAATCATAAATGGGTTGGTGTCCTTGGATTGTTTGTAATTTTAATAGTTGCTGTACAATTAATACTAGGTGGAACTAACGATATTTACCCAGGAGTAATACCAGAAATTATTTTAAAAATAGTTTAATCTTATACTAAATTTATTTTCTACCCCATTTAATTCTGTTCCAAATTCTTTCATGTACATAATAAATAAATATCTTTGTTACTGCTTCTACGCCAGCGATAAAACCTCCTAATTCAATACTTCCAGTAATTATCCAAGCTATTACAAAAGTATCTAAACTTGCGGTGATACGCCAAGTTATTGCTTTTGCTATTGATCTTTTTGCTTGGGATTTCATATAAATATTTTACCTCGATTTTTTACCTTATTAAATTTTGAATAGACAAAGGAGTCAATTAGAAAATGGTCTTTTTGCTTATGGTTCTCAATGATTTTTGTTTAACTTCAACGTTAAGTTTAATTAAGCTGCCCGATTTGAGTTTTCGTAAGTTTTGAACATTATTTAAGAATCTTTTTGACTCTTCGGGTGAAATTATTCTATCAGTCAATGTTTTAAATTTTTGAATATAATTTTCTCTTTCGAATGGCCTATTGCCAGCAGGATGAGCATCCGCAACAGATATTTCATCCTGGATTTTTGAACCATCTTTCATTTTAATTATTACTTTTCCCCCAAAACATTTTTTATTTGGATCAATATCGTGATATTTTTTTGTCCACTTTTTATCTTCAAAAGTTTTTATTTTTCTCCATAGTTCAACGGTACTTTTTTTACTAGCTCTTTTCGATGTATAAGAATTTATGTGATGCCATTTGCCATCCTCTAAAGCTACCGCAAATATGTACATTATAGAGTGATCCAATGTTTCTCTGCTCGCTCTTGGGTCCATTTTTTGTGGATCTTTTGCTCCTGTTCCAATTACGTTATGAGTATGATGACTTGTGTGAATTTCTATGGTTTTAATTTTGGAAAAGTTATCGACTCTTGAATGTAAATCTCTAGCTAAATCAATAAGAGCCTGTGATTGATATTCTGCTGAATGCTCCTTAGTATAAGTTTCTAAAATTGCTCTCTTTTCCTCATTTATGTTTGGAAGAGGTATATTGTAAATAGCTTTTGGTCCAGAAAGAACATATGCAATTACGCTATCTTCGCCCTCATAAATTGGACTTGGTGCTCCCTCTCCTCTCATACATCTATCGACTGCTTCGATTGCTAATTTTCCAGCGTGTGCAGGTGCAAAAGCTTTCCAACTTGAAATCTCTCCTTTTCTTGATTGTCTTGTAGAAACTGTTGTGTGAAGTGCTTGTTGCACTGATTGATAAATTGTATCTGTATTTAGTTTTAATAAAGAGCCTAAACCTGCAGCTACGCTTGGTCCTAAATGTGCGATATGATCTATTTTGTGTTCATGTAAACATATTCCTTTTACAAGATTAACTTGAACTTCATAGCCTGTTAAAATTCCTCTAATTAAATCTCTGCCTGATAATTTTTTTTGTTGAGCTACTGCTAGAATTGGAGGGATATTATCCCCTGGATGACTATAATCAGCTGCTAAAAAAGTATCATGAAAATCTAACTCTCTTACTGCAGTCCCATTTGCCCATGCTGCCCATTCACAATCAAATTTTTTCTTTGAATTAATTCCAAAAATAGTAGAGCCGTTTTTTCTGGGATGAGCTAAAGCCATATCTCTTGCAGATATAACTGGTTTCCTATTAAAAGATGCTATAGCAACAGATGCATTATCAATAATTCTATTAATAACCATATCAATAGCATCCTCGTTCAATTTGGCTTTATCTGATGCGATCTCAGCAATTTTCCATGCTAACTGTTGTTTTTTTTTTAACTTTGAAGATGAGGGATAAACTTTGACTTTGATATTTCTCATATTAAATTATTTAAAGACTTTAAATTTTTTACCTCATTTTTGGGTTTATAATCAAGTCTATCAAAAATGTTATTCCCTCGATTTACCCAAATTGTATTGTAACCATAATTTCCTGCACCTGAAACATCCCAGGTATTTGCGCTTAAAAACATGATTTCATCCCTACTCACTTTATATTTATTTGTAGGTATATCGTAAACTTTAGGATCTGGTTTGTATATCTTTACTTCTTCCACAGAGAAAATATCATCAAATAAATTTTCTAAATCACTACTTTTAACTAAGTGATTTAATAGTTCGGGAGTTCCATTAGAAAGAATAGCAAGTTTAAACGATTTTTTTTTCAAATTTTCTAAAACATTTTTAACTTCAGGATAAGGGGAAAGCTCTTTATAAAGACTCAATAAATCATTTCTTAGCGATTTATCTATTTGAAAAGTTTCCATGGACTTATCAAGGGAATCTTCGGTAATTTGCCAGAAGTTTTTGTGTTTTTTCATTAAACTTCTTAGCCAAGTGTATTCTAATTGAGTGGTTCTCCAAAAATTTGCAAAACTTTCCCATTTTTTTCCAATTTTATCTTTACATTTTTCAGCTGCTGAATTCACATCAAATAATGTGCCATAAGCATCAAAAACAATAGCCCTTATATTATTCATATTTTAATTGAGCATATTTCTTAAAACGTATTGAAGGATACCGCCGTTTTTATAGTACTCAATCTCATTTTCTGTATCTATTCTGGATATTAGTTTAATAGATTTACTTGAGCCATCTGGATACTTAATCTCACAATTTACTTCAGCTCTTGGGTTAATACCTTTTTCTATATCAACAATCGTAAATAATTCTTTACCTTTTATGTTAAGTTTTTTTCTATCAAAACCCTCTTTGAATTGAAGTGGTAAAATTCCCATTCCAACTAAGTTCGACCTATGAATTCGCTCAAAACTTTCTGCAACAACAGCTTTTATTCCTAGTAATTTTGTACCTTTTGCTGCCCAGTCTCTTGAGGAACCGGTTCCGTATTCCTTACCTGCTACAACAATTAAACTGTTACCTCTTTTTTTGTACTCCATTGCGGCTTCATAGACACTCATTTGTTTACCATCTGGTTGTAATATTGTTAAGCCACCTTCTGTTCCTGGTGCCATTTCATTTCTTATTCTAATATTTCCAAATGTTCCTCTTAGCATAACTTCATGGTTTCCCCTCCTAGCACCATATGAATTAAAGTCTTTTTGCTGCACTTGGTGTTTCATAAAGTAATCGCCGGTTGGGCTATCTTTTTTTATAGATCCTGCTGGTGATATATGATCCGTGGTGACTGTATCTCCGAGAATTAAAAGTGGTCTAGCATCCTTGATTTTTTTAAACCCTTCTGGTTTATCTGGTAAATTTTCAAAGAATGGTGGTTTTTTTACATATGTGGAATTTTCTTCCCAATTATAAATACTGCTTTGGATAGTTTCAATTGAGTTCCACTCTTTAGGTCCTTGGGATACATTTGAATACCTCTTCACAAACATGTCCGCACTAATTGATTTTAATATTAAATCTTCAATTTCTTTATTAGTCGGCCAAATATCTTTTAAAAATACATCGTTGCCATTTTTATCCTGGCCTAGAGGGCTCTTGTATAAATCTAAATGCATATTTCCAGCTAACGAATATGCAACAACTAATGGAGGTGATGCTAAATAGTTTGCTTTAACATCAGGATTTATCCTTCCCTCAAAATTTCTGTTTCCAGAAAGAACTGAGACAGCATATAAATTTTCATTTTGAATTGCTTCAGAAATTTCTTTATCTAATGGTCCAGAGTTTCCAATACATGTTGTACAGCCATAACCTACTAAATTAAAACCCAATTTATCTAAATATTTATTAAGACCAGCTTTTTCTAAATAATCTGTCACTACCTGAGAACCAGGTGCTAAAGATGTTTTTACCCATGGTTTTACTTTTAAACCTTTTTCAACTGCTTTTTTTGCTAAAAGTCCTGCCCCAATCATTACGCTAGGGTTTGAAGTATTTGTACAAGAAGTTATTGCTCCAATAACGATATCTCCGTCTTTAATTTTAAAATCTTTTTTCGCAACTTTTGTTTCTTTTGGTAAACTTCTCTTTGTATTTTCTTTAAATGCTTTATCGAAACTATTTGCAGCATCAGTCAGTAACACTTTATCTTGTGGTCTTTTTGGTCCAGAAATACTTGGTACAACTGAACTTAGATTTAAAGAAATGGTATCTGTAAAATCTATTTCATTACTTGCCCACAAACCTTGCTGTTTAGAATATTTTTCGACTAAAGATATTGTTTCTTGATCTCTGCCAGAAAATTTTAAATATTTAATTGTTTCTTCATCAATTGGAAAAAAACCACATGTTGCTCCATACTCAGGTGCCATATTTGCAATTGTAGCCCTATCTGCAAGAGATAAATTTTTCAAACCTTCGCCAAAAAATTCTACAAATTTTCCTACAACACCTTTTTTTCTTAACATTTCAACAATGGTTAAAACTAAATCACTAGCTGTCGTTCCCTCACTAAGTTTTCCATTTATCTCAAATCCTATTACTTCAGGTATTAACATTGAAATAGGTTGTCCGAGCATTGCAGCTTCCGCTTCTATTCCGCCAACACCCCAACCTAAAACTGAAAGACCATTTACCATTGTAGTGTGACTATCAGTACCGACCAGGGTATCTGGATAAGCATATGTTTTGCCGTCGATTTCTGAAGACCAAACTACTTTTGATAAGTATTCTAAATTTACTTGGTGGCAAATTCCTGTACCTGGAGGCACAACTCTAAAATTATCAAAAGCATTTTGACCCCATTTTAAAAAAGAGTATCTCTCACCATTCCTATCGAATTCTCTTTCAACATTTATTTTATAGGAGTCCTGTTTAGCATAATTATCGACCATTACTGAGTGATCAATTACTAAATCTACAGTAGACAAAGGATTAATTTTTTTTGGATCTTTATTTTTTAATTTTACTGCGTCTCTCATTGCGGCTAAATCAGCTACTGCTGGAATTCCAGTATAATCTTGTAACAAAATTCTTGCTGGTCTATATGCAATTTCCATTTTAGAGCTTTTTGTTTTTAACCAATCAGCTACACCTTTAATTTGTTTTTTATTTACTGTGATATTGTCTTCAAAACGTAACAAATTTTCTAAAAGAACTTTAAGGGACTTAGGTAATTTTTTAATGTCTTTTAGGCCATTTATTTCAGCTTTTTTCAAATTATAAAAATAATAAGTTTTACCCGAAATTTCTAATTTATCTAATGATTGAAAAGAATTTTTACTTTTTAAATTCATGCTCTATACATAGAACATAATAACACAAACGATAAGCAAAAAAGACATTGAGTAATTGAAATTTCTTATAAATTTTTCACTTGTGGCAAAATTTCTTAAATACATGCCCATTAAACACCAGCTATTTATGCTTAAAACAGCTAGTAAGAAAAAATAAGATATAACTATAATTGAGTCCCTTAAGTAATTTGCTGGATCTATAAATATTGAAACAGTTGTCATTGATACAACCAAACTTTTTGGATTTATGAATTGTAATATAAAGGCCTTGCCAAATGTTATTGGGTTTTTTATTGGCGATCCTTTAGAAGGTGTTGAAAAGGAAATTAGGTACGCAAGATAAACTAAAAAAATTGATCCTAATATTCTTATAATTTCTTGGATTACAGGAAACTGTCTAAATATTAAAATTAGACCTGTATTCATTACTATTAGCAAGGAGGTCCAACCGAATATTACAGCAAGTATTAAGGGTAACGTTTTTCTGTATCCAAAATTAAAACCCGAATAAGAGGATGTTATATTATTTGGGCCTGGGGTCATTGCAGTAACAAAGCCAAATATTATTAAACTTAAAAAGTCTGGATACATTTATGCAATATCTAAACCATTTTCTGATTTTTGAGATGGGTGAACAAGAACAACTTTTCCGTCTTTTTCAATAGCACCTAATATCAAAACTTCTGAGATAACACCTGCAATATTTTTAGTTGGAAAATTGCAAACTCCAATTACCTGTTTGCCAACTAAATTTTCCTTTGTGTAGTAATGCGTTATTTGAGCTGAGGATTGTTTAATTCCAATCTCTTTTCCAAAATCTACTTTAAGTACTAACGAAGGTTTTCTCGCTTTTTCATTTACTTCGGCTGACAATATAGTTCCTAACTTTATCTTCACTTTTTTAAAATCATCATAAGTTATTTCCATTTAATCCTCCTAAAAAAAAGGGGGCATTAAAGCCCCCTTTTTAATTTAATAGATTTAAAAAATTACAGTTGTTTGTAATTTCCTTTGCTCCACTCGTACCAAACATAACCTGGTAAGCTTACATCACCTTTTTTGTCGAAGCTTAAAGTTCCAAGCACTGTATTGAACTTGCCTTTTTTCATGGCTTTCATTACTTTTTTGGTATCTGTTGAACCAGCAGCTTTCGCAGCTTGTGCGAAAACTTCAAGCGCAGCATAAGAATAAAGTACATAACCTTCAGGTTCTATACCTGCAGCTTTGAACTTTTTAACTAATGGTGCAGCTTCTGGATTATTTCTAGGATCTGGGCTGAAAGTCATTAATGTTCCTTCGCCAGCATCACCAGTAATTTGCCAATATTCTGCTGTAACTAATGCATCACCACTAATTAATTTAGTTTTCATACCTTGATCTCTCATTTGTCTCACGATTAAACCACCTTCTGTGTGGTAACCGCCAAGGTAAACTGCATCAATACCGTTTGACTTAAGTTTTGAAACTAAAGCAGAGTAATCTTTTTCTCCAGCTGTAATAGCTTCATACATAGTTTCTTTTAAGCCTTTTTTATTCATGTTCATTTTAGTAGCATCTGCTAAACCTTTTCCGTAAGCAGTTTTGTCATGAATAATTGCAACTTTTTTTCCTTTGTATTCTTTTGCTAAGAAAGCACCAGCAACTTCACCTTGTTGGTCATCTCTTCCACAAACTCTAAATACGTTTGGTCCACCTTCATCCGTAAATGCCGGATTTGTTGAAGCTGGAGAAACTTGGATAATACCTTCTTCAGTATAAACTTTAGAAGCTGGTATTGAAGATCCAGAGCAGAAGTGACCTGCAACGTAGGCAACCTTCTGTGATACAAATTTATTAGCAACTGCAACAGCTTGTTTTGGATCGCAAGCATCATCACCGATTACTAATTTAACTTTTTCTCCGTTTATACCGCCTGCAGCGTTAGTGTCTTTAACCCACATTTCAGCACCAGCTTTTAACTGAGCTCCAAAAGATGCGTATTGACCACTCATTGGTCCCGCGCTAGCAACAACTATTTCAGCTTTTGCTGAAATGGAACCAAACATTAACAAGGCAGCAAATACAGAAACTAGATATTTAATTGATCTAATCATTGTTATTCCCTTCTTAATTAATTAATTAAATTACGACATTGAACTACAACTGCAGGTTTGTGTAAACACTTAAACTGTCCAAAAATTATTATTTTCCACCCTCTAAGTAAGCTGCTTGCACGTCTGGGTTGTTTAAAAGATCTTTACCTTTGCCTTCTAAGGAGATTTTTCCATTAACTAAAACATAACCACGATCTGCAAGTTCTAAAGCTTTTTTAGCATTCTGCTCTACTAAAAAAACTGTAACTTTTTTCTCTTTATTAATATTTTTAATAGATGAGAATATCTGGTTAACTAATTTAGGAGCTATACCTAACGAAGGCTCATCTAACAAAAGTACTTTAGGTCTTGCCATCATAGCTCTACCAATGGCTAACATTTGTTGTTCGCCACCTGATAATGTACCTCCTCTTTGTGATAATCTATCTTTTAAAACGGGAAAAAGATCATAGACTTGCTTCGAGTCTTGATCAAAGTTTTTACCTTTTTCGTTTACAGATGCTCCTAATCTCAAATTATCCTCAACAGTTAATCTGGAAAATATTCTCCTACCTTCAGGAACTTGTGAAATACCAAGATTAACAATATCGTGTGGAGGTAAATTTGCTATACTTTTGCTATCAAAAAGGATATCTCCAGTAGCTGCTTTATTGACTCCACTTATTGTCATTAGTAAAGTTGATTTTCCAGCACCATTTGACCCGATCAAAGCAACAATTTCTCCATCATTAACTTTAACATCTACTCCTCTAAGAGCTTGAATGTTGCCATAAAAAGTTTCAACTTTATTAATATTTAACATTTTTAATCCTCCGTCCCCAAATAAGCCTCGATAACTTCAGGACTGTTTTTTGTTTCTTTTGCCGTTCCTTCAAAGATTTTTTTTCCATAATTTAAAACTACAACATGGTCCGAAATTCCCATTACAACACTCATGTCATGTTCAATTAATAAAATTCCTGTTTTTTTGTCATTTTTTATGAATTTAAGTAATTTATTTAATTCAGCTGACTCTTTTGCATTTAATCCTGCTGCAGGTTCGTCCAAACATAAAAGGTGAGGTTCAATACACATTGCTCTTACAATTTCTAATTTTCTTTGATCTCCATAGGGAAGGTCTCCAGCATTATCATCTGCTCTATTTGTTAGTCCGATAATGTCTAACCAATATTTTGAAATTTCCATCGCTTCCTTCTCTTTTTGTAAGTAAGATTTCGAATTGATAAGGCCAAGAATGCTAAAACCAGATGCCGTCATAAGTTTGTTGTGTTGAGCCACCATCATATTTTCTAACACTGACATTTGCGGAAACAGTCTAATATTTTGAAAAGTTCTAGCTACGCCTGCTTTTTGAGCGACTTTAAAATCAGAAAATTTCTTTAAATCCATTTTATTATTCTCTTTGTTCAAAAACATTGAGCCTGCTGTCGCTTTATAAAATCCAGTCAAACAATTAAATACTGTAGTTTTTCCAGCTCCATTAGGACCAATTATAGAAGTTATATGATCTTTTTTTGCAGAGAAGCTGAGATTATCAATTGCGATTAGACCTCCAAATTTCATTGTTAGATTTTGAACATCTAATAGTTTTTCACTCATAAATTATCCGTGTTTTCCCATTGTTATAGTTGGTTTTCTTTTTGCCAGTATTCCCCTTGGTCTAAAAATCATTATGAGAACCATGGCTCCGCCAAAAGCAACCATTCTATAGGACTCAAAATCTCTAAAAACTTCTATAAGACCTATTAAAAAAATTGTAGATAAGACCACGCCTGTTTGTGAACCCATTCCCCCTAAAACAACTATCGCAACTATTATTGCTGATTCAATGAATGTAAAACTTTCAGGACTTATAAAGGCCTGACGAGTGGCAAAAAATGATCCTGCAAAACCGCCAAACATAGCTCCGATAGCAAAAGCAGTTAATTTTGTATTCCTTGGGTTAACTCCTAAGGACTTACAGGCTATTTCATCTTCTCTTAATGCTTCCCAAGCTCTACCAACGGGTAATCTTCTTATCTTTATTGTAAAAGCATTTGTTATTAATGCTAAGACGAGAATTAAATAATAAAGAAAGATAATTCTTTGCATTGGATCATATTCTAGTCCAAAAAAAGTATGAAAAGTTTCTACTCCTTCATCTGGATAGCGTTTAAAGGGTAAGCCAAAAAATGAAGGTCTTGGAATACCTGTAAGACCGTCTGGACCTTTTGTTAATTCATACCAGTTTAATAAAAGAATTCTTATCATTTCACCAAAGGCAAGAGTAACAATAGCAAGATAGTCTCCTCTTAATCTTAAAACTGGAAAACCTAATAGAATTCCAAACATACCTGCAAAGAGACCAGCAATCGGTAGGCAGATCCAAAAAGACCAGCCAAAATGAATAGCAAAAAGAGCGTAGGAGTAAGCGCCTACAGCATAAAAAGCCACGTATCCTAAGTCTAAGAGTCCTGCTAATCCGATAACAATATTCAAGCCCCAGCCTAACATTATATAAGTCATCATCATGATAGCTATATCCATCCAATAACGATCTGCAAATGGCATGAAAGGAAAGATTACTGAAAAAGCTATAGCGGCAATAGCTATTTGAGCTCCTTTTTCATCTAAAAAATTTGAAATTACTTTTCCCAGAGAAGATGGTTCACCTCTTCTTTGCTCTTTTTTATATGAATAAATATTTATAAAAAATCTACCTACAGCACAAAAGGCAACTATAAGTAAAACAACAAACCATTTTGGTTCGACAACTAATACTTCATTTTTAGCAACCGTTCTAAGTCCAACGATAGGACCGAATAAAGCTAGTGCAATAATTCCAGTAAATAAACTATCTTTAAGTGATTTTTGAATTAAATCTTTTCCCATTTTTATACTTTTTCAATATCTGGTTTACCTAAGAAACCTGTTGGGAAAAATATTAGAACAATAACTAAAGTAGTAAAAGCAGCAATATCTTTATATTCAATTGAAATATATCCTGACCAAAAAGTTTCTATAAGACCAATTAATAATCCGCCCAGCATTGCACCAGGGATTGATCCAATTCCCCCTAATACAGCTGCTGTAAAAGCTTTAATCCCAGCAAGGAACCCAATATAAAAATCTATAACGCCGTAATACATTACAAACATAACTCCAGCAACTGAAGCTAAGGAAGAACCTATAATAAATGTCATCGAAATTGTTCTGTCGACGTTTATACCCATTAGTGCAGTCATAGTTCTGTCTTGCTCACAAGCACGTTGAGCTCGACCTAAAGCTGTTCTGGTAATTAGCAAAGTAAAGATTGCCATTAAAACTATGGTTACTAAAACAATAAAAATTTGAAGATAGCTTAATGTAACTACAAAATTGGAATCTTTAAAAAAATTAAATCCACCTTGAATTACTGGCTGTAAAGTTTTTATTCTTGCACCTTGAGCAGCTTGAACATAATTTTGAAGAACAATTGACATTCCTAATGCAGAAATTAGTGGAGCTAATCTAAAAGATTTTCGAAGCGGTTTATAAGCTAACTTTTCTACAGTCCACCCGTAGCAAGCAGTAAAAACCATTGCTATTAACAAAACTAATATTAATACTATTGGTAATGAAATTCCTGTAAGTGCAAAAAGAATAAATGAAATTAGTGCAACAAAAGCACCTACCATGAAAATATCACCGTGAGCAAAATTTATCATCCCAATGATCCCGTAAACCATTGTGTAACCAATAGCGATTAAACCATATACAGAGCCTAAGGTTACGCCATTAATAAGCTGTTGTAGGAAATATTCCACAGTCCCTCCCCTAAAAACTTTAAAATCTTTTAAAGATGCTATTTAAGACTGTTTGTTGGATTTTGTAAAATTTCTTTTTATTTAATTCTTTCAATGCTTGGGCATTTATACCACCTGGAGTTTGAGATTCACCCACAAGTTGTTTTAAAGTCATTTTATTTTTGAACATTGAGTCCTGGGCTAATGCTAAGAAAAGTTCTCTTGTATATTGTTCTGATGATTTCCTGTTCACTCCTCTCTTAACAAGCCAGTTGCTGATGACAGCCATTAAATTATAAAATGGTGCCATAAAAGATGATATGGTCCAAAAATTTTTAGAAATTTTTTCATTTTGAATTTCTATAGTCCTCCCTAAATTATCAAAAAATCTTTTTAATGTTTTATCTTTTGGACATATTATTATTGGACCTTTCCTAATACCAATAAATGGCAAAGGAATAGCGCGAGTTATGTTTTTATTTTTTGTATACTTTTTTAATTTTTCCAAATTTATAGTGGAAATAAAACTTATAATTTTTTTATTTTTTTTAAAATTTAAATCTTCAAGGATTCTATGACCAACTTTAGGCGTTACGGCTAAAAATATCCAGTTTGAAAAATCTATTAATTGCTGATTGTTTTTTGAAATAATAACTTTTTTAAATTTTTTGCTTAATTTTTTTGAAACTAATTTATTTCTAGGAGATACGTAAATTTTATTTACTTTTAATTTTGACTTAAAAATACCTTTTATAATTGATGAGGTTATGTGACCTGTACCTAAAAATCCAATTTTCATAACTTATACAGAATAGCTAAGCAATTAACTTTAATAAAGAAAAAAGCCCGCTTAAATTAATAAGCAGGCTTTTTTAATTAAATATAAATTTTTATATTTAGAACGTTGTTCCTACAGATATCTTTAATGAAGTAACCTCTGTATCAGCTTTAACTCTTTTTGTACCGTTAGAAGAGTCTTTGCTGTACTCATCGAAGTCTGTGTAAGTAGCTTCAACTTTGTAAAAGCCAGTTCCCATCATAGGAATGCTGTCTCCTCTGTATCCAAGACCTACTGTAAACCCGTTAACATATTGGTTTTCATAAGTTGTACCGGATACACTTACCTCATTAGTTTTTAGATTAGCACGTGAATAGCCTAACTTAGCGTAAACAGGTCCTACAGGAATATCTGTATAGACTTGAATTACATCTTTAAGTTCTGCATCTGCAATGTAATCACCATTATCTGAGTCATCATCTCCAGTTGGCTGGGTATCTGTTCTTGACTTCCTACCTAGATCTCTAGATGGAATATAAGCCAACCCAATGGCAAGACCATTTTCATTAACGGTCTCTACGAAAATTTCTGGAACTACAACGTTTTCAGTTATGCTTGCTTTAGTTACCTCAGCATCACCTGTTAATTCTGTTTCTGAACCTGAAGTATCTAATTCTGCAAAGTTTGCAGTGATACCTACAGCTATTTCAGCAGAAACTGGCGCTGCGTAGATGAAGAAAACCGAGCATATGATCGCAAATAGTTTTTTCATAAATTTCCTTAAAATTAAATTAATTTAATTAGTGGACTCGTAGCATAATGATTAGTTCGTGTCATTTTTTTAAGGTCTTTTTAGTGGATAGCAGCATTTCATATTTTGCAAAAAGATCAATAAAATCAAGGATTTATTGTGGTATATTTATCACACTTACCGAAAAAATAGTGTATTTATTGCTCTTATACCGAAGGTTGTATTTAGTATTTATATTAGGATTTTTCAAAAAACTGACCACGAATCCTTAAAAGTTCTCTGCTTAGGTTCACATCTTTATTAAAAGACTTTCTTCCATGCAGCCAAAAATAATTATTAGAAAAAATAGTTGAACCAGAACTTAAAGGGAAAATAACCTTGTTTTTACTCTCTTCAAGAGCGTCGGATAATTTTTGTAGAAACAATCCTTGCTCCATATTTTTTGGTTCTGGAAATTGATCAATATAAGAGATAGTGGGTTTTCCACTTTTATCGTTTGAAAAAACCGGATGTTCCACCTTGTAGTCTATATTTTTACTCTTAGGAGATCCCCAAATAAATTTTTGTTTTCCAACTGGATTAGAACTGAATTCTTTGCAATGCTCCCAATCATCCAAATGAAGCAATACACTTTCACCTCCCTTTACATTAATTTCTTCCATTTTTGTCATAAGCAACCAGTCTGTCTTTTCTTTTACAAATGTTCCATCAGTGTGAAGATCTAAATTTCGGTAAGCTTTTCTTAAATAAGAATCGCTTGAATCTGAATGTTTAACATGAAAACGAGCATAGTATTGTCCCGTCATAGAGTCAAAATTTGGTAAACCAACTAAATAAGCCAAACCAGTAGAAAGTTTAACTAAAAAATCTTTATCGAATTTTGAGTTTTTTATATCTGGCTCTACTATTGCTGTGCCGGTATTACGATCTTTCAAAATTTTGTTAAGCGATTTGCTTAAATTTCCATCAAAAACATAGTCTATACTTTTTGCAAGAGAAAACCTGCTAAATGGCTTATACTCTAATGATTGAATGCTATGTTTGTTAAATGGGAAAACTAGTTTTTCTAATTCTTTTTCTTTAATTTTTATGTTTTTAATTCTTTTTGATGAAGTATGATCAATAATGTCTAAGTTCACTATAATAAATTTTGTTTAAAGAAATTTATAAATTGAGGCATATAAGCGTCTGCATTATCTCCACCTATTGTAACCCCTTTGGAAATACATTTTTCTTTTTTCATGACTTTAAAACCAGTTTTCCAAGCTTTTCTTGGATCTTTTTGTGCAGTTTCATAAAATGCTTCTACTGAAGGGTAAACTTTATGTTTGTTTACCATCCACTCTACCCATATCGGATTAGTAAACCTACCTTCGTTATCTACATAAAAATCAGGACAATCATGAAGAGTCATTGCCATTTTTTCTCTCCAAGGTTTTTTGCCAGCAGCCCAAGCATGGTACCAGCCCTCTTTAATATCAATTTTTACTTTTCCTGGTGGAGCTTTAATTCTCTCTGCATGCTCCTTACAAAACTTTGCTAAAGTGTAATCATCTGCACCACCATGAACTACAAGTAATGTTGTATTAGATGTTAATTCTGGTTTTGCAAAAAAACCAGCCATCCTACATTCTGCTGCCTCCGGAAGAATTGCATCAAAACCTTTGGTGCCACCAAGAAACTTAGATGTTAGTTTAACGTCTGCTAAGAAAAAAGAATTAGTTCCGCCTCTTGAATGACCGGTTGTTCCAAATTTTCCATTAGATCTTGGATGAGATTGTAAAACTTTTAAAGCCATGAGCGCATCGATTGCTCCATTTATTAGAGGAACTTTAGATTGGTCCCTCCAGACTGTCCTTGCACCTCTAGGACAAAAATTATCTATATACATTACACCTATTCCTTCTTTCAAAAGATTTTGAGTAGAATGATAAACAAAATCATCCCAAACATAATCTCCAGGACCTCCACTACTATGAGTATGAATTACTATTGGAACTTTACTTGTTCCTTTGGGTAATTGTAGATATCCAGTAATTTCAATAGGATTGTTTAAATGACCATCAATTAAAACAGTTCTTTGATCAAATCCTGTATATGAATTAAATTTAATTATTTCACCACCACCGTAACCTTTTAATTTAGACATACCTTGGAGCATTGAGAACTTTTTTCTACAATTTTTTTTAGAATCAAATTGTGGAGGGGAATGAGCTAATAAGCTAGTTGAAAATAAAATCGCAAATAAAATTAATATAATTTTTTTCATATAATTCTTATTAAAGTAGTTAAAATTATAGCAGATAGAACCGTAGGGTATACTAAGTTTTTATTAAATAGATAAAATGAACCAACGCATAGAAAAACTACGCCTAATCTAAGGAAAACATCTACATCTGCTAAATAACCAGCTGGAAAAATTACAACTTTTGATATAAGTGCTGCTAGCGTTGAATATGCAATACAATCAAATAATCTAAAAATTTTAGAATTTTCATCTATTTTTTCTGAGCTTAAAACGCCTAAGCATCTTGAGAGATATGTTGCAATTGATGTCACTGTGATAACTAAAATAATATTGGTTGATATATTAGCCATTTAATTCTCCAACTATAAATGCAACTATCCCTGCTGAAACTCCACCATATAAAATACACCATTCTGGGGATATCAAATAAAAAACAGGGCCAAGTACTGTTCCTAAAATAACTGAGGTACCAATAACAATATTTTTTATTGATCCAAGTAACATGCAAAAAAAATAAACAGGATTTACAATTGCAAGACCTATCATCATATCTTTGCTTAAGTAATCTGAAATCATAAATCCAAAGACTGTTGATAATATTGCAATAGACCATGTTGCTGTTCCAATGCCCATCCAAAAATCTATTCTGTAATCTTCGTGAATAGTTCTGTAATCTTTCTTCATTATTATCCATGATGAAACTGCAAGAAAATGGCAGGACAAATAGTATTTCCATTTTGGTTGTTTTTCACTATTCAACAGTGGAAACATGGAAACTGCCATCGGGAATAGTCTTGCATTTACTAACCAGACAGCAATAAAAATATTAAAAAGAGATGAACCTATTAAAAAAGACTCTGCCATTACAAGTTGTCCTGGTAAAGCATAAGTAAAAAATGTAGAAAAAAAACTTTCCTTTAAAT
The DNA here is from genome assembly GCA_902583685.1 of uncultured Pelagibacteraceae bacterium. Taxonomy (GTDB): domain Bacteria; phylum Pseudomonadota; class Alphaproteobacteria; order Pelagibacterales; family Pelagibacteraceae; genus Anoxypelagibacter. The sequence continues at coordinate 43,073 of CACHWO010000002.1, forward strand.
TAAAACCAATATTTTTTAGCAGAGCTCCTATGGCTACGAAGCTGCAAGCTAATGAGATAGCTGGGCTATCAATTGATCGAACTGAGCTAAATCCTTTGAGAAAATATCCTGAACTTACCATTATCCACCAAGAAATAATCTACCAACATCAGGATTTTTTAATAAATCATTTCCTTTACCAACAATAGCTGTTTGACCAGAAACTAATACATATCCGATATCTGCAAACTCAAGACCTTTTTTTGCATTTTGCTCAACCATAATAATCGTTTTCTTCTCATTTTTTTGTAGATCATCTAAAATTTCAAAAACCATTTCTATATACCTTGGTTCCAATCCTATTGAAGGTTCGTCAACTAAAAGTATAGATGGACGCATTACAAGAGCTCTTGAAATTTCAAGTAATCTTCTCTCACCACCAGATAAAACTTTAGCTGGCTGACTTCTTCTTTTATTTAAACGATCGTATTTTTCTAAAACTTTCTTTGCTTCTGCAAAAGACTCCTCGGTTTTGTCTTTGATATATCCACCCATTAATAAATTTTCCTCAACAGTCATATCTGGAAATATAGAATTATCTTGCAGAATATACGCTATACCCACACTCTTTAGTTTTTCAGCAGGAGTTAAATTAGTTATTTCTTTTCCATCAATTTCGATTTTACCTGAAAAAATATTTGTAAAACCATAAATAGAGTGAAGTATTGTTGATTTTCCAGCTCCATTTGGTCCTATCAAACACAATGACTGAGCTTTATCAACCAACAAATCAAAATTATGAAGTATTTCCATTTTTCCATAACCTGCAGATAAATTTTTAATTTGTAAATGTAAATTGGATCCTGAAAGTTTTTGTAAATCTTTTATATCTGGCGCTTTTCCTAAAACTTCGTATTGATTTGCCATTATTGTGCTCCTAAGTAAGCATCTATCACACGCTTATCATTTTTAATTTTATCAGGTGCACCCTCGGCTAAAAGTTTTCCATGAGCCAAACAAAAAATACTTTGTGCCAAACTCATTATAACTTTCATGTTGTGTTCGATAACTAATAAAGTAATACCGTAATCTTTATTTATCTTTATTAATCTATCAATAATCCCATTGATTAAAGTGGGATTAATTCCAGCTGTAGGTTCGTCTAATAAAAGCATTTTAGGCTCATTCATAAGTGCCATTGCAAGTTCTAAAAGTTTTTGCTGACCAAAAGAAAGATCGCCGGCTCTAAGTTTTCTTTTTTGGTATAAGCCAACGAAATTCAAAAGGTTTTCTGCTCTTTCTGTTAATTCAGCAGGAATTCTCGAAAATATTTTAGAAAAACCTTGATCGCTTTGTTTATGACTTATGAGCATATTCTCAACGCAATTTAGTTTGTTATAAATTCTTGTTTGTTGGAATGTTCTTAACAAACCCAGTTTAGCAACTACAGGTACTGGTAATTGTGAAACTTCCTTATTATCAAATTTTATAGATCCTTGATCAATTGGGTGTGTTCCAACTATAGAATTAAATAAAGTAGTTTTCCCAGATCCATTGGGTCCAATTAATCCAACTATTGATCCCTGTTCAACATTTAGTGAAATGTCGACATTGGCTTTTACTCCTCCAAAAGACTTACTTACATTTTTTATTTCTAATATACTCATTTTAATTCCACCTGGGCTTTTCGGTCCTTCTCATCAATTACTTCGCCAAATCTTTGAGGATATTTTTCCCTTAACCATCCCATTAATCCCTCCGGGAAATAAATAACTATAACAACAATTAAAACTCCTAGTGCAACATACTGCCAACCTAATATTAAAGTCCAAAAACCCTCTTTTAAGAAATGAAATAAACTTGCTCCAATTACAGGTCCCCATAGAGTTCCTTTTCCTCCAAGGATTGCCATTAAAACCATGAACACTCCCATCTCTCTTCCATCAAAGGCAACGTCGGTTGAGTCAATATAACCAATTAGACCGCCCATAATTCCACCTGCTAGACCACAGAAAAATGCTGAAACCATCCAACCAACAATTTTATATTTCATTGTCTGAATACCCATTGCTTCTGCTTTATCTTCATTATCTCTTATAGCGTTAAGAATTAATTTAAATCTTGATCCGTAAATCCATTTAACAAAAATAAAAGTTACAATTAGCATTGCAAAACTTAAAAAGTAAAAAAACTGTCCTCTGGCTTCTGGATCTACAATGTCTTTTGGAAATGGCGGAGTAGTAAATCCTTGGCCTGCTCCTATAATTTCAATTCCACCTGCTATTTCTCCAGCCGCAATTCCTAAACCTAAAGTACAAATTGCAAAGTAATGACCTCTTAATCCAAGAATAGCATAGCCTATTAACCCAGCTACAATTGTTGGTATGATAGCAGCAACTAACAAACCAACACCCATCCCTTGAAAAAATTGCGTTGTTGTATGTACAAATGTTTTTTCACCGCCGCTTTCTGTCCATTCTGCCAAAGGAAAAAACATACCGACCTGAACTGATGCGCATAAATACATTCCAAGGCCATAGAAAAGAATATTTCCAAAAGAATTATAACCCATTTCTCCACCTTGTAAGTTCCATGTCATTGCCAATACGATTAAAACGCAAAGTATTGTTAGCTGAACTTTAAATCCAGAAAAGATAAAGGGTGCCGCCAAACCTAAAATTATTAAACCAGCATATAAAATTAAATCTTTTTGTTTCATTTAATCCTCGAAGCTATGTAATTCAAAATTTCAGGGTTGTAGTATTGAAAACAAAGTCCTAAATCCATATCATGTCCTTTTTTAACAGGTTCTGACCAATCATCTCCTTTTCGAATACATTTCTTGCCATTAATTTTAAAATCCTGGGAAATTACTATTCTTTTAACGCTTGGAATTTCTTCCAACCAATCGGATAATAATCCTTCATATTTATCTTTAGGATGAGTAAATGCCAATAAAGGAGTTTTTAAATTATTTTTAATTTCATCATTCATTTTTTGCCTCAAATCATGAGGTCCTTGCGCTTTTTTTTCTAAATTTTTCCATTGCTTTTTCAACACCTAATTTTTTAACTTTATATTTATGAGATAGTTTTCCAAAACAAGCTTGCATATAAGATATACCTCCGCCTACTTTATCTGGATGTCTAGACATAAGCAGCAGCGTAGTTAAGCCTCCACAAGAATGTCCAGTAACGAAAACTTGTTTTCTAGGAACACCTGCTTTTACTAATTTTTCTGTTATTTCTAAATTTAATTCCACTCTTTTATCTAACATATGTTTGCCCTTATAAACTTTTGGAGGTTTTTTGTTCCACCAATTTTTTTCTTGTGACATATCCCCCCTAAGGTGATCACTGCAAAGATTATAAACCATTATTTTTTTTCCATTAACTTCTTGATCTATAAGGGAAGCATGATTCCTTAGCATAGATACCCACGAACAACGTGTGACAAAATCATTTCTATTTTGACCATGGTTATAAATCAAAATTATTTTGTTCTTAGGGTCGTCAATATTGAAATCATTTTTAATTGGATGAATATTTTTTTTTGAAATGAATCCACTTTTTTTTACTTTATCTTTAGGTCCTGCATAGAGTGGATTAATTAAAATAGAAAATATTATAATAAAGAGTATTTTTCTCACTTTAAGTACTCCCTTTTTCTTGAAAGTTTAAATCTTCTAAAAACCAAAATTATAACTAGTAACATGAAAACTGAACCAATTCTGAATTCCGTTCCCAATATATAATCAGCAAATTCTTCAAAAACTCCTAATCCCATACCTGAAATAGCTACCGCTGGTAAATTTCCTAAACCGGCAACTATAACAATCATGAAAGATCTAACAGTATAGGGTAGCCCTACGTAAGGATGCAATGTGAACGTAATTGCAATTAATGCCCCGGCAACACCACAAAGTGCAGCATTAATTCCAAATGTAGCTGCGTAAACTTTTTCAGTATCAACTCCTAAAATTTTTGCTGCTCTTGCATTTTGTGCAGTAGCTCTTATTGCTCTTCCAAGCTTAGATTTCCTCATGTAAATAACAAGAACGACAGCGTATAAAACACTTATTACAGCAGAAAATATTGTTGAATGAGGTAGAGTAACGACGTTGTCAAATAACATGGTTGTTCCATATCCTGATTGAGCCACAACAACGTCAGCTCCAAAAATAAAATTCATTAGCTGTTGAAATACAATTGCAATACCAAATGTTGCTAAAATAGAAATAAAAAGATCTCTGTCGACTACTTTGTTGATTACAAGTTTATAAAGTCCCCAACCTACAAAAAACATTATTATTGGCGAAACGATTACTCCCCAAGATGGGTGAATACCAGCTAGATACATTGAGTAAGCTATATATCCGCCGAGAATAACTAAATCTCCTTGTGCGATATTTATTATATTCATTACTCCCCATTGGAGAGCCATGCCGTATGCTATCAAAGCGAAAAGAATACCAATTAGAATTCCATCCAATGTGGCTTGGACCATTAATATGGGTGCTTCAAAAATTAAAAAGTCCATAAATTTTGTTCCTAATTAAGAAATGCCCCCATTTTTTGGGGGCATTTCAAATAATTTTTAAATCTAAATTAACTTCTTTTAGACCAACTTGGGATTGGGTGGTAGAATTTGTCAGAAGCCCATTTTGTTGGAGCTACTACTTTATTCTCACACTTATCACCTTTGCATCTTACTTGGAACAAGATCATTGGTTTAGCAGTATTTTGTCCGCCAGGTCCAAATTTAATGTTTCCGTAGAAAGTTTGCATTTCAGTTGTTCGCAAAGCATCTCTAACTTTATCGCCATCAAATGAATTTGCTCTTTCGAACGCATCTTTGAAAACGATTAAAGCTGCAGATGATTCAGCTGATTGGTAAGGCGGAGCATAACCAAATCTTTTTGTAAAGTCTTTGTCATACTTTTTACCTGTACCAAAAAACTTATCTTTGTAGCTTAAGTTTTTGTGCCACTGAGATGCACATAAAGCATATTCTGAATTCTTTCCGTGTTGTTTAGAAAGTTTTGCAGCATCGCAATGCGTCATCGCTAACATTGGAACATCAACTTTCATTTCAGCAATTTGTCTGATTGCAGTTAATGCACCTTTTGTGTGACCAGATACAACAAGAACATCAGGTTTTTTTGCTTTAACTTTTACTAATGTTGCTTTCATATCATTCAACTCTTTAGGTAGCTTGTCATCAATGATGATTTCAGATCCAGTTCTTTTTGCTGCATCAAGAATACCTAGTCTCACATCTTGTGAGAAAGCATCCTGTTCAAATGCTTGTGCAATTTTTACTGGCTTACCACCATTTTTTTCAACAGCAAGATCGATTGCTACTTCAAGGTATTGGTTTGCTGGCGATAATACCGCGAACAAATATTTATAACCTTTTGTAAATAAAGATCTTGATGCACCATTTGCTTCAACCATAGGAATTTTATATTTCTCGGTTACCGGTGCAATGGCTTTAGTTAAGCCTGAACTGTATGGTCCAAGCATATATTTTACGCCATCTTGATTGATTAATCGTTCAGCTAACTGAGCTGCTCTTTTAGGATTTGACTCATCATCATAATAAATAATTTTAAATTTATAAGATTTTCCACCAACTTTTACTCCACCCATTTTGTTTAATCTTTCAACTGCAAGATTATAACCGTTTTGAGTGTGTACTCCGTTAGAAGAGTATTTTCCTGTAAGAGAAACTGCAGCACCTAACACAATAGTATCTCCTTCAACTTTTGCAAAAGCAGAAGAGATTGTAGCTAGCGTTAGAAGAATAGCTGAAGTAAATGTAATAAATAGTTTTGCTATTTTATTCATTTTTCCCCCTTTTCATTTTATTTAATTAATTAAATTGATTTAATTAAAGCAACTTTTTACTTTTTAAACAACAGGTTATGGAAAAAAAAATTAAGTTTTAAACGCAACAATTAGAGCAATGACAATTAGCACACACGCTGAGATTGAATTAAGAAATCTTGGATTACCTTTTAGCCATTCTCTAATTTTGCCAGCTGCAAACCCATAAATCATGAGAGTTGAAAAATCTAAAATAACCCAAGTGACCGTTAGAATTAAGAATTGAGAAAATACATTTTCATTAAAATTAATAAATTGAATAAATATTGTTGCAAAAACCAATAAAGCCTTGGGACTCAATCCTGCAACTAAAAAACCATCTTTAAAAAAAGAAAATATACTTTTTGAAGATTTGTTTTCTGGACCAATACTTTTAGTTTTTATATTAAAAGTTTCGTATGCGAGATATAAAATATACGCGATACCAATCCATTTTAAATATAAAAAAATTTCAGGGTTATCAATTAATAAAGAACCTATAACAAAAGTTACTAAGGTTGCCTGGATAGCATTAGCAGATACGTCACCTACGGCAGTCCAAATAGATCTTTTCAGTCCATAATTAATTGTGTGGGAAACGATTACAACTCTTGGGGGTCCTGGTGTGATAAATAGGAACAACAACAATTGCAAATATAGTATATAATTTTCAGGGAACATATTTAGATTATATATTTTTATATGAAGAAAAGAAGTCTAATTCCGGAAACAAGAGTAAAAAATCCTGAGCCAAAAAAATTTAATGATGATTGGATTATTTGGGCTGCGTGGGCTGATAGAATAACATTTGAAGAAATTTTTAAGAAGACTGGAAAAAATGAGTCTCAAGTTATAAAAGTGATGCGAAGGAACCTAAAACCTAGTTCCTTTAGGCTTTGGAGAAAAAGAGTTCACAATACAAGTATAAAGCATAGGAAAAAGTTTAAAATTACAAGAAAGAAAATGAGAGAAAAAATTAGAATAAGTGATATATAACAATTATGAAAAAAGTTGTCATGTATACCGGTAATCCATGTCCTTATTGCGTTTACGCAAGAGCTTTACTTGATTCAAAAAAAATTCCTTATGAAGAAATAAATGTTTGGGAAGATGAAACAAAAAGAGAAGAAATGTTAAAGAAAAGTGGAGGAAGAACCTCTGTACCTCAAATTTTTATAGGTGATCATCATGTGGGTGGAAATGACGAATTACAAGCTGCTAATAAAACCGGTGAGCTTGATAAGTTGTTAGCTTAACTATCCAAAATTTTCTAAAAAGGGAAATATTTCAAGTAGGTAAAAACCAACTATTTGTAAAACATTTGTAAGAATTAATATTCCTGTAATTAGAAGTATAGATCCCCCAATCAAAGAAATTAGTCTCATTTTTGATTTTAAATTTTTTGAAACACTTAAGAATTTTGTTATTGCATACCCTGATAATATAAAAGGTATTGCAAGTCCCAAGGAATAAAAGCTTAAAAGTATGACACCTTGTGCAATGCTTGTTTCTACAGCAGCCAATGTTAAAATTGATCCAAGCACTGGTCCTATACATGGTGTCCATCCAAAAGCAAAAGCTGTTCCAACTAAAAATGGAAAAAATAAATTATTTGAGTAATTTTTTGTGTAAAATCTTTTTTCTTTATTAAGTATATTTAATTTTAAAACTCCCATTATTTGTAGTGAAAAGATAATTATTATTATTCCTGCAATTATTCTTAATGTATCTGAGTAGTTTATTAAAAAGCTCCCAAAGTAAGATGCTGTGGCTCCAAACGAAATAAAGACTAAAGAAAATCCAAGTGAAAAAATAATAGTTTTAGCTAAAATTTTTTGTTTTTTTTCTACTATTTGCTCAAGATTTTGACCAGATATATATGAAATATATCCAGGTATTAAAGGTAATACACACGGAGATAGAAAACTTATAAATCCTGCTCCTAAAGCTATGTATGATTTAATAAACATAATTTAATGATACTATTATTAATATGATTATAAAATATTTAAGCTTTCTGCTAGGTCTTATTTGGTCCTACTCCTTTATCAGGACACAGTCAATTTTTAGTAAAAAAACAGCAATTTTATTTAAAGTCTTTGTTTCTAAAGTTTCTTGGATAACTTTCATATTAGCTTGCTATTTTGGATACAAAAATTTCAGTTTTAAGGCAACTTTAATCGGAATTGGTCTATCTATAATTATAGTTCATTTAATGTTTTATTTTTCAAAAAAATATTTAGAAAATAAATTTGGTGTTGAGAAAATAGAAAAATCAAAGACTGTTTTAGAATATTCTCTTATCTTTTTTATTGTTTATTTTATTATTTTTTAGGCTTAAATACTAAACAAAGACCATTGTTACAGAACCTTTTTCCTGTAGGTTTGGGACCATCATCAAATAAATGACCATGATGTCCCCCGCATTTTTTACAGTGATATTCTGTTCTTTCGTAACCAATGTGGGTGTCTGTTTTAGTTTCAAAAACATCTGGTAAAGAAGAGAAAAAAGATGGCCAACCAGAACCACTTTCGTATTTCATTGTTGAACTAAAGAGTTTTACTCCACATCCAGCACAATGATAATCGCCTTCCCTTTTTTCCTGATTTAAGTGACTAGACCCAGGAGGTTCAGTGCCCTCCTCTTTTAAAATATAGTTTTGTTCAGGTGTTAAATTACCGTTCCACTTATTGTTCATTTAAACACTTTACATCATTTTATTGCTCTTAAAAATGAAGCAAATTTGTATTGACTTTATTGTATTAAATCTAATATAATTTCAAAATTAGCGCTGATTTAATACAAATTGCGAGCGCTTTATAAAATCCGCTAAAGCGTCAAATCTTTCGAGACCACCGCTTTAGTCGGTGGTTTTTTTTTTGGGAATATCTCAAATTTAAACCAGGCATTTGAACTGTATTGTACGCCTGACAATTTGTCGAAGTACTAAAAAAGGAGAAAAAAAATGACTGATAAAATAAAAAATCCAGAGACAATAGGTCTTCATGGTGGTGAATATAGAAGCGATCCGGCAACTACTGCTGTGGCTGTTCCTATTTATCAAACAACTTCTTACCAATTTAAAGATGCTAAAACAGCTGCAAACTTATTTGGTTTAAAAGAGTTTGGTAACATCTATACAAGAATTAATAATCCAACTTGTGACATACTTGAAAAAAGAGTTGCGGCTTTGGAAGGTGGATTGGCTGCAGTTGCAGTTGGGTCCGGACAAGCAGCTTCTGCATTTTGTGTGCAAAATGTTTGTCAAGCAGGGGATAACATTGTTTCATCTACCGATCTTTACGGTGGAACAGTAAATTTATTCAAAAATACCTTAAGCATGCAAGGTATTGAAGTTAGGTTTGCTGATCCAAAAGATCCAAAAAACTTTGAAAAATTAACTGATGATAAGACAAGAGCTTATTATGGAGAGTCATGCCCGAATCCATATCTGAGAGTTTTTCCAATTAAAGAAGTTGCTGATATTGGAAAGAAGCATGGAATACCTTTGATCATCGACAACACTGCTGCGCCAGTAATATGTAGACCATTAGAACATGGTGCCGCTATAGTTATGCACTCTCTCACAAAATATATTGGTGGTCATGGAACAACGATAGGAGGAATAATTGTTGATGGTGGAAACTTTGATTGGGTGAGAAATGCAAAGAGACAACCATTGTTCAACACTCCTGATCCAAGTTACAATGGTGCAATTTGGGGAAGAGATGTTCCTAAAATGACAGGAGCAAACGTTGCGTTTGCAGTAAGAGCTCGAGTTGTTCTGTTAAGAGATCTTGGTGCTCCATTATCTCCATTCAATGCATTTCAAATAATTCAAGGTTTAGAAACTGTTGCGTTAAGAATGAAGCAACACTGCGCAAACGCAGAGAAGGTTGTAAAATTCTTAGAGAGTCAGAAAAAAGTTAAGAATGTAATCTATCCTACAAACCATCAAGGTGAAATTAGAGACAGAGCCAAAAGATATATGAAGGGCGGCTATGGATCTTTGGTTGGAATGGATTTAGGTAGCCTAGAAGCAGGCGCTAAGTTTATTGATAGTTTAAAACTTCTTTATCATGTTGCGAATATAGGAGATGCAAGAAGTTTAGCGATACATCCTGCATCAACAACCCACAGTCAGTTAAACGAAAAACAATTGGCTGAGGCTGGTGTAACTCCAGGATATGTTAGATTATCAATTGGTATAGAGCATCCTGATGATATCATTTCAGATATAAAACAAGCATTAGCTGCCTAATTAAATTTCTGTTAATACGTCAAGTCGACCACTTGACGTATTAGCTCGATGTTCTAAAAAGGTTCAATGATGAGAGTATTGAATATTGTAACCTTAATTTTCTTTTTAAGTTCTAACTCGGTATATGCAAAAATCCTTAAACCTAATAAGAAAATTAAACCAGTTGAAGTTGTAAAAATACAATTAGACGGTCTAAAGAAAAATGACATTTCTTATAAAGATAGGGGAATAGAGCAAACTTGGGAATTTGCTCATCCTGACAATAAAATTTTTACAGGTCCCTTAGATAGATTTAAGCAAATGATAAAGGGAGAGTCTTATAAAATGCTTCTAAACCACAAAGAGCATAAAATAAGTGAAATATATTCAGATGATAATAAAGTAGTTTTTGAAGTTGTAGTGATGGATGTTAATAAAAAATATTTTATGTTTAGATGGCAAGTGGAAAAATATTTAGAAAGTGGTTTACTTAAAAATTGTTGGTTAACAACGGTAGTTTCAGCCCCTGTTCCCATGGGATCTTCAATTTAAAATACTAGATGAAATCATTTTTTTTTGTTAATTTTTGACTGTGAAAAAAAAATATTCAATCTTTAATATTATTAAAAACTCTTTTTCCAATAACGAAAATTGGAAAAAAATGTGGCGTAGTCCTGAACCACGAAAATTTTACGATATAATAATTG
>CACHWO010000003.1 GCA_902583685.1 uncultured Pelagibacteraceae bacterium
TAAAGAAAACTCTGAACAATTTGAAAATTTAAAAAGAAAATTTCCTACTGCAGCCGTTGCTGAAATAAGTTTTAATTTCAATGATTGGGAAAAGTTATCAAAAGTTAAAGGAAAATTAATATCATTTATAAAGCCAAAAGATCTTCAAACATCTAAGGAATAGCCAGCAGATCTTACTGTTCTGATAAGATCTTTCTTGCCATCAATATTTATTGCTTTTCTTAGTCTTCTGATATGAACATCTATAGTTCTGGCCTCAACATAAATATCATCTCCCCATACAGAATTTAGAAGTTGCTCACGCGAATATACTCTTTTTGGATTCTTTATTAAAAAATCAATTAGTTTAAATTCGGTTGGGCCGACTATAACTTGTTTATCTGCTCTATAAACTCTTCGTTGAACTCTATCTACTTTAAGATCCTCAAATACTACAACATCAGCGGCAACACTTGGTTTAGATCTCTTTAATAAAGCGTTAATTCTTGCAATAAGTTCTTTTTGGCTGAATGGCTTAGTTACATAGTCATCAGCTCCTGTTTCAAATCCTTTAAGTTTGTCTTCTTCCTCACCTTTGGCTGTTAACATAATGATTGGGATATTTTTGTGAAGATTGCTTCTTTTCAAATTTTTACAGACTTCAACACCTGAAATATCTGGCAACATCCAATCTAATAGCGTCTTCTCCATTGACTGCATAATCAACTTTGTGACCCTCTTTTTCTAAATTGTATTTAAGTAAAGTTACGATGGGCATTTCATCTTCAACAATGAATAAATTTGCCCTCATTATCCTTTTGGTCGGTCTCCCTCTAAATAATCTCCTGTAATCAGAAAATAAACTTGCTCTGCAATATTGGTTGCATGATCTCCAATCCTCTCAATATTTTTAAGCATGAAAAGTAGTTGGGTTACTTTTTGTATATCGTTTTTATTTTTTTCTAAATGCTTTACTGCAGCTTCCATATTAGAATTAGTCATTTGATCTATTTCTTCATCAGAATTCCAAACATTTTCTGCTGTATCTTTAGCTCTATGTAAATACGAATTTAAAACTGCATTGACTTGTTTTGATGCTTTTAAACCAGCTATTTCGAAATTTTTAGTAATATCATTAGGTAAATCAGTTCCAATTTTAGTTAATCGTTTTGAGATGTTTTTTGCTAAATCACCAATTCTCTCTAAGTCTGAAGAAACTTTTAAGGCAACAACTGTTTCTCTTAAATCTATTGCCATAGGTTGCCTTAAGGCAATCAAATTTACAACTTGCTCTTCTATATTTATTTCATATTTATCAGTCAATTCGTCATCTTTGATAGATTTTTCTGCTAAACTAATGTCTTTTTTAACTAAAGATTGAATAGTGTTTTCAAGCTGTTTCTCAACTCCAGTTCCCATTTTCACTATTGTATCTTTTAATAACCGAAGTTGCTCTTCGTAAGATTTTACAATGTGCGGTTTTTCACTCATTAACCAAACCTTCCTGTAATATAATCCTGAGTTTGCTGATTATCAGGATTTTTAAATATTTTATCTGTTGGTCCAAATTCTATAAGTTTTCCCAAATGAAAGAAACCTGTTTTTTGAGATACCCTAGCTGCTTGTGACATTGAGTGGGTAACTATCACAATTGTGACCTCTTTTTTAAGATCATCTATAAGTTCTTCAATTTGAGCTGTTGCTATTGGGTCAAGCGCTGAACATGGTTCGTCCATAAGAATCACTTCTGGACTTACAGATATAGCTCTAGCAATACATAGTCGTTGCTGTTGACCTCCTGATAAACCAGTTGCGATTTCATCAAGTCTATCTTTAACTTCGTTCCACAAGGCAGCTTTTTTCAAACTTGTTTCAACTATTTGATCCATTTCTTCTTTGCTCTGTGCAATACCGTGAATAGTAGGACCATAAGCTACATTTTCATAAATTGTTTTAGGGAATGGATTGGGTTTTTGAAAAACCATACCAACGTTCTCCCTAAGTCTCACAACATCTAACTTTCTTGAATTCAGTTCTAGGTTGTCCATTTTAATACTGCCTTCAACTCTACAAATTTCTATGACGTCGTTCATCCTGTTCAAGCATCTTAAGAAAGTAGACTTTCCACACCCAGATGGTCCAATTAAAGCTGTAACTTCTTTTTCTGCTATATCTATAGAGACGTCAAATAATGCCTGTTTGGATCCGTAATAAACATTTACATTTTCCGCTTTGATTTTACTCATTTAACTCCATTTCTTTTCAAATTTGTGTCTAACGATTTGAGCTGCCAAGTTCATTAAAATTAAAAAAGCTAGAAGCACCATAATACATGCAGATACTTTTTCAACAAAACCCCTCTCAGCACTTTCTGACCATATATATATCTGAACTGGTAAACTTGCAGCAGGATCAACTGGCGTACCAGGTATTGTATTCACAAAAGCAACCATTCCTATTAAAATTAAAGGGGCTGTTTCCCCTAAAGCTTGAGCCAAGCCAATTATCGTTCCAGATAAAGTTCCAGGCATTGATAGTGGCACAGTATGATGCATGGTTGTTTGCATATTACTTGCACCCATCGCTAAAGCAGCTTCTCTTATACTTGGGGGAACAGCTTTTAAAGAAGCTCTTGCAGCAATAATTATTGTTGGTAATGTCATAAGAGACAAAGTAATTCCTCCAACAAGTGGTGTCGATCTTGGTAAATTAAAAACTGCTAATAAAACACCAAGACCTAGCAAACCAAAGACTATCGATGGAACAGCTGCCAAATTGTTAATGTTTACTTCTATAAAATCTGTAAATTTATTTTTTGGTGCAAACTCCTCGAGATAAATTGCTGCTAGCACTGCAACAGGAAATGAAAACGCTAAACATACTAGTATACTAAAAACTGTTCCCATAAACGAGCTAGCTATACCTGCTAGTTCTGCCTCTCTTGAATCAGGACTTGTAAAAAAACTAATGTTAAACTCTAATAAAATATCTCCTCTTTCATTAAGCATATCGTAAATCTGCAACTGGTAATCATTTACTCTTCTATTCTCCTCAGGAATATCTCTTGGATAATTTCCCTTATGAACTTGATCAACATCATCAGAAGCTGTTAATTTTATGGGCACTATTTTACCTAGATAGTCTGGATTTTTTAAAAGTAGATCTTTAACCTCTGCCTCATATTTATACGAAACCATTTGTATCAATTGACGATCCTCTTCTTCAGGAAGTCCAGGATCTAATGAGGTCATAGCTTTGTAAGCAACATCATAATAGTCTGCATTTTCTAAATCATCTTTTGATGGGCTTTCTGCATCGATTAAAAGTAATTCTTTATCATAATGAACTTCTGTTACTATCCAAGTTTTTTGGAAAGCTGAGTAACCTTTTGAAAATATCTGAAACATAAAAACTGCTAAAAAGCTTAAAGCTAATCCTATAGCTATTTTGCCATACCATTGAAATCTTCTTTCAGCGTTATATCTTTTTTTTAATAAATTTTTCTTAAAACTATTCATATTTTTCCCTATATTTTTTAACAACTGAAAGAGCGATTACATTTAAGAGTAAAGTTACTATAAATAAAGATATTCCTAATGCAAAAGCTGATTGAGTTTTTGGATCTCCAAATTGTTGGTCTCCAATTAAAATTACTACAATTTGCGCTGTAATGGTTGAAGTTGACTCAAGTGGATTTATTGTAAGATTAGCCGCTAGTCCTGAGGCCATTACAACAATCATTGTTTCTCCCACCGCTCTCGATACTGCTAAAAGTATCGAACCTACGATACCAGGTAGGGCTGCTGGAAAAATTACTTTTTTTACAGTTTCAGATTTTGTTGCGCCCATTGCGTAACTCCCATCTCTTAAATTTTGCGGTACTGCTGTTATAACGTCATCGCTTAAACTTGAAATAAAAGGAATTATCATTACTCCCATAACTGCTCCTGCAGCTAAAGCGCTCTCCGCTGAAACTTCTAAACCCATAGCGTTACCAATTTCTTTAACAAAAGGACCGACGGTTAAAGCTGCAAAAAAACCATATACCACTGTTGGAATACCAGCTAAAATCTCAATAATAGGTTTCGCATATTTTCTCACGCCTCTTCCGGCATACTCAGATAGATATATCCCACTCAGCAAACCTATGGGGATGGCAACACACATTGCAATAAAAGCAATAAAAAAAGTTCCAGCAAATAAAGGCACAGCTCCGAAAGCATCCTTCATTAATTCAGGATCTGGTTGGCCATCTCTTACAAAAGTTTTAGCAGGATACCAATGAGTTCCGAATATAAAGTCAAAGATTTTTACTGCTTGAAAAAACCTAATCGCTTCGAATAAAAGTGAAAAAACTATTCCGATTGTAACTAAAACTGCGCCTAATGATGCAACAAATAACACCCATTTAAGAAAAATTTCTACTGGTTCTCTCATTCGATCATTTTTCTGAACAGATCTATACGCAAAACTCAGAGAGAAAATTAAAATTGCTAAAATAATTGCTACTTTAGCGCTGTTAGCTATTCCTTTTAATTGAATGTACTTATTAGCAGACTCATCTAGAAAATTAGTAATATTTCCCGTGTAAGTTCCTACGGCTAATGCTTTAACCTTTGTGTAAATAAGCTGAAGCTCATTTTTAGTTAAGTTCTGATCAGTGTAATCTTGTAAAATAAATGTTTTAACTATTGATGGTTCAAAAACTGACCATAGGACAAAAATTATTAGTGCTGGTGCAGCACACCAAGCAGCTAAATAATATCCATAAAATTTTGGTAATGCCGTAAGTCTTTGTGATGATTGAATAACTAGAGCTTTTTTTCTACCGAAATAATAACTTGTGAAAGTTAAGAGAATAATAAAAGTTACAAGTATTAAATTCATATTGAGCTTCCAGAGATAAAAAGGGGGTAAAATACCCCCTTTTTGTTGAATTGATACTACTACTTCTTAGCAGGCATGTTAACTAACTTCGTAGCGTTAGTTCTAGATGTTTTGTATAACTTGCCATCTAGAGGTACTAGCCCGATATCAGTTAAATAACCTTTTTTGCCCATAGCTTTTTTACTTGTGAACTCTTTTACGAATTCATGTAAGCCAGGTACAACGCCCACGTGAGCTTTTTTCACATAGAAGAATAAAGGTCTTGCAACTGCGTAACTGTAATCTTGAATCGAAGATAGACTTGGTTGACCACCTTCAATGCTTGCAGCTTGCAATTTATCTTTTGCAGCTAAGAAATAACTGAAACCAAAGAAACCGAACATTTCTTTGTCCGCAGCTAATTTTTGAATAATAAGTGAGTCGTTCTCACCAACTTCAATTACCGCACCATCTTCTCTTAACGCTTTATATTTAGCGCCAGCTTTTTTAGAAGCATCATCGATACCTTTTTTCATTACTAATGAATTCCAAGCATCTCTTGTTCCTGATGTTCCTGGAGGCACCATAACTTTGATAGGGTAGTTTGGTAATGATGGGTCGATATCACTCCAATTTTTATATGGATTTGGTACTAACGCACCATCTTTAGCAACTTCTTTTGCTAATGCTGCCCATAATTGTTTTTTTGTAAAGTTTACTGGTTTAGCATCTTTAGAATACGCTAGGGTAATTCCATCGTTACCAACTGTAATCTCTACGATTTCTTCAACACCATTTTTTTGACATAGCGCATACTCTTTAGCCTTCATAGCTCTAGATGCATTTGTTATGTCTGGGTGCTCTGTACCAACTCCAGCACAGAATAATTTAGCTCCACCACCTGTTCCTGTTGACTCGATTACTGGTGTTTTAAATTTACCAGACGAACCAAATCTTTCAGCAACGATTGTTGCATAAGGGAATACAGTTGAAGAACCTACGATTTTAATCTGATCTCTAGCTTGAGCAGAAGTTACAACTAACATTGCAACTAATGAAGCTAAAGCGATTGATAGTTTTTTCATTGTTTATCCTTTCATTTATTAATTAATTAACAAACATAAGACTCATAGAATTAAGAGGATTCTTAATTATTACAGATATGTTAAAAATTTATTAAAATGATAACTTTTTAGTTGAACTTTCTAGTTATCTCGATTTGTTGATAATCAGAGGCTAAAGACCCTCCGCAACTAAAAGGTCTTACTTTATTTTTAACTGCGTAGGATTGAGTTGGCTTTAATGTAACTTCTAGTTGTACAAAGTTAACTAACTTTTGAGTAAATCCTTTGTCATATCTCCAAGCATTCCATTGTGTGGGAGCGGTGAATACTTCACTTAAATAAGATGCAGCTTGTGAGTGAATCATATTGCTCTGATTTTGTCCTTTTAAAAGATTATTTTTAACTTTTTCAAAAATTTTTCTACATTTGATTGAGTCCGCCATGTACGAGTTCGCATTTAAATGAGTACTCATCGGTGCTGACACAATTAATTGAATTCCATCGTATCGTCTTGAAAATAAAGCTTCAGTATAAATTGTAGATACATTTTTACTATCTACTTCAAAGACTAAATCGTTTTTAGCTTGCTTAAGATCGTTTTTCAGTCTTAGAAGCCCAAGATCAAAAACTGTAAGAGGTTGAGAACGTAAAGTTTTCTCTATTAAATTTACATCTGCTTTAACAGTTGTAAAAATTAAAGTTAATAAAACCAGACTTATATAATTCATTAATCTAGTCATACTAAAACTTTAACTATTTTGCCGTCTATCTCAAGACAAAATTTAATAAAACTGTAATATTTGCTAAAATTTTGAAAAATGGACCTTTATTTCGGTGCCACTTTGAGCTTCACTTTTTATTTCTAGTTCTCCTCTATGCTGATTAACAATGTGCTTCACGATCGCCATTCCAAGTCCAGTGCCACCAACTTTTTTACTTTTAGCGGCATCAACTCTAAAAAATCTTTCAGTAATTCTCGGAAGTTGTTCAGTTGGAATTCCAATACCATTATCTTTAATGGACACGGTATAAGAGTCTCCTATAACTTTTCCGTTACCTTGCCCACAATTA
This sequence comes from uncultured Pelagibacteraceae bacterium, assembly GCA_902583685.1. GTDB lineage: Bacteria > Pseudomonadota > Alphaproteobacteria > Pelagibacterales > Pelagibacteraceae > Anoxypelagibacter. Next base: position 6,981 of record CACHWO010000003.1, read on the forward strand.
ATTTCAATCTTTTTATTTTTTTCTGAATATTTTATACTGTTATCAATAATATTTGAAAAAACTTCTATTAATTTTTCATGATCGCCTTTAATAAAGAAATCATCTTTTATATTATTTTTAAATTCAAAAGATTTTAAATTTTTTTGATGGATATCTTCAACGTTACTTAAAACTTCTTTTAAATTTACTTTATCTTGAGGCTGTATATGTTCCTCTAACTCAATTCTACTTAATGAAAGTAAATCTTTAATTAAGCTTTCCATCCTATCAGCTTGCTCAAGCATTATCGGTATAAATTTTTTTTGTGCTTCTAAATCATCTTTCGCATGTCCGCTTATAGTTTCTAAAAATCCTTTAATAGAAACTAAAGGTGTTTTAAGTTCATGGCTGACATTAGCTACAAAATCAGATTTGAACCTTTGCGCTTTTATAATATCAGTTAAATCTTTTAGAAATAAAACAACTGAGTCAGGATCATCGACATATGAGTTCGGTCCAGAGAATAGATGAACTTTAAAGAACTGAAATGAGGGAGTGGATAATTCTAAATCCATAGTAATTGTCTCTTTTTTTAAAAGTACTAAATCAATATTTTGGAGTAAATCAGGAACTCTCAATAAAGTAGCCACGTGCTTATTTAAATTATTTTCTCCAAATTTTTTTTTTGCACTATTATTAAAAAATTTGATATTTTTAAATTTATCTACAATTAAAATTAGATCATCGATTTGATTTATAATCTTTACTTGCTCATTAGTTTTTTCAATATTTTCATTGGTGATGTCTTCTATCCCCTCTTCTTTATCACCTGATTTTAGTTTGTCTTTTTGTCTATTTATTTCTGATTTTGCGGCTATACCTGCTCCGATGCTTTTAAAAGATACGAATATAACAAATATAGCAAGACCTGCGCCTATTAATATAAAGAGTAAATCCATTAATTAATTATAGTTGAAGTAAGGTTAATTTAAAGGGGAGATATGTCTTAATTTACTGCAGTGTTATTGATAAATATCTCTGCACATCTCTTCCAAGTAAATTGTTTAGCAAATTCTTTACAGTTGTCTCTATCTGCTTTTAAAGCTGTCAAAGCCGCTTTTTTTAAATCTTTATCAAGACAACCAATTGATTTTCCATTAGCTAATTTAAAAATATCCATTGTACCTGGGCAATCAGCGTAACCTGCTACGGGTGTTCCTGCCATCAAAGACTCTATACATACAATTCCAAATGTTTCCGTTTTTGATGGAAAAACAAAAACGTCAGCTGATGCAAAATAAGAAGCTAATTCACCGTTCGTTTTTTGACCAACAAACTTAGCATCAGGATACTCTTTTTTGAGTTTTTTTAAATGGGGACCTGTACCAACTAATATTTTTTTACCTGGTAAATCAAGGTCTAAAAAATCTTTAATATTTTTTTCCAATGCGATCCTTCCTACATAAACAAAAATTGGTTTGTTGTAATTTAATGTCATTTTCTTTGGTTCTCCTAAATGATCTGCCCCTCTTGTCCAAACAACCATTTTGTCATTAATTACCCCTATATCGCTTAATTCTTTTTTCATCGACTCTGTAGTGACTAATACCCTTTCAGCTTTGTTGTGAAAGTTACTTAAAAATTTTTGGGATATTTTTTCGGGTATTATAGGGAGATATAATTTTAGATATTTATCAAATCTAGTGTGAAAACTTGTAGTAAATTTTATCTTATTTCTACCTAAATATCTTCTAGCTGATAGTCCTATAGGTCCCTCTGTAGCAATATGTATTCTAAACTGTTCATTATTATTTTGTGCTTCGATCATTTCTTTTTTAATTAATTTACCAACCCTCCATACATTTATGGCTAATTTGATTTCATTATATTTGGGCATTGGAACTGTGAAAAATTGAGTAGGTTTAATGTAGCTAACTTTGTGACCCATTTTTTTTAATTCAATTTCTAATCTTGAATAAGATCTGGTCACACCATTTAAAACATGTTCCGGACAAGCATCCGTAACAATTAATATTCTCATAAATGTTAAACTACCTCTTTAAGCTGAGTTCTGTAATTTACCACTTCTTGTCTAATTTCATCCCACTTAATAATTTCCATTTTTCCATCTAGATGCTCTACAAGAGCAGTGCAGTTCTCTACCCAATCACCACAATTTAAATAGTTCACTCCATCAAAATTTTGATTTGAAGCTTTATGAATATGTCCACAAATAATTCCGTCGACATTTTTCTTTTTACCGTAGCTTGATACAGTTTTTTCATAATCACCTATATATTTAACTGCATTCTTTACTTTATTTTTTAAAAATTTTGCAAGCGACCACTTCTCCTTGCCAAAAATGTTTCTAATAAAATTTACTAAATTATTTAATCTTAATAATAAATTATAAGCGATGGCACCCACTTTAGATAACCAGGGTGCATATTTCATAACACCATCCCACTGGTCTCCATGAATTACCACATATTTTTTTTTATCAACTGTTTCATGTATACATTTGTTTATTAACTCAACATCACCAAAATTTATTGGAACAAACTTTCTAAAAATCTCATCGTGGTTTCCTGTAATATATTTTACTTTTGTACCGTGTCTTGCCTTTCTAAGAGTTTTTTGAATGACATCATTGTGTTCTTGTGGCCAAAAAAAACTTTTTTTGAGAGCCCAAATATCGAAGATGTCTCCCACCAAATAAAGATTTTCTGATCTTGTGTGTTTATAAAATTCTAAGAGTTTATTTGCTTGGCAACCAACTGTTCCTAGATGAACATCTGAGATGAATATACTTTTAAATGTAAGTATTTTTCCTTCGGCGCTAGATTTTATTTGTTTCATTTTATAAAACGAATCTCTTCTTTTAGTTGAATCATAAATATGTTACAGAAATGTTAAAAAATGATTAAAAAATTAAAATTTTCCATCATTTTTAATGCTAACGCAGCAGGTGGAAGAAAATTAAAGCTTATCAACAAAGTAATAGAGCTTCTTAAAATAGATCATTCGGTAGAGTTATTTAAAACCAGCTCTGAAAAAGATGCTGAAAAAGTTTTTAGTGAATTATCAAAAAATAACACAGATAGAGTCGTAATTGCAGGTGGTGATGGTTCAGTATGTTTTGGAATAAATCAGATCATAAATAAGTACAAAGACATTGATAAGCCTATTATCGGTTACATACCTGCAGGAACAGCAAATATACTTCAGATTGAAACACAAATAGAAAAAAAAGCTAAAGAAATTTATAAAGTACTTGTTTCAGAAAACACCAAAAAAATTAATCTTGCAAAAATTAATGATAAATATTTCTTTCTTATGGCTGGGATTGGTTTTGACTCAGAGATTGTGCATTCAATAGACTCTCAAATTAAAAAATATTTAGGTAAGATAATTTTTGCGCTTAAAGGTCTGCAACATTTTATATTTCTAAAAAATAAAAAGATGAAAGTAAATGTCGATGGAAAAATAATTAAAGCCGATTGGGTACTTGTAACAAATTCAAAATATTATGCAGGACCACACTCTATTACGAAAAAAACAAATATTTTTGATAATAAAGTTATTGCTTATATATTTGAAGATCTTTCAAGAATTAAAATTTTATATTACCTTTGGCTAATATTATCAAAAGGGGATTTAAGTAGAGCAAAAAGTATTATTACTAAAGAGCTTGATAAGTTAGAAATTGATAAACTTGAAAATAAAGTTCTCTCACAAATAGATGGTGAGGACTTTGGTTTTGAAGACAAATTAATAATTAGAAAAAGTGATAAATCTTTTAACTTGTTAGTACCCTAGACTTTTGCGAATTCTCCACCTGATCGGTAACGCCACAGCCACTTTTCCATTTCTTTTTCAATATCCGTCGGTTTGATATTTAAATCTTTTAAAGATAAGTGATCGCCAGATACTACATTATCTTTTTCAGAAAGTATTAGACATTGATCTTTTGTTATAATTGGATCAATCGGTAAAATACTTAAAAGCGAACTTTGAATTTTTGCTAAAGTCATCGGCACATCAGCAACTATTCTTTTTTTTCCAATTGTGCTTAAAATTAGTTTTATCATATCGCCAAAACTAATCACTCTGCCGCCACCTAGTTCATAAATTTTTCCTTCATTATTTTTTGTCTCTATAGCTTTTAAAATTGCTCTTGCAACATCATTTACGAAAATAGGCTCAAATTTATAATTTACATTCACTACGGGAATTATTGGCGAAAGGCTTAATTTTGCAAATAAATTTGTAAAATTATCTTCATTACCAATTACAACGCTTGGTCTAATAATAACTGTTTTATTAAAATTACTTAAAGCTTTTTCTTCCCCTAAAAATTTAGATTGCTGGTATTTTGATTTAGAATCTTTACTAGCACCAATAGCAGAAACGTGAATAAACTTTTTTACATTTGATTGTGCGCAAAGTTTTGCGATGCTTTCAGGAATATCTCCGTGAATACTATTAAATTTTTGTTTTCTATTTTCAAATAATATTCCACATAGATTAATAACAATATCTGAGTTATTTACCGCATTTTTAATCTCTTCAAAATTATTTTGACCAAATTTTATAATTTCAATTGCTCCTGGTGGTGCTTGGGTCTTCAAATAAACCTTGGAAAATGGATTACGTGTAGGAACAATGCATCTAAAGTTCTTTATGGTCAAATTTCTGACAAGATAACGGCCTATAAAACCACCACCGCCTAGAATTGTTGCTATCGGGTAATTATTCATGGTATTGAAGAATAGGTATGGCAAAAATACACAAATTTCAAGGAGACATAACTGAAGAAATATCCAAATCATTTAAGGATTCTGTTGCAATTGATACAGAAGCGACAGGTTTAAAGATTCCTGAAAGAGATAAATTAAGCCTCATTCAAATTTGCGATCGTAATGGAGTTGTTTACATCATTCAACCTGATCGAGATACTTATAAAGCGCCAAATCTTGTATCTATTTTGGAAGATAAAAAAATTCAAAAAATTGGTCATTATTTGAGATTTGATAAAAATGCACTTGAATATTTTTTAAAGTGCAAAGTTAGGAATATCTTTGACACAAAAATCGCAAGCAAAGTCGTGAGAACATACACTGATCAGCATGGTCTCAAAAATTTAGTTTACGAATTTTGTAATAAGAATTTAGATAAAAGAGTTAGTAGCAGTGATTGGAATAAAAATTTAAATGAGTTTAGTGAAAAACAATTAGAATACGCATCAAATGATGTAATTTACCTTCATAGGATAAAAAATGAATTAGAAAAAATGTTAAAAAGAGAAAATCGGTTTGAACTGTATGAAAGCTGTATTGCATTTTTAGACACACGCATAAAATTAGATCAATCTGGTTTTAAATTTGATGTATTTGAACACTAATGGTAAAAAAAAATTATATAAAAATTGCAAGAAATTCAGCAAAGATACAAATTTCGGAGTTGAAGAAAATTAACAAAGTTTTTAATAGCTCATTTATAAAAGCAGTCGATCTTATGGCAAATTGTAAAGGCAAAGTAATATGTGCTGGGGTTGGTAAATCTGGTTTGATAGCAAGAAAAGTATCTGCAACATTATCGAGTATTGGAGTATCAAGTTTTTTTTGTGATCCTGGTACAGCAAGGCACGGTGATATGGGCCAGATCCAAAAAAAAGACATTTTATTAATTTTCTCTTATTCTGGAAATTCAGAAGAACTTAATGATATGTTGAATTTTGCTAATCGATTTGGAATAAAAGTTGTTGGTATAGCTAGTTCTAAAGATAGTATTCTTTTAAAAGCAAGTGATATAAAATTATTACTACCTAAAGTTAAAGAGGCAGATATAACCTCAATTGTACCGACGACAAGTACAACAATTACTTTAGTTCTTGGAGATACGATATGTGCTGCCATTCAGCATAAAAAAAATTTTTCAAAAGAGGTTTTTAAGCGTTTTCATAAAGGTGGTAGTTTAGGTAGAACACTTCTTTTGGTAAAAGATATTATGGTAACTGGAAAAAAAATACCAATTATTGACAGAAACAAAACTATAGAACAAGCAGTTAAAATTATATCTTCTAAAAAGTTAGGTTTAGTTTTAATAACAAAAAAAGGTAAAGTGTTTTCAATATGCACTGATGGTGATGCGAGAAGAGGGTTGTCTAAATTCTCTAAAAAAGAAAAGATAGAAAAGATTGCAACTAGAAATCCTTTTAAAATTCAAGAAGATATCACTGCAAATAAGGCTTTATCTATAATGAATCAAAGAAAAATAACTTCACTGGTAGTTTCCTCTAAATCAGGAAGAGTAAAAGGAATTTGCCATATTCACCATTTATTAGCACATGGTATTAAATAAATTTAGAAAAAAAAAATTAATACAGTTTTCATTATTATTAGTAGGTATTTTTTTAATACTTTTAATCTATTTTTCAAATACAATTAAAGAAAGCGTTATATCTCAGGATATAAAATCAAAAGATAACGTTGAAAATAATTTAGAAGGTATAACAATTTTTGAAAATTTAGAGTACAGAGGAGAGGATAAAAGTGGAAACAAATTTGTTATTTTTTCTGATTACTCTGATTTTGAGGAAAATTTACCAGAGATAATAAGAATGCGAGGTATACTTTGCTATTTTTATTTTAAAGATGGCACAATTTTAGAAGTTAGAAGTAAAAAAGGGGTTTATAATAATGTCTCTCTTGACATTAGCTTCTCTAAAAATGTAAGTATGTTTTATATGGATAACTCATTATTTTCTGACAAAGCAGATTACAAAAACGAGGAAAACAGGTTGCATGTCGAGGGAAATGTTAGATCAGAAGGTCCGAAAGGAAATTTTACATCAGATAAGTTAAATTTTGATTTTACAGACAAGACTGTAAAAGTTTCAATGCATCAAGAAAATGAGAGGGTTAACGTAAAAACTAATTTAAAATGAAGAAAAGATTTAGAATAATAAAATTTAAAAAAGATAAACCAATTTTGCAAGTTAAAGGTATAAGCAAATCATTTGATGGGAGACCTATACTTAAAAAAATTAATTTAGACCTACATCCTGGCGAAATTGTTGGTTTACTAGGTCCAAATGGAAGTGGAAAAACAAGTTTATATGGATGTATTTTAGGAAGGTATAAAATTGATAATGGAAAAATTTTATTAAATCAAAAAGACATAACATCGTTACCAATTCATGAAAGAGCTAAACTTGGTATTGGATATTTAAGTCAGTATCGATCAGTTTTTGCAATGTCAACTTACGATAACTTGCTAGCTGTGGCTCAACTTACAGTTAAAAAACACGAAAAACAACGCGCAATGGTTGAACAACTATTAACAGAATTCAATCTACAACACTTAAGAAATATTAATGCAAACCTTTTATCTGGTGGGGAGGTTAGAAGACTTCAGATTGCGAGGACTCTAATTAATAATCCCAAAATTATTTTACTAGATGAACCAATGGCAGCTTTGGATCCCATTGTTGTACAAGATATTCAAAAATACATTTTAAAATTACAATCTTATGGAACTGGAATTCTTGTAACAGATCATAATATTCAAAACTTGCTTCAAGTTGTAGATAAATGTGTTGTTATTGGAGAACAAACAATTATTGCCGAAGGTAAGCCAAAAGAAATTTTACAATCTGCAAAAGCTCGAGAATTGTACTTTGGATCTTACGATTAGAATTTAATGTCAAAAAAAAAGTATTCAGTAATATCTCAAAATAGAATTGCTGGTTTCAATAAAATTTTAAAAGTTGATAGTGATAAATCTATTTCTATTAGAACTCTTTTAATTAGTTCTATAAGTCAAGGCATTTCAAAAATTGATAACATTCTTGAATCTGAGGATATATTTTCTACTATAGAATGTTTGAGGAAACTTGGTGTAAAAATAAAAAAAATTAAAAAAAGTTATTTTGTTTACGGAAAAGGATTTGGCTCATTTGCAATTAAAAATAATGCAGTGTTAAACTGCGGTAACTCAGGAACTCTCACAAGACTTCTCATTGGTATACTTTCGACCACACCTGGTTTAAAAGTAAATATAACTGGTGACAAATCTCTAAAAAAAAGAGATATGACAAAACTCATAGATCTGATGGGTGAATTTGGTGCGAGTTTTAGTAAAAATAAATCGTATTTACCTTTTCAAATTACATCTTCATCTATGCCGCTAGGAATAAAATATAAATCAGGTATTTCTGCTCAATTGAAAAGTGCAGTAATTCTTGCAGGTCTAAATTCATTTGGGACTACAAATATTTTAGAAAATGAAAGTAACAAAAGTAGAAATCATACTGAAAATTTGCTCCTTAATAATTCAGGAGTTTTAAGTATAAAAAAAAATGAGATAAAAGTTTTTGGAAAAAAAGCTTTAGATCCCTTTAATATCTCTGTTCCAGGAGACCCATCTAGTGCTGCTTTTTTTTGTGCATTAGCATTATTTACAGAAAATTCGAATTTAAAAATTAAAAATATATGTCTAAATTCAAGGAGATTAGGTTTTTATAAATTGCTAAAAAGACACGGCGCCAAAATAGTTTTTACAAATATAAAAAGAAGATTTAATGAGACTATTGGCGATATTCATGTCAAAAGTAGCAAAATAAGTCCAATCAAAGCAGGTTCTTATTATTATCCCTCAACAGCTGATGAATATGTAATTTTATCTGTTTGTGCAGCCATGATACCTGGAATATCTGTGTTTAAAGGTATATCGGATTTATCAAACAAAGAAAGTTCAAGGGCTTTGGAGATGAAAAAAATATTAAAGCAAATCGGAATTAAGTGTATCTTAACTAAAAGTGAAATGAGAATTTTTGGGTCAAATGAAATTAAAGTAAAAAAAAAATATATTGTTTTAAAAAATTTACTTGATCATAGAATATGTATGGCAACTGTTTGCTTATCTTTGTTAACTGGTGTTAAAAGTTTTGTAAAAAATTTTGAAACTGTTGAAACATCATCACCATCGTTTTTAAAGATAATTAAATTAATTGGTGGCAAATATGAAGTTAGATAAAACCAAATATATTCGAATAGCTATTGACTCAACAGCTGGCTCTGGTTCAACGTCTATAGCAAAGCTTCTAGCTAAGCATTATAAATTAAGATATCTTGACACTGGAAAAGTTTATAGATGGTGTGCTTATCAAATATTAAAAAAAAAACCTCAAAATCAAACAAAATTTTTGAGACAAAAGATAAAAAAATTAAAATTAGATGAGTTAAAAAGTAAAAAACTTATTGATGATGATGTTGCCCAGTTAACTTCTAGAATATCAAAACAATTGAGTTTGAGAAAACTGGTTTTAGGTTTTCAAAAAAATATCGCTTATAAAATTCCACCTGGTTTTAAAGGTAGCGTTCTTAATGGAAGGGATATTACGTATAATATAATGCCCGATGCAACTTTTAAATTCTATATCACAGCAAATCTACGAGAGAGAAGTAAAAGAAGGTTCAAGGAACTTAGAAGGCTAGGGAAGAAAGTAAATCTTAAAAATGTTGTAATAAGTTTAAAAAATAGGGATCAATCAGATAAAAAAAGGTCTGGAAAACAAGGAAGGCTTAAAAAAACTCAAGATTCACAGTTGATAAATACAACGCACCTCTCTATAAAAGGGGGCTTTCTAAAAGTAAAAAAAATTATTGATAGAGAGCTTTAAGAATAAATAAATTATATGGCTTTAGAAACTAACTTAGAAAACAAAAAAAACCTGAGTGAATTTGAAAATCTTTTAAATGAAGATTTTAAAAAAAGGGATCTCAAAGAGGGAAAAATTACTAAAGCAGTTGTTAGCGAAATTGGTAGAAAGTATGTTTTTGTTGACTTAAAAGCTAAATCTGAAGGAATGATACCAATTGAGGAATTTAAAATAACAAAAGAATTAGACTCTTTAAAAGTAGGATCAAATATTGATGTTTATTTAGAAAGAATTGAAGGATTTAATGGAGAGCTCGTTGTAAGTAGAGATAAAGCCAGAAGATTTAGCTCTTGGGAACGTATGAGTAAAGCTTTCGATAAACAAGAAGAGGTTGAAGGAATTATAACTAATCGTTGCAAAGGAGGTTTCGTCGTAAATATAAATTCCTGTCTTTGTTTCTTACCAGGTTCGCAAGTAGACATAAAACCGTTAAAAAATTCAGAGATCGATGAACTAATGAATACTCCACTAAAATTTCTTTGCGTAAAAATGGATAATGTTAGAGGAAATATAGTTGTTAGTAGAAAAAGTATTTTAGAAAAAACAAAAAATAAAGATTTAAAAAATATTTTAAGTAAAATCAAAGAAGGAGATATTGTTCAAGGTAAAGTAAAATCTATTTTAGACTGGGGAGCTTTTATAGATTTAGCGGGTGCTGACTCATTACTACATTGTAGTGATATGAGTTATTCACGAGTAAAGAAACCTTCTGATTTGTTGTCAATTGGTGAAAAAATTAAAGTAAAAATAATTAAGATTGATAACTCAACTAATAGAATTTCTGTTGGCATAAAACAGATGCATCCTGATCCTTTTGAAAACTTAGACAAAAATTTTAAAGTTGGAGATATTGTAAAAGGCCATGTTACAAAATGTGTAGAGTATGGTGCTTTTGTTCGTCTAGGAGAAGGACTAGAAGGTCTTGTGCATTCTTCCGAAATTGATTGGACAAAAAAAAATATCACGCCTAGCAAGGTTCTTTCTCCTTCACAGGAAATAAAAGTTAAAATATTGGAAATTGAAAAAGATAAAAGAAGAATTTCTTTAAGTTATAAAGCTACACTAGAAAATCCTTGGGATAAGCTTTTAAAAGAGACCCCAGTTGGATCAATTATAAGTGCTTATGTCAAAAATATTACCGACTTTGGAATATTTTTAAATATTGAAAACTCTTCATTAAATGGATTATTACATTACAAAGATATCTCTTGGGAAGAAAATGAGGAGGATTTAAAAAAATTTAAAAAAAATCAAAAAGTAAAAACAAAGATTGTAGAGATAGATGGAGAAAAGGAGAAAATAAGACTTTCGATAAGACATTTAGAAAAAGATCCATTTGATTATTTTAAAAATAAAAAAGATAGAGACGTAATAACTGCAAAAGTACACTCAGTATTAAAAAATGGAATTAAAGTTTCACCTGGCAATGAGGACAAACTACAAATTTTGATTAAAAAAAATAATTTAGCAAAAGACCCAGAAAATTGTAGACCAGAAATATTTAATCCAGGAAATAAAGTTGACTGCATGATAATTGATCTAAACATAGAGGCAAGACGCGTTAATTTATCAATCAAAGAATTAGAGATACAAAATGAAAAGAGAGATATTAAAAAATATGGAAAAGATGGATCAAAAAGTGGTGCTGTATTAGGTGATATTTTAGGAAAAGTATTTAAGACAAAGAAAACAACAAAAAAGAAATAATTTAATATGGTGAAATCTGAGATAATTTTAAAGTTATCAGATGAATTCCGCCGAAAAATCAAAAAATCACAAATTAATAAAATTATAAATATAATAACAAATCGTATCGTTGACGAAATAAAACATAATAGAGCAACAGAGATAAGAAAATTTGGTAGATTTTCCCGGAAAAAGATTAAAAGAAATGAAAACGCAAGAAACCCAAAAACAGGAGAGAGAATTAGAACAAATGAAAAATTTTCTATAGCTTTTAAAATGTCAAAAGAATTAAAAAAAAAAATTAATCATAGCAAGGAAAATTTAAATTGAAAAAAAATATTTTTGTTGCACTTGATTTTTCAAATTTTGATAAAGCATTAGATGTTGCAAATATGGTAAAAGATTATGCAGCCGGACTTAAGATTACTAATGAGTTGTTTGCTAATTGTGGAAAAGAAGGAATTAAAAAGTTTTACGATCTTGGTTTAGAAATTTTTTTAGATTTAAAAATCTTTGATATACCAAATACTGTTAAAAAAACTGTCGCAAGTATTTCATCTTTAAAAACTGTCAAATACCTAACACTACATACCTCAGGTGGATATGAGATGCTGGTAGCTGCAAAGGAACTTTCTAACCAAATTGAGTTATTGGGTGTTACAGTATTAACATCACAGCCTTCATCACAAGAACAAGTAAAAAGTTTAATAGGTTTAGCTATAAAGTCCAATTTAAACGGAGTTATTGTTTCAGCACAAGAATATAAATTAGTAAGATCTTTATCTAAAAACTTAAAAATATTTTGTCCTGGAATACGAGGAGTTGACGATAGAAAACATGACCAAAAAAGGGTTATGGGATATTCAGAATTTTGTAGAATAACAAAAGATGATAGTTTTGCCTTCGCAGTTATAGGCCGACCAATATATGAAAGTGGTGATGCTGGTCAAAACATCGAAAAAATTATACAATCAGTCAAATAGTAAACAACCCATTTGGAAAATGAAAATTAAAAAAGGAATACCTTTAATCGATCAGCACGATAAAAATGGTTTTTACGGAGGAAAGTTTGGGGGCAATTATGTTGCTGAAACCCTAAAAAAACCTATAGACGATTTAACAAAACTATTTGAAAAATTTAGAAAAGATAAAAATTTTCTAAAAGAAAGAGATGATTTGTACGAGGGTTATGTTGGAAGACCAACAAGATTTATAAAACTTCACAATCTTACCGATCATTTAGGGGGTGCGCAGATTTACGCGAAAATGGTTTCTGACGCTAACGGAGGGGCTCATAAAATATATAACGCCATTACCCATGCAATGTTGTGTAAACGAGCAAAAAAAAAATACATATGTACAGATACTGGGGCTGGTTATAACGGAAAAATGTTTTCTATGGTCGCCAAAAAATTTGGTCTCGGTTGTAAAGTATTTATGGGTCAAAGAGATATTGAAAGACAAAAACCTAATTGCGATGCAATTAGGAAAAATGGAGCTGAAATTATTCCAGTCACATCAGGAAGTAAAACCTTAGTAGATGCTGTTAGCGAATGTATTAGATATTGGGTTTCAAATTGTGACAAAGTTCACATGGGAATTGGAAGCTTAGTTGGTCCTAACATATTTGTTAAAATTTGTGGATTTAGTACTGCACAAATTTCTAAAGAACTTAAGGTTCAATTAGAAGATGAGTTTGGAGAAATACCAAAAAAATTAAAATTAATTAATTGCGTTGGTGGTGGCTCAAGTGCTTATGGATTTTGGAGCGAGTTTGTTGATTATAATAAAAACCAAATAGAATTTATTGGTGTAGAGGCTGGAGGTAGTTCAAAAAGTAAGCTTCATGCTGCTCCTCTAAGTAAAAATTCAAAATTAGGGGTGCTTCATGGTTCTGCTGCTTACTGTATACAAGATGCAGATGGTCAGATAAATGATACAGAGTCTATAAGTAGTGGGTTAGATTATCCATCTGTCAGTCCAATACATTGTCTTTTAAAAGACACTGGTAGAGCAAGATACACTTTCGCAACTGATGAAGAAGCCTTGAAAGCTTATAAGTTAGTAACTGAGTTAGAAGAAATTTCACCAAGTTTGGAGCCAGCACATGCTTTTGTTGAGGCAATTAAAATTGCCCCAAAACTTGATAACTCAAATATTATAGTAGTTGATAGTTGTGGGGATAGTTTAAAAGACCGAGATATAATAAAAAAACATTTAGGAAATTATTCAAGATGATATCTAATATAAGTTCAGTTTTTAAAAATTGTAGGAAAGAAAATAGACCTGCTTTACTTACTTATATTGTTGCTGGAGATAATACTAAAAAAAAATCATTAGAAATTTTAAAGTCGATATCCAAATATGCTGATATTTTAGAAATTGGTTTTCCACATAACGCACCTACGGCTGATGGTCCGCAAATTCAAAATAGTTCTTATAGAGCCTTAAAAAATGGAATTAAGTTAAAAGACGTTTTTCAAATAGTAAAAAACTATAAAAATTTAAGAAACGCTAAACCTTGTATACTCATGGGGTACTACCAAATGGTTTTTAGGTATGGTGAAAAAAAATTTGTTAAGAAATGTAAAGAAGTTGGAGTCGACGGATTAATAATTGTAGATTTACCTTGGCCGGACAATAAAATATTTTCTAAACTATGCAAAAAAAATTCAATAACTTTTGTACAACTTTTATCACCTACAACATCAAGGGAAAGAATGAAAAAGATTATAAGCGACTCACATGATATGAATTATTTTATTAGCATGTTATCTACTACAGGTGGTAAACTCAAAGTATCTCCAAGAAAAATTATTAAAAATTACGATAAAATAAAAAAATTGAACAAATCCAAAAATACAGTAATTGGGTTTGGAATTACTAAGAAAACAATAAAATCTTTAAAAAAAGCTGATGGTTTAGTAGTTGGAAGTGCTTTATGTAAAGGTATAACTGAAACATTAAAAAAGCGTCAAAATCCTGTCATAAAATTGAATAAAATGGTAAAAGATTTAAAAAAACAAATATCATGAATTGGATAACAAAATTTATAAAACCTAAAATAAAGTCGTTATTTAAAAAAAAATCATCTGAGAGTAAGGAGTCACTTTGGTCGACTTGTGAGTGTAAAAATTTAGTTTATAAGGATGATTTATTTAAAAACCTAAGTGTTTGCCCAACATGCGGGTTTCATCACAAACTTAGTTGCGATGAAAGATTTAAAATTTTTTTTGATAACAAAGAGTTTAATATTCTACAAACACCCTTACCAAAAGATGATCCTTTAAAATTTACTGATACAAAAAAATATTCTGATAGACTAAAAGCTGCAAGAAAGAAAACAAACCAATCAGATGCAATTTTAATTGCTGAAGGCATAATGAATGGTATGCAAGTGACAGTGGGAGCTCAAAATTTTAATTTTATTGGAGGATCAGTTGGAGCTGCCTCTGGGGAAGCCTTTGTGCATGGGGTACAAAACGCAATAGATAAAAAAACACCATTTATATTTTTTAGTTGTAGTGGTGGCCAACGAATGATGGAGTCTGTAATTTCGCTTAGTATGATGTCTAAAACTGTCTTAGCTGTAAATGAACTAAAAATGAGGAACCTTCCTTATATAGTTGTCATGTGTAATCCAACAGCTGGCGGTGTCACAGGAAGTTTTGCTTCACTCGGGGACGTGCTTATAGCTGAACCTAAGGCGATAGTTGCTTTCGCAGGCAGAAGGGTAATTGAAAGCACTGTTAAAGAAGAATTACCTGAAAATTTTCAAACAGCTGAATTTGTAAAAGAGCATGGGGGAATAGATTTAGTGGTTGAGAGAAAATATTTAAAACAGTCAATATCAACTTTATTGTCAATTTTGTTGAAGAAAAAAGAAATGCAGACTATATCTAGTTCTGACAATGTCGAAAATTCCCAAGTTATTTTATCAAAAACTTCAAAAGCAGTATAGTCGAAGAATTAATTTAGATCTAAATAGAATACAAAAAGTTTTAGAAAAGTTAGGTAACCCTCAAAATAAAATTAATAATGTTATTAATATTATTGGTAGTGATGGAAAAAATAGTGTTCTAACTTGTTTAAAATACTTTTTTGAAGCTAACAATCAGAAATTAAATACATTTACTAGCCCTCATTTATATGATTTACGACAAAGATTTTGGTTAAAAAATAGATTTATTTCCCTAAAAGAAATTAAAAAATACAAAAAAATTGTTGAGAAAACGAAACTAAAATTAACTTTATTTGAACTTCTTACTTGTATATATATTTTAGCCGTTTCAAGAACAGATATTAACTCAATAAATCTGATTGAAGCTGGGTTATTGTTTGCTAAAGACTCAACAAATCTTTGGTCAGCTCCATTAGCGCAGGTAATTACAAATATTAATTATCAACATCAAGAATGGGTTTATCCAAAAACTATAAATGAAATATGTAGACAAAAAGTTGGTTATTTAAGTCATAACACAAAAATTTATGTAGGAAAACAGAAGCAAAAAACTAAAAAAATAATAAAAAATATTCTTAAAAAAAATCCGAGTGAAATAATAGATTATGGATCTTGGAAGATTATTAGTAAAAAAAATAAAAAATATTACAAAGATAAAGAAAACTTAATAATTCTAAGCTCTAAACATATCCATTCTGATGGCTTGTGGGAAAATGTTGGTTTGGCTATAAAAATAGCATTGGATTTTGGTATAAAAGTAAAATTGATAAAAAAAACGATACCTAAAATCAAATTTGAAGGTCGTGTACAATTTATAAAAGGAAAATTAACAAAAAATTTAAAGAATACAAAAATACTGATTGACGGTTGTCACAGTGAAGAATCCTCGAGAAATTTAGCAAAATACCTACGTAAATATAAATTACCTATTTATGGTATTTGGGGTAGCCTCAAAAATAAGGATCCAAAAAAACTAATAAAAAATTTTAAAGGAATTTTTAAAAAAATTGCGACTGTAAATATACCTGAAGAGCCTAACGCCGAAAATTCAAACAATTTATATAAAATTGCTTCCAAATTTGAATTTAATGCAATCGATTCTAAAAATGTTAAGAGCGCCTTGAGTAAATTTTCTGACAAAAAGAAGAAAATAATAGTTATTTTTGGAAGTTTGTACCTTGCTGGACACGTGTTAAGTATTAATTAAATATTTTCCTTAATCCAAGAAATAATATTAGACTTTGTTGTAGCACCAACTTTTGTTGCCTTTAGCTCTCCGGATTTAAATAAAAGCATTGTTGGGATTCCTCTGATTCCATATTTGGTCGGTGTATTTGGTTCTTGATCTATATTATGTTTAGCAATCACTACATCATTTGATAACTCGTCAGATATTTCCTCAAGTATCGGGCCAATTTGCTTACATGGTCCACACCATTCTGCCCAAAAATCAACTACAGTTGGTTTTTGAGATTTTATTACATCTGTATCGAAACTTTCATCTGTTACTTTTTTTGTTGGCATAATTTATAAATATGGTTTTTTTGAAAAATGTCAACTACGCTCTTGAGTAATTCTTTTCTAATTCTTCAACGTACACGTTAATGTCTTCTAGCATTTTTAGTTTTTTGGTTTCTTTATTCTTTTCGAATTTAGCTCTTAAATCATCAATCTCTTTATAAGTCCTAGGAATAGTATTCCACTTCTTATTATCAGTCGTTGACAAAACTCTTTTTACGATTGTTCCGTGTATTTCGTCATAATCCTCTTTTGATAAGAGGTCTGGTTTTTCTTGATAAATAATTTTTTTTCCAAAATATTGCAGCCTTTTATCTTTAAATTTTTGTAAATAACCTAATTTTTTTTCCCAATCTACCTCGTGAAAACCACTTAAAATCTTATTATCTTCAGGTGGTGGAAAGTTATATAGACTTTCTTCTTCATATATATCTTCTTGAGATTTTGTTTCTGCCTTCTCAAGGGCCTCGTCCCTTAAAATTAATTCAACTTTTTCGGAAAATTCCTTATTTTTTTTTACTATTTCAGCTCTTTCCCTTAGTTTTTTTATTCCAATCATTTTATATGCATCAAAATTATCTATGTAGGATGGATTCATAACAATTGGGTGTTTGTTATGTCTACAAGTTCTCATTACTTTTGGTTGTTTTTTTAGTTCAGTTTTTAGAACTTCTAGAGGCATACTCATATAAATATTAGGATCATGTTTTAAATCGAAGGTTTTCGGCCATTGATAAATTGGATGCTGACAAACAAAAGTCTGAACAAAAGGAACAACTTTGCCGTAATAAAATTCATTAGTGCAAAAAAGTTTTTCGTTTTTAATTACTTTTAAACTTTCTTCCTTACTTATGGTCATAAGAGAAGCATTCCAAACACTGGGTGCTTTCTTTTTAATGATTCTTGCAATTTTTAATGTAGCTAAGCAGTCTCCTATAGCGGTATGTGCAGCATGTTCAATATCGTTTAATGGGGCCATGGTATCCAATTTATATTCTAGGTTTCCTTTTTCATTTGTCCTGTTTTTAAGTGTCCCTGGATAGTAGAGATTAGCAGCTCTAGCTAAATTTATTAGATCGCCTTCTTTATTACCATTAACTGTTGAGGCAAAAGGGTATTCTAAACTTTGAAAAAGAGTATGCCTCCAAAATACTTGGTCAAAATCAATATTGTTCCAACCTATGTAAGTTATTTTACCCCATTTTTTTAATTTTTCTACAAACTGCCTTACCATCTGATAATGGGATAAATTAGTCTCCTTTAATCTTTTTGGAGTAGTATTTGAAACTATTAAACTCATAGCTTCAGGAATAACACCCGGCGCTAGCCTACATTTGGCTTCGAAACGATCTAACTCATTTAAATCATCATCAGTAAGTATAGCTCCAATTTCAATAATTTGTCCCCAAGCTTTATTGGATGAGCTAGTTTCAAAATCGTAAAAAACAAAATTTGACATATTGGAAATTTATTTACTTTAAGACTTTTATTTTATCAGAGTTTTCTTCAACTGTCTCTTTTACTTTACCTGGATCTTTAATGTTATTCAGAGTATTCATTATAGATCTAGCGTCTCTTCCAAAACTATCAGTTGAAGTCATGGCTTGCTCTAATTTTTTTCTTAAATCAATAATCCCATCAAAATGTTTTTCAAATCTTCTGGATATAAGTTTTAGGTCACTATAAATCTGGGTTGCATGTTTCTGAACTTTAAGTGTTTGAAATCCTAAATGATAAGACTGCAAAAGTGCTGATAAAGTATTGGGTCCTGCAATTGTAATTTTATATTTTGTTCTAAGCTCTTCTAGTAAAAGTTCTTTTGTCTTTGGATCACGGTAGCTTGAAAGTTCTGCGAATAATCCTTCTGTAGGTGCATAAACAATTGCAAAGTCTGTTGTTTTAGGTGGAGCAATATATTTTGAACTGACTGCTTTAGCCTTATTTCTAAAAGCAGAGGCCAAATCCTTTCTAGCTTGAGCTAAGGCCTCTTTATCTTTGGCTTGGTAAGCATTATCTATCTCTTTAAATTTTTCAATTGGCCAATGACTATCAACTGGAACTAAAACATCTTGAAGTTTTATTGCAAATTCAACTGTATTTCCTGTTTCATCAGGTTTCATTTTTACATTTTCAATGTACTGAGATGCGGGTAACAAATCTTTCAAAAGAGAAGCTAAAGAAAATTCTGCTAAAACTCCGTATTGTTTAACGCCTGCAAGAATTCGACTAAAATTATCTTGGCTTTTATTTAAAGCTTCAACTTGTTTATTAAATACTCCAACTTTTTCATCTACTCTTGTAAGAGCACCTGACATATCTTTTGCAATGTCTTTTGACATGTGACCAAAAGATTGGCTGAAAGATTCTTTGAATGAATTGAATTCATCTTTAAAAGATTGTTCAGGATTAATAGGTTCTTTTGGTTTGTTTTTAACCAAGAAATAAACAATTCCAATATTAATTAGAATAAGAGCTACAACTAATATTATAAGTAACGAATCCATTTTATCTAATATACCCCATATTTTTTTCTTTAAAAGCTTTCTTAACGGGGCCATTAAATGGCCCCGTATGTTTTTCATTAGTAGTTAATTGGAACAACATTTTTGTGTCCTCTGTTATTATTATACATCGGCAAACAACCATTTTCTTTTTCGTGCCTTTCTAAATAGTCGTTTTCCCAATACAATCTATCTTTATTTGAATCTAGAATAGAATATCCTATTTCATCAAAAGTCCACTTGTCAGCAACTCTATGATGTGCTGTTCGAGCTTTAAGATTTTTGGTTTCACCAATATAGATCAGTTCACCATTGTTAAAAATCTTATAAATTGCTGGGACAGAATCTAATTTGCCAAAATTTTTAGTTTTATACTCAAAGTTTGGAACTAGACTAAATGAAAAAAGATTATTTTTTTCGTCAATATCTACGAAAACTCTTCTTTCGCTTTTTTTCTTATTATCCTGCAATTTGCTCAATCTTGGACATTCTTTAATAACTGTCATACACGCAATATTTGCTCTCAAAGAACGCTCAGACTTTGGATGTCTAACTGTAAAATTATACATATCTGAACCGTCGTTATTACCAACAAACCTGATTGCAGTTGCTTTTGATGGGCTTTGATCATCAAATTCAATTCTTATTGATTTGAAGTTTTTCAAACCTACTTTTTTAACTAAAGCACTGTTAAAGAAAATACAGTTTGCAGCAATTGTAATTGATGGTTTGTCTAGACTATAATGAGATTGTCTTTCGTACGCATACCATTTTTTATTATTTTTTGTCATATTTTCCTCCTTTCTCTTAATCAATTGAGAACACTATGTCCTCTGTTGGTTAAACACTTTCTATAAATAGATTCTGTTTTTGTCTCTGCTGTAGGGCTTCCTATCCAAAAAACTACGTCTTCTAAAAGTGAAGAGTTTGTTTTTGATAAAATTTTGCAATGTTGCAAATCATTAGTAATTTCTGAAGCTTTATTTGAAGGAAAGGTCCCACTACGACCACTAGTATCTATAACCGGTTTATAAGAGCAGTGGGACAAGGCAACTAAAATTAATAAAATAATTGAATTTCTACTCACCCAGTATTTTAGCTTTATAGCTGGGTGAGATTTTTGTTCGTCCTGATCAAGAGTGAAAGGAGTGGTGATAAAAGGATATATGTATAAAAACCCCTCTTGATCAGAACTTTTTTTCATTCTTACCTCCATGTTATTGTTTATGTTTTCTTTTTTGTTCATTAGATAGAGATTAGAATGATTAGGTAACTTAAACCCGTCCTTAAGTTTGGGTATTGCGGGACAATATGAAGGGGTTTAAGATTAAGTATGGTTAAAAAGAAAGATAAAACAAGTCCTTATGCTAGAAACCCATATTCTATTGAAGATGGAATTAAATATATAATTGATAAAATAGGTGACGAAGGACTTAGAGAAGCTACAGGTAAGGGTTATGAATCTTACAAAAAAATGAGTAACCCTACACATCCTGGAAGAAATATAACTGTTAAAGATGCTGTAGATCTTGATACTTATTGCAAACAAAAAGGTTTAGGAAACCCAATATTAGATTGTTACAAAACTATAATAAAAAAAGTAGAAACAGGTAAAACAGTTAAAACAAAAGAAGAAATACAAAAAAGCCTTTTGCAGATAATTGAAGAGATGGGGGATGTTTCGTCAAAAACACGTGATGCTCTCCAAGATGGAGAGATTCAAGACCATGAGAGAGAGCCTATTGCTAAAGAGATTAAGGAAGTCGAGCTTTTGATTTCAGACTTAAAACAAAAACTCGATTTAGGAAAAAAACACGACTACAAACACAGAACAGGAGAAAAAATGAGTAATAGAGATGAAGATGGACTAAAATCAGAATAGTTTTGTATGAAGTTTATTTATTTGATATCGATACTTTTCTTATTTTTTTCTCCACTACACTCGAAAGAGTTTCGAGTTCATTTTAGTGATAAAGGAATGAAGCTTCTTAAAAAAAGAGGTTTTGGAAAAAAAACTATTTATACAAATGGTAAGGATGATAATGGTTGGTTTTTAAAGGCTGAAGCTGATGGTACTGCGACAGGTCTTGGGATGGAAATAGATAAAGAGCTTCTTAAGGAAATGCCTTTTTTAAATATTACATTCAAAATTGAAAAAGATTTTACAGATATAGATCAAAAGACAAAAGATGGTCATGATTGGGCAGCTAGAGTTATGGTTGGTCATGGGAAAAAAATCGGTGCCAAATTAGTAAGCTTGGCTCACTCATCATTTTTAGAAGAAGGTTTTCTTCAACAAAGTCCTTGGACAAAAGGAAGCAGAGATTATGTTATATCTAATGATAAGAGTGGCGAATGGCATACTCGAAAGGTAAATGTAAAGGAATTACTTGAGAAAACTCACGGAATCTCTTTTACAAACTTTGTTGCTATATTTTCTGACTCGAATAACTCAAAACAAAAAATTATTGCATATTACCGAGATATCTATTTTAGTAGTGAGTAATGACCATAAAAGTTGAGCCGTTTAAAAATAACATTGGCGCATCAATTTCTTGCGATCTTAAGTTGGTAGACTCAAAAATTATTGATCAGATCAAAGAAACACTCAACAACTATGGTTTTGTTTGTTTCAGAGACCAAAATCTCGAACCAGGAGAGTATTTAAAATTTGCAGAACAGCTAGGCAAAATAAAAGAGTACCCAATGTTAAAAGACTTAGAAAATTATAAAGGTATTACTGTTGTTGAAAGAAAAGAGAATGATAAAGGAAAATCCTATGGTGAAGGATGGCACACTGATAGTAGCTATTTAAATAAAACACCTAAATATACTTGTCTCATGGGTAAAGTAGTGAGAAATGATCAGGGTCAAACTTTGTTTGCTTCACAATTAGCATCTTATGAAGCTCTCGATAAAATAACTAAAGACAAAATTGAAAATCTAGTTGGTATTTTTAGTTCAGCTGGACCAATCTCTGCTACTAGACTTGAGAGAGAAGCGGAAATAGGAACGGGAAGGTCAAAAGATTTCGTCGCAGAACATTCAATAGTAAAAAAGGTTGGAGAGAAAAAAACCCTTTATTTAAGTCCTGGTCACACAATTGCCATAAAAGGCTTAGCTGAAAAAGAATCTAAAGATCTTTTAAAATTTCTATTCAACCATCAAACTAAAAAAAAATTTCAGAATAGCTTTTTTTGGGAAAAAAATACTATAGTTATTTGGGACAACCATTCTGTTATTCATTCAGCTACTCCTTTTAATGGAAAAAGAGTGATGCACAGAATTATTTTAGACGCATAAAAAAAACAAATTTCAGCCCATCTTAAAACAAGAAGCAAAGCTAAATATTTAGTCATGAAAAATATTGTAATAGTATTAACTTGCTCACTTTTACTTGCAAACTGCAGTAACAGATATGTTTTTGGAACCAAATGTACATCTCCAGATAAAATAACTGGTGCCTATGAAAAATCATTTATTTGGTCTGTAGATAGAAATATGAGCAATGACTTCTTTGGAAAGAGAATTTCTAAGGAAAATTGTCCTAAAAAAGTAAAAAATTCATAATTAACTAGTGGTTAAGGGATTATGATTTTTATTGGTTTAACCTTTCTTGGGGTTGTTGCGTTGATTGTGTCTTTTTTGATCGTGAATTTTCATCCTAAAAACGATAAAAAAGACACAGAACGCTAAAATATTTCCTATTTATACTTACTTTTTTTTATTTTAATACTTTAGGAGCAATGGATAAGCCCTATCATCACATTTATAAAAATGGAAAACTTTTTGCTTTTAAAAATCCAGAGGGTGGTCCTAAAAGGAACCCTAATTTTAAATGGAATTGGAAAGTTTTTAGTGAGGAAAAAAAGAAATTAAAAATAAATTATCCACCAGAACACGTTATTGATAAAAAGAATGTTTTGGAAAATTTAGAAAAATTTAAGTCAGATTCCTATGTCATGTGGCTAGACCACGCGAGTTTTATTATTAAATTGGGAGATACAACCATTATTACTGATCCTGTTTTCGAAAAAAATTATGGACCACTTTGGTTTGGGCCTAAAAAATATATTGATTCCCCTTTGACATTAAAAGAGCTTCCTGAAATAAATTTATTTATGCTTACGCATAACCATTATGATCACATGTCAATTCGAACAATAAAAAATTTTCCTAATAAAAATTCTAAAGTTGTTATTCCTTTAAAACTTGGAAAGTATTTTACAAGAAACGGATATAGAAAAGATAACGTGAAAGAGATGGATTGGTTCGATAGAGTGAAAATCAATGATGATATAACTATTACGATGTTACCAGCACAACATTGGAGTAAACGTTGGATTTGGGGAGATGGAGACACAGATAGAAGCCTTTGGGGAAGTTTTTTAATTGAATACAATGGAAAAAAAATCTTTTTTGCTTGTGATACTGGGCCAGCTCCTTTTTATAAAAGTTTAGGGGAAAAATATGGTCCTATCGATTTAGGTTTTGGAAATATTGGAGCCTATAATTTTTATCCAATTATTGATGTCAAAGACAAATCAGTATTTCATGCAAATCCCGAGGAACTTTTGTCACTCATGAAAGATTTGAAGGTAAAAAAGGTGGTAGGTATGCACTGGGGTACAGCAATTTTAAGTTTGGAACCGATTTGGGAACCACCGGTTAGATTTAAAGCAAAAGCTGAGAAAGCTGGTTATAAAAAAGATGATGCGATTATATTTAAAATAGGTGAAATAAAAAAGTTAGATGATTTAATCAACTAGCTTTTTTTTGCTCAGCTGATTTTTTTAAGTTTCTCTCTCTCTCAATCATTTTAACAACATTATCAATAGCTATTTCTTGAAACTGAAAAATTGATTTAATATCAAACTCGATACTCTGATGTTTTTCTGGATTTGTTTTCATTTCTAGTACAATTTTTTGTGAGTCGATAGAGTTGTCCTTTAGATAGCAAAGCAAAAGAAAATCATCGGAGTCTAATAAATCTAACCATTTAAGATAAACTTCTCCGGTGTCATGGGAAGAGTCGATAATTTTTAAAGGTGATAGATGTTTTCCTAATATATTAGAACGGTTACAAAAAAAAGCTATGGATCTTAACGATCTAGTAAAGGGCATTAAATGATTTTCTAATTCGGTTTTTTGTTGTAAAAGTTTTTTTTCTTTTTCAAGTAAAGCTGTTTTATCTTCGTCACCTTTAAGATCAATCCCGAGATCCTGTAATTTTTTTCTATAACTTTCTAGTCTTAAATTTTTATATTTTTGTCTAATAGCTGCTATTCTGTCTAATAATTCTTGATAATCCTCTTTCTCTGCCTTGAAAGCCGTTTTTTCAAGCTCTGTTATCTCCTTGTTTTGTCTTTCTTCAAAAGCAGCTATTTGTTTATTTAACTTTAAGTTATTTATGATTTCCTGTTGCTGTTTTGCTTTTTCTTTTCTCGTTTCTCTTTCTTGTTCCCTTAAAAAGATTCTCATATCTCTTTTTAATTCTTTTGAATAATAAGCTTCTTCTTTTAATTGTTGTTCTTTCATCTTTTTAACAAGCTCAAATTTTTCTCTTTTAATTCTTTCTTCCTCTTTCTCTTTTGCTTCTTGAATTTTCAAAAGCTTTCTCTTTCTGTCTCGTTGAAAATTATAATAGGCTTCAAAAATAGGTCTGCTTAAATATGAAATAACACTATCAAAATTTGGAGATTTTATTTTTGAAAAAAAGTTAGATAAAATTAATCTAGGTTTTTTTTTATTTTTAGTCCTTAATTTAACCCGCTTTTTCTTTATGATTTTTTTAAATACCCTCTTCTTGAGGCGTTTTTTATTGATTTTTTTCTTTCTGAGGGATCGTTTTTTTTGTCTTTTTCTTAGTTTTTTCTTTATTTTTTTTTTCTTTTTCATCAGTAACTTTACTAATATCAGTTAGTTAGAAATAAATATAGTCTCTAGTAGCGGGGGCTGTGTTTAATTTTTTGGTAAGTTGAAGCTGATATACAACCTGGTCTCCATGTTTAAATGCCATTTCACAAGAAGATAAATAAAATTCAAACATTCGAAAAAATCTTTCATCAAACATTTTTAAGACCTTGTCTTTATTTGTTATAAATCTATCTTTCCAATTTCTTAAAGTGTAAGCATAATGCATTCTTAAAACCTCCATGTCCGATAAGATAAGACCTGATTTCTCTATTGGACTTGCTATCTCGCTTAAACTAGGAGTATAACCGCCAGGAAAAATATATTTAGTTATCCAGGGTTGTGGGTTTCTTGGTGCATTCACAGAGCCAATCGTGTGTAGTAAAGCTAGTCCATCGTTCTTTAAAAGTTCATAAATTTTTTTAAAAAATGTTTTGTAAAACTTTCTACCGACATGCTCGAACATTCCAACTGATACTATTCTATCATATTTTTCTTTGACCTCCCTGTAGTCCATTAATTTAAATTGAACCTGATTGCCAAGATTTAGTTCTTTTACTTTAGCCGTACTATACTTGTGTTGGTTTTCGGATAGTGTTACTCCTGTTACTTGACATTTAGCTTGTTTTGCAATTTCCATTGACAGGTGCCCCCATCCACTTCCGATATCTAAAACTTTAGAATTTTCTTTTATATTAAGCTTTTTTATTATGTGATTAATTTTATTTTTTTGTGCTTGTTCTAAAGTATCACTTTCATTTTTAAAATATGCACATGAATATTGTTTGAGTGGATCCAAAAAAAGGAAATATAATTCATCTGAGATATCATAGTGATGGGCAACATTCATTTTTGATTTTTTTATAAGGTTGAAATTAGTGAGATATCTATAAGAACCTCTAATTGAATTTATAAATTCACTAATTAAATTTGTTTTTTCACGGCCAACATTTTTAAGTGCGAGATTTAGAAAATCACTTAAATTTCCTCTTTTAAATTTAATCTTCCCATCTGTGTAGGCTTCACCAAGATAAAGATCAGGATAAAAAAGTAACTTATAATGCAATTTTTTATCATTTATTTTCATTATGAGTGGACTGTGTGATTTTGGTTTTCCAATCACGTGATTTTTTCCAAAAGCATCCTCTAATAAAAATCCATCTTCTTTAAACAAATTATTTAAAAATTTTATAAGTAACATATTTACGCAGCAATATTTTTATTAATTAAAAAATTCAAATTTTTAAGCTTCTTTAACATTTCCAATTTTTTTTCATCATTTAAAACTTCTAAAGGTGGAAGTAGATTTTCATAATTTTTGTTTTCTAAACTTTTTAAGGTATGTAAGGCCGAAATAAGGTTTCCAGTTTCATCAAAAACAGTTCTTAATGCTTTTAATCTTGAGTCATGAGGTGAGTCTCCTTTTTTAAAAAAATCATCAAAAACTTTTCGTGCCAAAGTTCCTGTGACATTAGTTGTAGCTGAAATACATCCAACGACCCCTACCTTTAGACCATCTAATAATTTTTTTTCACTTCCCACAAACATTGAAAAATTTTTTATTTTTAATTTGTCCCAAAGATTTCCTGTACTATCTTTCATCCCAACTATATTTTTTGGAAAATCTTTTATTAATTTTTTAGTTACATCTACTGAGAATGAATAACCACTTAATTTAGAGAAGTTATAAAGTATGATTTTTGATTTCGGAACAGACGTAACAATTTTTTTATAAAAGCTATAAACTCCTTTATCTTCATTTTTATAATATGCAACATTCATAATTAAAAAATGGTTGAAACCAAATTTAATAGAGTGCTTCATTAAATTTATTGTATCATTTAAGCTATTACACGATGTTCCAATTAAAATTGTTTCTTTAAAATTTTCATTTGCAAGAGCTTCTATAAGTGCTTTTTTTTCAGAAATTGATATTAATTGTCCGCAACCTGTACTACCAAAAAAAGCTGAGCCTACCCCATTTTCATCAAGATTTTTTTTTGCATGATTAATGGTTGCTTTAATATCAAGGCTTAAATCAGCTTTTAAAACTGACATTGATGCTGCAAATATACCTTTAATTATTTTAGACATTTTTTTACCTAATTTTATATATAAACGTACTATAAATACTCAAAGAATGAAAATTCTTATTATTCAACAAAGGTACGGAATCGGTGATATGGTAATTTTTTTACCATATATTCATGCGATATCTAAAAAATTTAATACACCTGTTAGTTTATTGGCCAAAGAAAGTTCAAGGGCAAAGGAAATTTTTAATAGCGATGAAAGAATAAATAAAATTATCACACTAAAGAAAGATAATGATGGTTTCAGCGGCTTTTTTAAACTCTGTAATGAACTTAAAAAAGAGCGATTTGATAAAGTTTTTATTTTCAATAGCTCACTAAGATATAACCTGGTTGCAAAATTTTCTGGTATCAAGTCTATTTGTCAATATCCGTTATTTCGATCCAAAGATAATTTAGTAAATAGTGCAAAGATTTTTACTGAAAATATAATTAATGAGATTGTTTCTACAGAACCAAATTTGAAAATAAAAAATTTACAATCAAAGTTTGATAAAAACTATAAACATATTTGTCTTGGTATTTCCGCTTCAGGTCCTACGAAAAGATGGGATATATATAATTATATCAAGCTGTCAGAAGAGTTAGTAAAAATTAATAAATGCAAATTTTATTTAGCAGGTGGAAAAGAAGATATTAATTTAATAAATATATTTAAACAGTCTTCTGTCGGTAAATATTGTGAATCATTTGAAAAACTCAACATTAAAGAAACTTTGCCAATAATTAAAAATTGCGATTGTTACATAGGTAATGATACAGGTTTTTTGCATTTATCAGTTGCTTTAGGTGTTAAATCACTTGCATTATTTATGGACAGCCCAGTCCAAGCTTATGGCAAATATTCCTCAAAGATTACATTAATTGAACCAGAAGGAGAAAAAAATACAACTACACATAATACGTTGGGTAAGGATAAAATTTCTTTTGAAGAAGTTTTGTCTAAATCAAATCAAATATTGGCTTAATTAAAATCGCTTTTTAAAATTGTATCTTTTGCTTCTGATATTATTTGAGCTAACTTTGTTGTGTCCGTATCATTTTTGTCAGGATGTAGTTTAGCCATTATTTTTTTATACTTTGAGATCACCTCTTGTTTTGTACAACCCTTTTTACAGCCTAAAATGTTATATGCATCGTCTAGAGAAATATTTGATGATGCTTTTGAGAAATTAGCTCCAGATCTAAAAGAGTATCTTCCAGTTTGCCGCAAATAGCTAATTAATCTCCAGAGCTGAATAAGTTGAAATATTCCTCCAATACCCTTTAATTTTAAAAGAGGAAGTAAAAAAATTAATATTGGAATACTAAATGCATATCTACCTACCAAAAATAAAGCTATAGCCAATAGAATTCCAAAGGTAAAGATTACATACCTGATACCTTTTGCGATTTTTTTGCTACTTGCTTTAATAAAAAAATTCAATAAAAGATACGCTACTACTAAGCAAAATCCAATGAGCAAAAATAAATTCATAATTTTATGATACCACGATTAAGGAAAGATCCAGAAAAGAAAAGTTGTCATGGTCAAAATTGGGTAGATGATTATTCGTGGATTCATCAAGACAATTGTTTAGAGATCTTACAAGATACAAGCAAACTCAATCCAGAAGTTAGAAAATATCTTGAGGCAGAAAATCAGTATACTAAAGAAAAAATGAGAGATACTGATGCTCTTCAAAAAAAGCTTTTTGAAGAAATCGAAGGTAGAATAAAACTTGATGATGAAAGTTTGGTTTATAAGGACAAACAATACGAATATTGGACCAAGACTACTAAAGAAGGTAATTACCCAAAAAGATTAAGAAAAAAAAGGGGAACAGACAAAATAGAAACCTATTGGGATGGAGATATAGAGGCAAAAGGTAAAAAATTTTTTAGTGCTGGAGATCTTGAAGTGTCAAATAATGATGAATTTTTAGCATACTCAATTGATGATAAAGGTGGAGAATATTTCACAATTTTTTTAAGAAGAATAAAGGATAATAAAATTATTGAGGACCCGATTGAAAATACAGCTGGTGGAATAGTTTGGGCTTATGATGATAAATCTTTTTTTTATAGAATACATGACTCCCAACATCGACCACGTAAAATTTTTCAACATGTATTGGGAACATCAAGCAATGATGACAAATTAATTTTCGAGGAAAAATCTGAAAGATTTACCTGTTCGATTTCTACAACTAGTTGTGAAGAATTTTATTTAATAGAGACGAGTGAACATACAACTTCAGAAATTTATTACGTACATAAAGATGAAAAAATATTTAAGCCAAAATTATTTTTTAAAAGAGATGAAGGTGTTCAGTATAGTATAGATAGCTTTGCTGGCTGGTGGTGGATGCTAACAAACAAAGATGCAGAAGACTTTAAAATATTAAGATGTCCCATAAAAAATTTAGGAGAATGGAAAGACTACATCCCTGCCAAAAATGGTGTTCTAATCGGAGGTCTCTCATTTTTAAATAATTGGATAATTAGAAGCGAAATTTCTGATGCTCTTCAAAAGATATTTGTAAGAAATATAAAAACAAACAAAGAGGAAGAAATTATAATTACTGAGGAGAAAGTTATTTCCTCTGGATTTAGTTTTTTACAAAAAGATAGAAATACAGATCTTATTAGGATTGGTTACGAGTCCCCCAAAACTCCCTCTAGAATTTATGAATATAATCTAAAAACAAAAAATAAAAAATTAGTTAAAGAGCAAGAAGTTCCTTCGGGACATAATAGAAATAATTATATTGTTGAAAGATTAAATTGTAAAAGTCATGATGGAAGGCAAATTCCTATAACATTAACCTATCACCAAAATACAAAATTAGATGGAAGCGCATATCTTTTGTTGTATGGTTACGGGAGTTATGGGACATCTATGACACCAACCTTCTCTACTTCTAAACTATCTTTGATTGACAGAAATATAATTTGGGCAACATGCCATGTAAGAGGTGGCTTGGAAAGAGGTATGGCATGGTGGCGTGAGGGTAAAATGTTAAATAAAAAAAATACTTTTTCAGATTTTATTGATTGCGGAAAATTTCTAATCGAAAAGAAATATACAAATAAAAAAAAAATTATAGCTTATGGTGGATCAGCTGGTGGCCTTCTAGTTTCAAACGTAGTTAATCAAAATCCAGAAATCTTTTTAGGTGCAATCATGGCTGTTCCTTTTGTTGATAATTTAACAACAAATATGGATCATTCACTTCCTTTAACACCCGGAGAATTATTAGAATTTGGTGATGCAAAAAATAATAAAGATCACTTTGATTATATTCGGTCATATGCACCTTATGATAATATAGAAAAAAAAGATTATCCTAATATACTAATAACAACATCCTTGTCTGACTCCAGAGTCTTATTTGATGAGCCAACTAAATATTGTGCAAAAATGAGAGATTACAAAACAGATAGTAATTTATTACTATTTAAATGTGAAATGGATGCTGGTCACGGTTCAAGATCGGGAAGAAAAAATATAATAGAAGATATAGCCTTTGATTACGCTTTTGCCTTAAAAATTTCGCATAAATCATAATTTAAAAACAATTTCTACTGCTAAAGCCTACAACAATATTTCTTTTATCAATTTCAAATTTTCTTTCACATTTAATTTTAAATTTAGAATCATAAAAAATTAAAACTCTATTTTGGTTGTCTATTAATTCGACCATTTCTGGTTTTCCAAATTCTATTTTTAATTCTGATTCTGTTTTTCCAAGAAACTTGTTAAGTTTTTCCTCCTCATTTTTAGTAATTTTGTCAGCTTTTTTGCTTAATGACTCACAGGCATATAAAGTCAAAGAAATGATAATAAGATTTAGAAATTTTCTCATCAATCTGAATATATTATTAAAGTTATAAACATAAATACAACTTTAGATATGCCTTAGGCCCATTTTGAACTTTTATAAGATTAAATAAATGTATAAAAAGTAAAAAAAAGGAGAACAATTTTATGATGGAAAAATATTTCGAATACAGAAAAAACAAAACAAATTTTAGGACAGAGGTTGTTGCAGGAATAACTACATTTTTGACGATGGCTTATATAATGTTTTTAAATCCCTTCATACTTTCTGGAGAATTTGCTGGTCCAGAAAAAGGATTTTTTGATTTTGGAGGAGTTTATACGGCTACAATCGTAGCAACCGCAATAGCGTGTTTTATAATGGCTTTTGCTGGAAAAACATGGCCTGTTGGATTGGCTCCAGGAATGGGAATAAATGCTTTTGTAGCTTTTGGTGTTGTTGGAGGAATGAAGTACACACCTGCAGAGGCTTTAGCAGCAGTTTTACTTTCTGGTATATTGTTCTTACTAATATCTCTTACTCCAATAAGAGCTTGGATAATAAATTCAATCCCTAGAAGCTTAAAATTTGGTATCGGGGCTGGTATAGGTCTTTTTTTAGCTATTATTGGTTTAGAAATTATGGGGGTCGTAGTCGATCATCCGGTCACTTTAGTAACTTTAGGAAATTTAAAAGAACCAATAGTTTTTTTAGGTTGTTTAGCTTTTGTTACAATGATTGTTTTAGAAAAAATCAAAGTAGGTTTTATCAGTAAAGCAAATATTATTATCGGTATTTTAGTATTTAGCGTAATAGCTTGGTTACCTATTTGGGAATGGACTGGTTCTACAATTAAGGGAGGAGCATCATTAGCGAAATTTAACGGAATTTTATCCGCGCCTCCTTCAATGAGTTACCTCTTTGATGCCGTAGAGGGATTTAGTACAGGTAGAGTTTTCACCGCAAGTGGTCTTACAGTTATTTTTACTCTTTTCTTTATTGATTTTTTTGATACTGCTGGAACATTGACCTCAGTGGCTAATGTATCAGGCAAAGTTGATAGCAGAGGTAAAGTTCAAGACATTGATAAAGCAATGTTATCGGATAGTGCAGGAACTGTAGCAGGAAGTTTATTAGGAACAACTACGGTAACAAGTTATGTTGAGTCAGGAGCTGGTGTAAAAGCGGGTGGAAGAACAGGAATGACCTCTCTCGTAATTGGGGTAATGTTTCTTTTATGTCTTGGCTTCGCTCCTTTAGCAACAAGTTTGCCTAAAGAAATAGATGGTGCTGCCCTCGTTTATGTTGCAGTATTATTTGTAAGAAATATTGTTGATATAGATTGGAAGGATATTGCTGAGTCTGCTCCAGCTGTACTTGCAATGATTACAATGCCTTTAACCTATAGTATAAGTAACGGTATAGCTTTAGCTTTTATAGCTTATGCATTAATAAAAATATTTAGCGGTCAAGCAAGTAAAACTTCTCCGGCAATTTGGCTTGTAGCAGCTTTAAGTTTTTTAAGTTTTTCACTTTAAAATTAATTGCGAAGATAAAGGCTAGTAAACTCTAGCCTTTATCTTTCTTATGTTTGCTAATTAAATTTTCTATACGAATTTCCTCGTAACGCTCAAAGGGTTGTACAATCCAGGGATTATTTTTTAGTTCAACTGCGCAAAAATCTGGATTAAAAGTTGATTTAGCTTTTTTCCATAATACTGCAGTTTTAATATTTTTAATTTTATCTTTAAGTGTAGGATAATTTTTTAACCATTCAATGCTTCTGTTTAAAGTAACGCCAGTATCTGAAAGATCGTCACATAGTAATAAATTTCCGCCCAAATTTTGAACTGTAGAACTCATTTCTCTTGAAAATATTAATTTTCCTTGTTGATCCTCAATTCCTTTTCCTGAATAAGACTCTACTGCTAAATAAGCACATTTTAATTTAAATACACGGCTTAATACATCTATAATAGGTGCTCCACCACGCATTATACCAACAAGTAAACTTGGTTTGTATCCGCTATCATGGACCATGATAGCTAATTTCTCTACAGTTTTATTATAATCGTCCCAGGAAACAATTAATTTTTCTGACATATCTAAATCTAATACTGTACTGGTTCATTGTCCACTGAATACCACAATGCCATTACAGCAAGTGTACAGTATGGTGAAAACCTTTTTTGTAGTTTATTCACAAATGATTTTGGAGGTAGATATTTTTTTTTATAATTGTTTGAAATAGCTCTAAGCAAACCAATATCCTGTACTGGCCATATGTTTTGTCTATTATAAAAAAATATTAGTACCATCTCACTTGACCATCTACCTATTTGTCTTAAGGAAGATAAATAATTTATAGCTTCCTCGTCTGACATTTTTTTAATTAACTTAGGATTGAAAGATTTATTCAAAATTTTGTCTGCTAAACTTTTAATACCCAAAGCTTTCATTCTGCTTAAGCCGCATTTTTTTAGATCTGTAATGGTTAGTTTTGATACAGTTTTTGGTTTTATTTTTCCTTTACATTTTTTTTCAAACCTTGAAAAAACTACGTCTGCTGCTGATACAGAAATTTGTTGCGAAATAATTGATCTAGTTAGAGAATAAAAAAAATTATTTCTTGTAGTTAAATGTCCGGTATAAGATTTTAAAAGTTTATTCATTATTTTGTCTCTTCTTAAGAGATGTATTTTACCTTTATTCCACCACTTAGGTTTCATATCTTGGAGGTACTATTTGTTTTTTAAGAATTTCTTCTCTTCTAAATATAATATAAGTGCCAGCTACTATAAATACTGCACCAATCAAAGTTGTAATTTTAAGTGTCTCTCCAAATATAAAATATCCTGCTGTTGCAGCAAAAACTAATGACAAATATTTTATTGGAGTGACAAGCCCTGTGTCAGCCATTCTTAATGATTGAGTAAGTAAAATGTTTGCATAACCTCCAGCTAATCCTAAAATAATAAATAGAAAAGCTTCATAAACCGTTGGCCATATCCAGCCATTAACTATTGTAGCAAGGCCAATTAACATTGATAATAAAGAAAAATAAAAAGCAATTAAATAATTTGGTTCAGTCTTAGATAATGATTTAATTGATAAAGCAACTTGAGCAAATCCAAATGCAAAAATTAATGGCATAAAGTAAAAAAAATTAAATTCATTAAATGTTGGTTTTATAATAATTAACCCTCCTATTATTCCTAGTACAATTGCCGAAATTCTAGTCATTCTTATTTTTTCACCAAGAAAAAGAGCTGATAAAATAGTTACAAAAACAGGACCTAAAAAAGTAAGAGAAATACAATCTGCAAGTTCAACATTTCTAAGGCCAACAAACAGAGCTATAATTGCTATCGCACCCCATATTGCTCTCCAGGCATGAAGGCCTGGTCTTTTTGTTTTATAAAAAGTGAAAATTTTATCTCGAGGAATTAAAAGAAATATCGGTATCATCCCAAAAGCAAATCTCATGAAAAGAACTTGACCAAATGGTGCATCTTTTAAATATTTAACGATTATATCCATAATACTAAAGCAGGCTACGCTTGCTATCATATAAATAATTGCTAATTGGGATTTTGTGAGCATTTTACCACCTTTAATAAATCGAAATAACATATTAGAATTTTAAAACAATGAAAACAGCTTATTTTTCTCTTGGTTGCTTCTGGAGTCCTCAATTAGAATTCGAAAAAATTGAAGGCGTAAAAAAGGCCGAGGTTGGGTATTGTGGAGGTAATGATCCAAATACAACCTATGAAAAAGTTTGCTCTGGGTCAACAAACCATGCGGAAACGGTAAAAATAGAATTTGATGAGAATGTAATATCTTATGAAGAACTAGTTAAAGTTTTTTTTAAAATTCATGATCCTACTCAATTAAATAGACAAGGCCCAGATATTGGGACGCAGTATAGATCTGAAATTTTTTACAAGGATGATGAACAGAAAAAAATAGCTGAAAAAGTTAAAAATGAGTTTAATAAAAAATTAAATGGAAAGGTAGTTACTAACATCTCAAAAGAAAAACTATACCAAGCTGCAGAAAGTTACCATCAATACTATTTAAAAAATAAAGGTGTATTATGAATCTAGTAACAACTGAGTGGCTTAATAGTAATATAGATAAAGTAAAAATATTTGATGCTAGTTGGCATATGCCATCTTCAAAAAGAAGTGCAAAAAGGGAATTCGAGAAAAAACATATTAAAGGTGCTATATTTTGGGATGTGGATGAACATAGTGATAAAGACTCACCTTATCCCCATATGATGAGCAATTCAGATTACTGGGCAAAAATGCTTTGGTCATTTGGAATTCAAAATAATGATCATATTGTTGTGTATGATTTTAGTGATACTTATAGTTCTTGTAGGTTATGGTTTGCCTTAAAATATTTTGGTCATAAAAAAGTATCAGTTTTAGATGGAGGAATGAAAAAGTGGTTAAGTGAAGATCGCCCAACTGAAAATAAAGTAAATCACGATTTAGGAAAATTTAGCAACATTGATAAATTAAATCCTAATACTAAATATATAGTTAAAGAAAATACTAAATGGATTAAGAATAAAAAAGAGATTGAAGAAAATATTACAAATCTATCTTTTCAAACAGTTGATGCAAGAAGTAAAGAGAGATTTGAGGGTAAAGTGGACGAACCACGTCCAGGATTAAAAAGGGGGTGCATCCCTAACTCTATAAATATTCCTTACAAGGATTGCATTAATGTGGAGACAAATACATTCAAAAAAAAGCATGATTTAAACAAAATTTTTAATAAAAATAAGGTTGATATATCAAAGCCAATAGTTTTTACGTGTGGGAGCGGCATGACAGCCTGCGTTTTAGGTATGGCATATTCTATCATTAGTGGTAAGAATATCATGATTTATGATGGCTCAGCTTGTGAGTATTTAAAAAAATGAAACGATCTAAAAAAGTAACGATTGGAATTATAATTTTTTTTGTGATCATTGGCAGTGTGATAGGTGGAAGAACTGCTATGGGAGTTTATTTTAAAAAAAAATTTGGAAAAAGACCCCCGCCAAGTGTAATGGTAGAAGTAGTTTCAGAAAAAAAATTTAATAAATCAATTGAAAGTTATTGCACAGCATTAAGTAGTAAAACCACCTCTTTTAAAATAAAAAAAAGTGAGCTGTTAGAACCAATCCAATATAAATCAGTAAAAAAAGGAGAAATTATTGTAAAAACCTCTGGAAAAATAATAACTGCTCCTTTTTCTGGTAATGTAGGTACAAGAGGTATTAGTTCATCAATTTTAGGAACTGATTCGATTATTGTAACACTTGATGACTCAAAAAAAGTTCTTTGCGATCTTCAAATTCCAGAAGTTTTTGCTTCAAATTTAAAAAAAAATTTAAAAGTTAAAGCTAAATTTTTAGCGTATAAAAATAAATTATACGTCGGAAATATAATTTCACATGCATCAAGGGTAGATGCACAAACCCGTAGTATCCTTGCAAGAGCTCAGATTAATAATGATAATCTTGAAATTTTACCTGGATCATTGTTAGACATTGAAGTTTTATATAATGAAAAAAAAGCTTTATCAGTTCCTGACACAAGTATTATTTTTGAAGATGAAAAAAAATTTGTTTATAAAATATTAGAAAATAATAAAATTAAAAAAAACCGAGGTTTTAACTGGTATCAGAAAAGCAGGAAATTTAGAAATTATAGATGGTTTAAATGAAAATGACAGGGTGGTTAAGGAAGGTTTAGCAAGACTTGTTGATGGCATGACTGTTAAGCTCTTAATGCAATAAATTAGATGCATAATTTTTGTTTGCTTAATATTAGAAGACCAGTTTTAAGTGCTGTCTTTTCCCTTTTGTTGGTTGTTTTTGGTTTATACACTTTTTTTGAACTCAGCAGTAGAGAGTTACCAAAAAATCTACAACCACCAGAAGTGGTTATTTCAACAAATTACACTGGTGCAAGTCCCTCAATAATTGCATCTGAAATATCTGAACCAATTGAGCTAGCTATTGGTGGAGCTGAGGGTATTAAATCAATTGATACAATATCTGAAGTAGGTCGAAGCACAATCAAAATTGAATTTTTTTCCAGTATAAAAATTGATGATGCCGCTAATGACATTCGTGAACGTATTGCAAGAATCATAGATAATTTACCCAATGATAGTAAAGCACCAGAGGTAAGAAAAGCATCCGCTGGTTTTTCAACAAGTATGTGGTTATCAGTGAGTAGTACCTCTTGGGACTCTTTGGATATAGGTGATTATGTAAAAAGAAATTTAATAGATGCTTTTAGTTCTGTTCCTGGAACGGGTAGAGTTATAATCGGGGGTATTAATGAAAAAGCAGTAAGAGTTTATCTAAATCCAATTCAATTAAGTGCAAATGACTTGGACATAAGCGAAGTTGAGATTGCAATAAGAAAAAATAATATTGCTATACCTGCGGGTACTATTGAGTCGAACAATGTAGATTTAACATTGGATCTTGGAAAAACCTATAAAGATATAGAGTCGATTAAGAAGCTTCCTGTAAAAAAAATTAAAGGTAAAACTATTACTTTGGGTGATCTCGGTAAAGTTAAATACGGTCCAGTTTCCGAAAAAACACTTTTTAAGAGTCAAAGCCCTGACTCATTAAACGAAAATACTGTTGGTATTGGTATTTATGCTCGTACAAATGAGAGTACGGTTGTTTTGTCAAAAAATATTCGTGAAAAAATAATAGAAGTAAATAAAACCTTGCCTGATGGGCTTAAATTATCAGTTAGCTTTGATAGAGCAACCTACATTAAAGAAGCAATACAGATGTGTTATCAGTCAATAATTTTAGCACTTTTTTTAGTTGTTGGTATAATTTATCTATTTTTGGGAAATATTAGGGCTACCGTTGTTCCAGCTGTCACACTTCCTGTTAGTTTGATTGGTGCATGCCTTGGTTTATGGATATTTGGATTAACAGTAAATGTTTTTACACTTTTGGCAATAATTTTGAGTGTTGCTATAGTTACTGACGATAGTGTTGTAATGACGGAATCAATTTATCACAGGGTCGAAAAGGGAGATGAGTCATTGACAGCGGCAGTTACAGGATCTAAAAACGTAATCTTTGCAATTATTTCAACTAGTATTATTTTATTAGCAACATTTGCTCCCTTATTATTTATAGGAGGGATTAGCGGAACTCTGTTTCGAGAAATGGCAATCACTCTATCTATAACTATAGTTATAAGTACTTTTACGGCTCTTTCGATTGCACCAATGCTAGCTTCAAAACTACTTAATAAGAAGAAATCAAAACATAAATTAATTTTAAAATTTGAGAGAATTTTCGACTCTTTCGGACAGTTTTATTACGAAACTTTAAATTATTGGATTAAAAAACCAAAAATAATTATATGGTTTATGGTTTTTGTTGTTGCATTTGCAACATTACTTTTTAAAATTACGCCTAAAACATTGCTTGAAAGGGATCCCGATAGAGGAGTTTACATTGTTTTTGGAAAGACAGACGAGTCCTCATCTTTTGAATATACAGTAGATAAAGCTGAGAAAGTAGAAAAAAGATTATTACCACTTCTACAAGATAAAAAAGAGTCTTATCAAAAATTGATTATGAGAGTGCCAGGATTTGGTAGATCATCTCAATCGTACAATAGTTTTATTATAATAGCTCTTTTAGATAATTGGAAAGATAGAACTGATAGTGCACAAACAATAGTTAGAAAGGCAATAGGAAAAATAGTGACTGTTCCAGGTACAATGGCATTCCCACTCACTCCAAATTCTGTACGAGTAAGCAATTACCAAAAACCCGTTGTCGTAACTATGACAGGTCCAACCTATGAAAGTCTATTTAAGTGGCAAAATTCAGTTATTAATAAATTAAGAAAAAATAAAGGTCTTGCAGATATAACTTCTGATTACACTAAAAATAAACCGGAGGTTCAACTTGTTATAGATGAAAACAAAGCTAAAGATTTAGGTTTATCTATTCAAGCTATTGGAAGGTCAATAGAAACATTATTTTCAGGAAAAAATGTAACTTCACTAAATGAGAATGGAAAAGAATATCCAATAATTTTACAAGCTGATATTAAAGATAGACGGAAAACCGAAAGTCTAAGTAAAATATTTGTTAGATCAGACACAACGGGAAAATTAATTTCTTTAGCTAATGTAGTGAGTTTTGAGGAAAGAGGCTCTGCTAAGTTATTAACACGTTACCAAAGATCAAAATCTATTACTTTAACCGCTCGATTAGTGGGCGGATATACTTTAAATGAAGCATTAAATTTTATAGAAAAAACTATAGATGATGAAGCACCTAAAGCTGGTATTTTTTATAAAGGAAAATCTTTAGATCTTAAAGAGGCCTCGAGTGAATTAATAATTATTTTTGCTCTAGCTTTAGTTAGTGCTTATTTAGTAATGGCGGGTACTTTTAATGCATGGAGACAGCCTTTAGTGGTAATGTTAACAGTTCCATTGGCTGCTCTAGGTGGTTTAATTTTTATTCTTTTATTCAATAGCACGATAAATATTTTTTCTCAAATAGCACTAATTGTCTTAATAGGGATAGCAACAAAAAATAGTATTCTTATTGTTGACTGGGCAAATCAACTCAGAGTGAGTGGAAAAAATGTAGAAGATGCTATAATTGAATCTTGTCTTAGAAGATTTAGACCTATCATGATGACAAGTTTATCTACACTTATTGCGATGATTCCTCTAATAGTCGGTAATATTGGCCCTGGTGCAGGTGAAGGTATTAGGTTAGCAGTAGGATGTACTATTTTCGGTGGAATGTTAATAAGTACATTTTTAACTTTATTTACCACCCCAGTATTTTATCTTCTTTTATGTAAGAAATCTAAAAGGATGGATGAAGTCGACATTCAGTTAAAAAAAGAGTTTAGTAAATAATATATTTTTTCTTATTTAATTTATCCTTACATCTTGTGAGCTGTTTTCTGTACGCATTTGCTGTGTCTCTGGCAGATTTTGCGTAAATAATTGCTTTCCTATCCTTAGAATAATTTTTATAATCTCCCCAACCTTTGTAATAAGCCAGGTATTGCCTATAGGCATCTTTCTTTGGTATTTTTAAAATCTTGTTTGATTTATTTACGTACCAACCAATAAAATCTACAGAGTCTTTAAATCTTGCCCTTGTAGCTAATTTATTTCCTGTTTCTTTTTTATATTGATCCCAGGTACCTTTAACAGCTTGCGAATATCCAAAAGAACTGGATTTGCGTTTATAGGGAATAACTTTAAAAATTTTATGCCTAGGAGGTTTAGCAAGCCAATTAAAGTCGCTTTCTTTTTTTATAAAAGCCAATTGAATATAAACTGGTACGCCCCATTTTTTTTCTGCATTTTTGGTATGTTTGTACCATAAATATCTTTCTTCAAAAATTGAACAACTATTCTTAGTATTTTTGGGTATAGAAGAACAAGCTGACAAAAAGAATAAAAAAATTAATAGAAATTTATTTATTTTATAAAAATGAATCACTAAATGTTTTATATAAGAATTTACTTCGTAATTCTTCTCCATTTTTCAGGCTCTATGAAAAATCCCTGCCAAATACCTAATTTATTTTCTTTGGCGTATATTTCATCAAAGATATATTTTTGTGAGTATCTTCTGTAAGCTATAGCGTAGCCGTTTCTTACTAGCCATGAATTAATATCCTGATTTTGTAAGAAGCAAATTCCAAT
Organism: uncultured Pelagibacteraceae bacterium; assembly: GCA_902583685.1. Lineage (GTDB taxonomy): Bacteria > Pseudomonadota > Alphaproteobacteria > Pelagibacterales > Pelagibacteraceae > Anoxypelagibacter. The sequence goes on from CACHWO010000003.1 coordinate 47,897, forward strand.
AAATCTTTTATATATATCTTTACCAGTTTGTATGTGACAAGTAATTTTTTTATCTTTTAATTTTTTTTTTAATGCATTTGTGGATTTTTCTCCGCATTTGTAATCCTTTTTAAAGTTAAAAATTAAAAAACTTAAATAAATCTTTTTACAAAATTGTTTTTTTTCTGGTGCATCAATTCCAAAAAGTCTTATTTTTTTTTTGTTAATTTTTATGGTATCCCCATCAGTTACTCTTGCTTTTCCTGTTATAACTTTGGCTTTTTCAAAAGATATCAATGGGGTAATTAAGATTAATGATAAAATAATACTAAATAAAATCAGACTTAGCTTTTTCATTAAGTTCTTTCATTTTATTTCTTATCTCATCATCAGAAATATTATGATCTTTTAAGTCTGTTTTTATTTTTCTAAAAACATCCTCGTCACCGGCTTCTTGGAAATCTGCTTTTATTACAGACTGAATATATTCACTTTCTTTTTTTGCGTCATAACTAAGTATCTTAGATACCCATTGACCAAGATATTTATTTCTTCTTGAAGAAACCTTAAATTTCAACTCCTCGTCATGAGCAAATTTTTTTTCAAAGGATTTTTTTCTTTCATCAAATTTTTCCATTTTTTATTCTCTTATATAAAAATATTATAGTAATTGCTAATAATGTGCCAAATAAATTTGACATAAGATCTAAATACTGGAAAGATCTATTGGGTACAATTAAATGAGATAATTCTAGTATAAAAGACAAGATTATCAAAAAAATTGCAGTAAGATTAAAACTAAATTCTTTAATACAACTAATTAAACCAATTATTGATAAATAAAAAAAAGCTATTAAGTGATTAATAGAGGTTCCTAATGGATTTGGAATAAAATCAGGTTGAATTTGACAATCCTTGTAAATAAAGCAGCCAATTATACTTCCAGGAAAAAGATATATTATAAAAAGACCAAACAAAGAAAAATAATACAAGTATCGAACTAAACTGATTTTATTATCCATCTTAAAAAATCTGTATTACCATTTTTAATATCAAAAAAAATGATACAAGGTGTTTCATAACTATGCAACTTCTTAACACTTTTAATTATTTTTTGGACTTTTTTATCCATGGTTTTACCAACAATTAAAATTTCTTTTTCCTTTTTAACTTTACCTTTCCAAGTAAATATAGACTCGGCATTATTAATAATATTAGCACATGCTACTAGTTTGTTTTTAACAAGGAATTCAGCTATTTTATTGGCCTCCTTTTTTTTTGGACTGGTAATGTAAAAGAATTTAATACCCTTCATTATTTTAAAAATTTAATATATTACATATTATTATATTAAATGAGTAAACTCATAGCAATTAGACATGGCCAAAGTATTTGGAATGCAGAAAATCGCTTCACTGGTTGGGTTGATGTTGGATTATCAGATCAGGGAATCGAAGAAGCTAAAATATCTGGAGAATTGATAAAGAACTTGAATTTAAATTTTGATGTTTATTTTACATCATATCTAAAAAGGGCAATAAACACTTTAGAAATAATTATGAAAGTTACTAAAAAAAAAAATAAATTCATAAAAGCATGGCAACTTAATGAAAGACATTATGGTTCTTTAACTGGCTTGAATAAAGCAGAAACAAAAAAAAAAATTGGAGATAAAAAATTTAATACATATAGAAGATCTTGGAATATTCCACCGCCTAACCTTGATAAAGATTCTAAATATAGTTCACATCAGGACAAATTGTATAAAGATTTAAAAAATATACCTAGTAGTGAGTCACTAAAAGATACTTATGAACGTGTTGTACCTTACTTTGAAAAAAATATGCTTAATCAAATAAAACAAAGAAAGAATATAATTCTTTCTGCACATGGAAATACAATAAGGGCTCTGGGGAAAAAAATTTTTAATATTTCAGATGAAAATATTAATTTACTCGAAATACCTACTGGAAATCCTCTAGTAATTGAATTTGATGATACTGGTAATTTTAAGGATGCAAAGTATTTAGATGAAAGTAGACAAAAAGAAATAATATTTAATAAATAATTTTTTTGCTTAATTTTTTATATATCTTATATGTGTTGATATGAAAAAATTTTTGTTTACTTATCACACCTGTCAGCTGTTCCTTTTTAATTAGTTGATTCCAAACAATATTTATTGGAAATGGGGCTGTTCTCATGTTTTTGAATATATTTTTGTTAAGAATTTGTGCACCGGTAAAAATATAACTATTTTTTTTTTCTCTTAATACTATTTTTTTAAAATTAATATTAAAATCTCCTTTAAATGAACGATCAAAACTTTTAATTTTTTTTACCAATAACATTGTGGATTTTTTACTTTTAAAATACTCATTCTCTAGATTTTTAAAATCCTTTTTATAGTTTTTTCCCCAAAGAGTATCAGGGTTTAAAACTAAAAATGATTTGTTTTTAAATTTTTTTGATGCATTTAAAATTCCGCCACCAGTATTAAGAATTTTTTTTTTTTCAATAACTATTTCTATTTTAGGTGAAAAATTTTTTTTTTTAATAAAATTACTTATTTCTTTA
>CACHWO010000004.1 GCA_902583685.1 uncultured Pelagibacteraceae bacterium
AAAAGAAGAAAAAAATCTTCAAGATAGATTAAAAATTATTGAACATAAAAACTATCTTTTATCTGAAAATATCAACGCAGACTATATGGACACATTATTAAGAGAAAAACTTAAATTTGGAAAATCAGGTGAGAAAGTGATAAGGTTAAATGACTAAAGTTAGACATCCAGAAAAAATTAAAAAACCCATAAATCCAATCAAAAAAAAACCAGAATGGATAAGATCTAAAATAATTGATACGCAAGTTTTCTTTAAAACAAAAGAGATAGTAAATAAAAATGATTTGCATACTGTTTGCCAAGAAGCAAATTGTCCAAATATAACTGAATGTTGGAGTAAGAAGCACGCTACATTCATGATAATGGGTGACACGTGTACTCGTGGATGTGCATTTTGTGATGTTAAAACCGGAAAACCAGATAAGCTTGATCCATTTGAACCATTTAAAATCTCTAAGGCCGTAAAAGAATTAAATCTAAATCACGTTGTTATCACCTCAGTAGATAGAGACGATCTCATTGATGGTGGGGCAAATCATTTCAAAGATGTAATTTTACAAACTAAAAAAAATAATCCTAATACAACAATAGAGGTTTTAACACCAGATTTCTTAAGAAAAGGTGACTCGTATAAAAAAGTTTTAGAAGCATCACCAGATGTTTTTAATCATAATATCGAAACAGTCCCCAGCCTTTATCTAACAGTTAGACCAGGATCACGATATTTTTCATCTATACAACTATTAGAATCAGCAAAAAAAATTAAACCAAGTACTTTTACAAAGTCAGGTTTAATGGTTGGTCTAGGGGAAAGTAAAAATGAGATTTTACAAGTTATGGATGATTTAAGATCTGCAAATGTAGATTTTTTAACAATTGGACAGTATCTTCAACCCTCACCAAAACATCATCCACTTCAAAGATATTATAAACCCCACGAATTTGTCGAATTAAAAAATATTGCTTTATCCAAAGGTTTTTTATTAGTTGCGTCATCTCCTTTAACAAGATCTTCTTATCATGCAGACGAAGATTTTAAAAAATTAAAAAGTGCGAGAGACGAACAAATAAAATGCCAAGTGCTTCAATAAAAAAAATTATACCTTGTAAAAAAAAAGATCTCATTGGAATGATTTTAGATATTGAAAAATATCCCGAATTTGTTCCATGGTGTTTAGAAGGAAAAATACACCAAAAAAAAGATATGTCTGATATGTTGGAAATTGAAGCAGATTTAACTGTGGGAAAAAAATTTTTAAATCAAACTTATAAAAGCCATGTTACATACTATAAAGCAAAGGACAAAATAATTGTAAGCAATATTGGAGGTCCTTTAAGTTATTTACAGAATGAATGGGAAATTCGCGAAGTAAATAATCAAAGCGAGGTAAGTTTTAAAATCGACTTTGAATTAAAAAATATTTTTTATAATATGATAATGAAAAAATCATTCGATCAGGGATTAAGAAATATCGCAGATGCTTTTGAAAAAAGAGCTATTAGTTTATTTAAGAACACCTAAAATTAATTGCAAAGATTTATTTACAGCTGATCTTTGTATTTTTGCTCGTCCTTTATTTTTAAAAAAATACTCTTTAATATAAGTTTTTTTACCTCTTTTGACACCAATATAAACTAAACCAACTGGTTTTATCCTTGTACCACCTTTTGGCCCAGCTATACCTGTAATTGATACTGTAATATTAGAATTGCTTAACTTGTTTAATCCACTTAACATTGAAAGACAGCACTTTGCACTAACAGCGCCAAAATCACTAATTATATTTTTTGGAACTTTTAAAATCTTAAATTTAGATCGGTTTGAATAAGTAATTAAACCCATAGAAAATACTTTTGAAGATCCACTAATCGAAGTAATCGTATTTGAAAGCAATCCACCAGTACAAGACTCTGCAACTGACAATTTAAGTTTTTTTCTAATTAAAAGAGTTATTATTTTTTTACTTAATTTTTTCATTAAAAATAATATGATTTTCCAACCATAAATAATACTAAGCATAATACCACATAAATACCTGCCAAAATATCGTCAAACATTATACCAAATTCATTTTTAAATTTTTTATCTATGTAATCGATTGGAAAAGGTTTTAAACCATCAAACAATCTAAAGAGCAAGAAAAACCAAAAGTAATTTTGTAAGTTTTCAGTTAATGTATTAGATCTATCAGTGTGAAAAATTTCATATAAAATAATAGGTATGGATTGACCAATAAATTCATCTATAACAATCTCTTGTGGGTCATCATTTTCAAATTTTACTAAACAAGATTTAATTGCAAAAAAAGAGTAAACAAAAATAATTAATAAAGTTATTGTTATAATTAAAATAGGTACATTAAAAAAATAAATTAAGGAAAACAGAAAAAATGTCGTTAAAAGAGAAGCCCATGTTCCTTTATGCTTTTCAGTTAAATTCCCAAATGTGAAAAGAGTAATTAAATAATAATTAAATTTTTCAACCATATTTTATCATTGATACTATAACTTCTGATGCAATAGCTTTTTCTTTACCTATTACCCCAAGTTTTTCAGTTGTTTTACCTTTAATATTTATTTTATCTTTTGAAATTTTACATAATTTAGAAATATTGAGAATCATTTTACTTTTGAATTTTTTAATTTTTGGGTATTGGGCTATTACATTAATGTCTAAATTATTAATAAAATATCCAATTGATCTCGACTGTTTTACAACGTCTTTTAATAAAATAGTTGATCTTATATTTTTAAATTTAATATTTTTGTCAGAAAATTTTTGTCCAATATCTCCAAGTCCACATGCACCTAAAATTGCATCTGTTATTGCATGAAGGATTGGATCTCCATCTGAATGTCCTAAAGTGCCAAGTTTAGATTTAATTTTTAATCCACCTAAATAAAGTTTTCTGTTTGGGACAAGTCTATGAACATCAAAACCAATACCCATTCTTATTTTTTTATTAATATAATTCTTTAGCATTTCAAGATCATGCTTATATGTTATTTTAAAATTATTTTTTTCACCATTTATATATTTTACTTTTTTAAAAGTTCTTAAAAGTGAAAGATCATCATCCTTGTAAAAAATTTTATTTTTTGAATGAAGCAAGAATATTTCCTTAAAAGGAAAAGACTGAGGTGTTTGTGTTAAAAAAAAACTTTCTCTGGGGAGGTTTATAATTTGATTTTTATCTATATTTTTTTTTAATGCGTCATCAATAGGTATTCTTGGTATAACAATATTTTTTTTTGATTTTTTAATAATTTTTCTTATTAGACTTATAGAAAAATTTGGTCTTGCAGAGTCATGTATAAGAACATTTCTGCATAAAATATTATTGACCTTAATATAATTTAAAGCCCTAAGCGTAGACTCTTGCCTTGTATTTCCTCCATTTATTTTAATTAGATTTTTAAACTTAATTTTCTTCGAAAACCTTTTGTGTTTTTTATTTAAAACAAGTATTATTTTTTTTTATTTCCTTAATCTGTGACAACTTAATCAAAGAGTGATCTAAAAGTGTTTTTTCACCTATTTTAACAAAAGGTTTTGGGATTTGTGATTTAAACCTCTCGCTATTACCTGCTGCAAGTAAAACTAAGCAAAAACTCATTATATTAATTTACCTCATATTTATGTAAGTTAGTAAAATATTTAAAATGATAAAAACTATCAAAAACTTCAAGTGGTTTTTTACCGTATCTTTTATATGCCTTTTATTAGGTGTTTTTACTTTTATAACTTTTATAAATCGAAATTTTATTTTTTTAAATGAAAATAATCTTCAATATTTATTAATTTTAGATACTTTACTATTAATTATTTTTTTAATCCTTTTAATTAAAGAAACATCAAAGCTATTTACCCAATATCTAAACAAAAGATCGGGTTCAAAAACAAGTCTCAATTATGTCATGCAGTTCTCCTTATTTGCTTTTATACCCTCTTTAATTGTAGCCATATTTTCATTAATTTTATTTAATGTAGCTTTACAAAAATACTTTGATAAAAAAATAACAACTGCTGTAAATAATTCTTATGAGGTAGCAAAAAACTATATAGAAGAATCAAAAAGATCCGTTGAAGCAGATATTTTCTTAATTAGCTTAGATTTAAATAAATATTACAATGTATATTTTTCTAATCCATCACAATTTAAACAATTTGTAAGAACACAAAGATTATTAAGAAAAATTGACGAAATCTATCTTGTAGATAGCTCAGGATCAGTTTTATTAAAAGAGGTTAACAGTCCAGATAGTGAATTTAAAATTCCGTCTGATGAATATTTTAATGAAGCCCTTGAGGGAAAACCAGTATCAATAGATCGATCCGAGGAAAAAAAAACTGCCTTTATGATTAAATTGAATAATTATATTGATACATACTTATACATTGCTAAAAAAGTTCAACCTCAATTATTGAACTATTTAGATGCTACCGAACAAGCTGTTAATTTTTATTATACTGTTGAAAATAATAGAACAGGTATAAAAATAACATTTGCTATAATTTATGTAATTGTAATTTCAATGTTACTTTTTTTAACAATCGTATTAGCAATAACTTTTGCGGGAAGATTAACCAAACCAATAATAAATTTAATATCAGCTTCGGAAAATATAAGTTCAGGTAAATTAGATAGCAAGGTCCCTGAATTATTGGAGTCAGACGAGGAAATAATGACATTAAATAAAAATTTTAATAATATGATTGATAGATTAAAAACACAACAAGAAAAATTACTAGTAGCTGAAAGATTTTCGGCATGGGAAACTGTAGCTAGAAAATTAGCTCATGAAATAAAAAATCCTTTAACACCTATCCAACTTTCGATTGATAGATTAAGAGAAAAATATGCGGAAAAATTGAAAGATGAAAAAAGTGAGTTTACAAAATATCTAGAAACTATAAATAGACAGATTATTGATATAAAAAAATTGGTAGATGAATTTTCTAGTTTTGCAAGAATGCCTTCACCTATATTTAAAAAAACCAATCTTATTGAAGTCATAAATCGGTCAATTGAATTTTATAAAATGTCACAAAAGAACCTAGATTTAAAATTGAAATTTAATTCCAATAAAAAATTTATAATAAAAGGTGATAGTGAACAATTATATAGGGCTTTTATAAATTTAATAAAAAATTCTATTGAGGCAATTGATGAAAAGAAAAGAAAAAATACCAATTTACTTGGAAAAATTTCTCTGGAAATATTCACAAATAATGAATATATAGTGATCAAAATGCTAGATAATGGATCTGGTTTTGAAAATACAAGTGATATATTAAAACCTTATTTTACTACTAAACAAGATGGAACAGGATTAGGATTACCGATTGTTTCGAAAATTATTAATGAACACAAAGGCACTGTCCAATTTATTAAAAATCCAAATGGGGCTGAAATAGATATTTATTTACCAAAAAATTAATGAAACAAGAAGTACTTATAATAGATGATAATTTTGATATTAGGAATTTAGTCTCAAATATTCTTAAAGATAAAAATTACGATATTCGCGAAGCTGCGAATTTTGAACAGGCAGTTTTAGAAATAGATAAAAAATTACCTGATTTAGCAATTATTGATGTAAAACTAGATAAGGGCGATAAAGATGGAATCGATCTGCTAAAAAAAATAAAGTCAATGAGTGATCAGGTTCCGGTTATTGTAATTTCAGGACACGCCAATGTAGAAATGGCTGTGGAAGCACTTAAACTTGGGGCGTACACATTTATCACCAAACCTTTTTCAGCAGAACAACTTTTAAATTTTGTAAATAGAGCTCTTGAGAACATAAATTTAAAAAAAGAAAATACTCAGTTAGAAAATAAGCTTTTTCATTCTTTTGATTTAATTGGTCAAAGTAACCAAATTTCCAAAATTAAAAAAATGATATATAAATTATCGACTACTGATAGTAGAATTATGATTTATGGTCCAACCGGATCAGGAAAAGAATTGATCGCTAGGAAAATTCACAAAAATTCACCACGTTCCAAAGATCCTTTTGTTGTTTTAAATGGTGCATTATTACAATCAGATAACTATGAACATGAACTTTTTGGAACAGAGAGTAAAGACGGTTCAGTTAGTTACGGTTTTTTAGAAAAAGCAAAAAATGGAACTCTACTAATAGATGAAGTATCAGAAATCCCTCTGGATACCCAAGCAAAAATTTTAAGAGTTTTAATTGATCAAAAATTTAGAAGAGCGAATGGTAATAAAGATATTCACGTAAACATCAGAATAATATCCTCAACATCAAAAGATTTAAAAAGTGAAATTCTTATGGGAAATTTTCGTGAAGATCTTTATCATAGACTTAATGTTGTGCCAATCGAAATACCAAAGTTAAGTTCAAGACTTGAAGATATACCTTTATTAATAAAATATTTTCAAAAAAAAATATCAGAAATTAATGGAATTCCTGAAATTGAAATTAATACAGATGATGATCTACTTTATTCATACAAATGGCCTGGTAATGTCAGAGAGTTAAGAAATTTAGTTGAAAGAATCTCAATACTTTCACAAAATGAGAACAAATCAAATATTGGCAGATTTTTGCATGAAATACTGAGTAAAAATTCTGATGATAATTTTCAAGAAACCGCTGTTTCTTTATCCTATCCGTTAAAACAAGCTAGAGAAAATTTTGAAAAAAATTACTTACTTAACCAACTTAAAAAGAATAAAGGTAATGTTTCAAAAACAGCAGAATTCATTGGTATGGAGCGATCAGCCCTTCATAGAAAATTAAAATCTTTAGGTATAAAAGGTATTAACTAATCATGAATATTATAATATGTGGTGCCGGCATGGTCGGTTTTTCAATAAGTAAACAATTACAAGCCCAAGGTCATTCTGTAACTGTCATTGACCAATCTTCTGAAGATATAAAAAAAATTAATGAAACGCAGGATGTAAAAGGGATAGTAGGTAGAGCGACTTTACCTTCGGTTTTAGAAAATGCTGGAGCTAAAGATACGGATATGATTATCGCAGTAACAAAAAATGATGAGATCAATATGATTGTATGTCAAATAGCAAGCTCACTCTTCAATATTTCGAAAAAGATAGCTAGAATAAGATCTCAAGAATTTTTGGAGGGTAAATGGAGCAAATTATACAGCAAGTCAAACATTCCAATTGATGTAATTATCTCTCCTGAGCGTGAAGTTGCAAAGTCTTTATACAGAAAGCTCGAAGCACCTGGTGCTTTAGATAATGTCCCTTTTGTCAAAGATAAAGTAAAGCTTTTAGAAATTTTAATTGAAAAAAAATGCCCTATTGCGAATATTCCTTTAAAAGATTTAACAAAGAAATTTCCTGAATTTAAAGCATACGTATTTGGAGCTGAAAGAAAAGAGTCTTTTGTTTTTTTTAAAAAAAATGATCAGATGAAAGTCGGTGATAAGGTGTATGTAGTTGTAAGTACAGATCAAATTAACAAACTTTTATCAGTTTTTGGTCATGACGAAAAAGTTGCTCAAAAAATTTTAATTATAGGTGGTGGTAATATAGGTTTACATCTTGCAAAACTTTTAGAGTCAACAGAGGGCTTAAGAGTTAAAATAATAGAAAAAGATAAAATAAGAGCAGAACAATTAGCTAGCGAACTTTCATCCTCAATTGTAATTTGCGGTGACCCCTTAGATGAAAAGATTCTTAAAGAGTCAAATATTGAAGAAATAGAAACTGTTTTCGCATTAACAGATGATGATGAAGATAATATTATGTCATGCGTTTTAGCTGAAAAATACAAACCATCTAAAAGGACAATCGCAATTATAAACAAACAAAATTATAATCTATTACAAGAATCTTTAAAAATTGATGATCTGGTTGATCCAAGAATGGCAACTGTTTCAACAATCATGAAACATGTCCATATGGGCACTATAGACACAGTTTATTCACTTTTAGATGGTCAGTATGAATTTTTAGAGGCAAAGATTTTAGAAACCTCAGACTTAGTAAACAAAGCAATAAAAGATTCAAACTTACCGGAAGAGGTTAGGGTAGGAGCAATTGTTAGAAAAAATAAAGTAATGATGCCTAAATCAAATTTTATTTTTGAAAAAGAGGATATTGTAGTTATTCTATCAAAAAGGGAGCAACTAAAAGAAGTTGAGGATATTTTTAGAATAACTTCCTAAAAATGAAAATAAAACCCAGTTTATATTATTTAGGTTTGTCATTTTTTCCAATCAGTTTATTATCACTAATAAACATTTTTTATTCATTTTACTTTAATTATTTAAACAATATAAATTCTTATTCGTTTACATTATTTCTATCTTTGTTTTTAGGTTTATCTTTCTTTTATTTTGGAAAAAAAGAAAAAGAAAATATAAATATTTATGATCAACTTTTTCTTATTTTTTTAATTTATTTTTTAACATCTTTTTTTATACTGATACCATTCTATTTTGGTGGTTACCAAATATCTTTTATAAATGCTTATTTTGAGTCAATTTCAGGATTAACAGGAACAGGTTTTACAACTTTTGAAAATATTACAAATATAGATTCCCCATTGATTTTATGGAGATCATCTTCACAATGGCTTGGAGGTTTTTATTTTTTAATATTTCTTGTCCTAATTTTTTCAAATAAACAAATTAATTTCAAAATGGTTGATCTATCTTTTAATTTAGAAAAAAAAATTAATTTTTCATCTAATTTATTAAATGTAACGAATAGAATTTTTCTGATTTATTTATCGTTGACATCATTAATTTTTTCAATTTTTTTAATATCTGGTATACGACTTTTCGATAGTTTAAATTTAGCAATGACAGTAATTTCATCTGGAGGTTTTTTGCCTACCGAATCTTTAAATGATATTATCAGAAATAATTTTCAATCATTATTTTTATGCATTGCTTTTCTAATATCAATGTTAAATTTTTACTTCTTATACAATCTTTTATTTGAAAGATATAATTTAAATAAACATATTGAAGATTTATTTTTATTAATTTTAATATTTTCTTTCTCAATAATATTCTATTTCTTGAGTGATTTTAATCTTACATCAGTTTTTTTGAATGTTTTAAGTAGTATAGGTAATTCTGGAATAAGTACGGAAGCTGTCCCACAAAATTTTGCTTTGTATTTTTTAATATTAACATTATTCGGTGGATCAGTGTTGTCAGTAACATCTGGACTTAAATTTTTAAGAATTTATATTCTAATAAAATCTTTTTTTATAGAGATTTATAGGCTTGTTAAACCAAATTTAGTAATAAATAATAAAATTTTATTCTCAGATTACAAAATAAATTCAGAAAATGTCAAAATATCTTTTCTAATATTTATTTTATTTTTTCTAAGTCTTTTTATCTTAAGTAGTATTATGCTTGTCGATTTTCTTAATTTTGAAAATTCATTTAAATTATCAATTTTAACACTCACAAATACTGTAACATCTGATATATATGGAATGCAGGATATCAGATTTGGAGAATTGTTCACTTTTTCGAAAATTTCACTTATTATATTTATGGTTGTTGCAAAAGTTGAATTACTTGCGATTTTAATACTAATTCGTAAAGTTTTTTTTAAAGATTAAATTATGGCAAAAATAATTATTATAGGTGCAGGATCTATGGGTACAGCTTTCGCTTATCCATGTGTTGATAATAAACACGACGTAAATATAATTGGTACGCACCTAGAAAATAAAGCCATAGATGAAATTAATAAAACAAGTTTTCATCCCGGTCTAAATTTAAATATAATTAATTCAATTAAATTTTATAAATATGAAGATTTAGAAAAAGTTTTTAAAATTAAACCAGACTTAGTTGTAATTGGTGTAAGTTCAAAAGGTGTTGAATGGGTTGCTAATGAGCTTAAAAAAATCTCTGTTAATGGTAAATTGCCCTACCTACTTATGCTTACAAAAGGTTTAAGTATTAATAAACAAAAATATGAATTATTGGTTGATAAGTTAGAACGTTTTTTAAAAACAAAAGGAATTAAAAATATAAACATCTCAGCTGTCGGAGGTCCTTGTTTAGCAACAGGTTTGGCCAATAGAGTTCATAGTGGAGTTGTAATCGCGAACAAAAAATTAAAAACAGCAGAATATTTAAGTAAGTTACTTTCGACTGATTATTATCATATTTCAAAATCTTCGGATATAAATGGTGTTGAAGTTTGTGCTGCAATTAAAAATATATTCTCTATGATAATAGGGGCTGCTCCTGGAATTAATTCATCAGAATTAAACGGTAATCTATATTTAAATACATCTGCAGCCTTAGTAAAACAGTCAATTTATGAAATGGAGGTCTTCGTAAAATATTTAAAAGGAAAAAAAGAGACAGTAAAAGGTTTAGCTGGACTTGGTGATTTATATGTTAGCGCAGCCGGCGGAAGAAATAGTAAAATGGGGGAACTAATTGGTAGTGGTATTAATTATTCAGAAGCAAAAAGAACAAAAATGTCCAAGACAACTGTTGAAGGTGCTGAATTAATTTTTGAAATTGGTAATAAAGTAAAAAAAGATTTTGATGAAAAAAAACTTCCTTTAATGATAGCTATGATTAATGCTATTTTATATAACAAAAAACTAATTATTAAATGGGAACACTTTAATTAATGCCAAAATTCATTGTATCAATCGATCAGGGGACAACGTCAAGCCGTTCTATACTTTTTAATCTAAAGGGTAAACCAATCTACTCTTCACAAAAAGAATTTAAACAATATTTCCCTAAAAGTGGTTGGGTTGAACATGACCCAGAAGAAATCTGGTCAACAACAAAAAAAACTCTAAAAGATGTAATTAATAAATCGAAAAAAATTAAAGGTAATATTTTAGCAATAGGAATAACAAACCAAAGGGAGACCACAGTCCTATGGAACAGAAAAACTGGCAAAGCAATTTACAAAGCTATTGTTTGGCAAGATAGAAGACAAGAAGAGTTTTGTAAAAAATTAAGAAAACAAAATAAGGAAACTCTCATTTTTAATAGAACAGGATTATTAATAGACTCTTATTTCTCAGGGACAAAGATCAAATGGATACTAGACAACGTACCTTTGGCTAGAAAATTAATGTCTAAAAAGCAGCTTCTTTTTGGGACTATAGATAGCTTTCTAATTTGGAGACTTACTAAAGGAAAAGTTCATGCAACAGATGCTACTAATGCAAGTAGGACAATGATTTATAATATTTCTTCAAACAAATGGGACGATACCATATTAAAAATTTTGAAGATAAAAAAACATATTTTACCGGAGGTAAAAGATTGTGCAGATAATTATGGCGAGACAGATCCATCTATAACTGGAAAATCAATACCAATACGAGGTGTGGTTGGTGATCAACAATCTGCAACAATAGGCCAATGTTGTTTCGAACCAGGATCTTTAAAAAGTACCTATGGTACAGGCGCATTTATATTATTAAACACTGGAACAAGAAAAATTTATTCAAAAAACAGATTATTAACCACAATTGGTTATAGAATAAACGGAAAAACAACGTATGCTCTTGAGGGATCAATTTTTATTGCCGGTGCCGGAGTTCAGTGGATTAGAGACAGAATGAAATTTGTAAAAAAAGCTTCAGATACGGAAAAAATAGTCAAATCTTTAAAAAATAATGCTGGTATATACTTGGTCCCAGCGTTTACTGGAATTGGAGCGCCATATTGGAACGCAAATGCTAGAGGAGTATTAAGTGGCATTACAAGAGATACAGGACCTAAAGAAATTGTAAGAGCAATTATTGAGTCAGTAGCTTATCAAACTTATGATTTATTTGAAGCAATGAGGCATGACGGTTTAAGACCAAAACTCGTTAAAGTTGATGGTGGAATGGTGATGAATAATTGGTTTTCACAATACCTATCTGATATAATTGACGTAAAGGTTTTAAGACCAAAAGTTCATGAAACTACTGCCTTAGGTGCAGCTTTTATGGCTGGACTAAAAATTGGTGTCTATAAATCTACCAAGGAAATTTCAAAACAATGGAGATTAGATAAAAAATTTACTCCAAAAGTCAATATCAAGTTTCGAAAAAAGGTTATAAAAGGCTGGAATACTGCAATTAAAAGAACTTTAATAACATAATTCAATTATTGATTGAAAAAAATTTTATAAATTAGTTTTTGACAGAAAAGCTGCAATTCGATTTAATCTATAACGTTTAAACAACAACAACAACGGGGGAATAAATGTTAAAAACATTAAGATCGATCTTAACTGTTGCTGTTACTTTCTCTTTACTCTTTTCGTCAGCTTTTGCCGATGCAATTAGTAAGTACGCGAAAGGTGAGTTTAGTCTTTCAACACTTTCTGAAAAAGAAAGAGTTAAAGAACTACAATGGTTTCAAAAGGCTGCAGCGCCTTTTAAAGGAATGGAAATAAATGTTCTATCTGAAACTATTCCAACTCATACTTACGAGTCAAAAACTCTTACAAAAGCATTTGAGGAAATTACTGGTATTAAAGTAAATCACCAATTGCTTGGAGAAGGAGAGGTAGTACAGGCAGTTCAAACACAAATGCAAACTGGAAGAAACTTGTATGATGCTTACATCAACGATTCTGATTTGATTGGAACACATTCAAGACTTCAGCTTGCGGTTAATTTAACAGACTGGATGGCTGGAGAAGGTAAGGATGTTACTTTACCAACTCTCGATATAAATGATTTTATTGGTAAATCATTTACAACAGGTCCGGATGGTAAATTGTATCAGCTACCAGACCAACAATTCGCAAATCTTTATTGGTTTAGAAAAGATTGGTTTGATAGACCTGATTTAAAGAAAAAGTTTAAAGCTAAATATGGTTATAACTTAGGTGTGCCAGTTAACTGGTCTGCTTATGAAGATATTGCCAATTTCTTTACAAATGATGTTAAAAATATCGACGGTGTGAGAGTATATGGTCACATGGACTACGGCAAAAGAGCTCCAGACTTAGGTTGGAGAATGACTGATGCGTGGTTATCAATGGCTGGAGCAGGTTCAGTTGGTAAACCAAATGGTGTACCAGTTGACGAATGGGGAATAAGAATGGAAAAAGGTTCTTGTAACCCAGTAGGTGCATCAGTTAAAAGAGGTGGTGCAGCTAACGGTCCAGCTGCAGTTTACGCTATTAGAAAATGGGATGAGTGGTTAAGACAATATGCTCCTCCAGGCGCAGCTGCCATGGACTTTTACCAGTCATTACCAGCGCTATCATCAGGAAACGTTGCACAGCAAATTTTCTGGTATACAGCATTTACAGCATCAATGGTTGCACCAAAAAGTGCAGGTAACAAAACTGTTGATGATAACGGTACTCCATTATGGAGAATGGGTCCTTCACCAAAAGGTCCTTACTGGGATGAAGGTATGAAGCTTGGATATCAAGATGCTGGATCATGGACTTTATTTAAGTCTACACCAGTTGACAGAAGAAAAGCAGCATGGTTATACGCTCAGTTTACAGTGTCAAAAACTGTATCTCTTAAAAAAAGTCACGTTGGTTTAACTATCATTAGAGATAGTGATATCAACCATAAATCTTTTACAGAGAGAGCTCCAAAACTTGGTGGACTTGTAGAATTCTACAGATCAAAAAACCGAGTATTATGGTCACCAACTGGAATCAATGTTCCAGATTATCCAAAACTTGCACAAATATGGTGGCAACAAATTGGAGATGTAAACTCTGGTGCGTTCTCGCCTCAACAAGCTATGGATAGACTTGCAGAAGAAATGGATCTTGTAATGTCACGTATGGAAGCAGCTGATAAAGCTAATAATACATATGGTGGATGTGGTCCAAGATTAAACAAATTGTCTGACGCAAGTAAGTGGTTAAACAAAAAAGGATCGCCGAAAGCGAAACGTGATGAAAAACCACAAGGTAAGACTGTTGCATACAAAGATGCGTGGAAGTAAAGAACCATTAATCTAAATTATTTAAGGGGGCGTTTATCGCCCCCTTTTTAAATAAGTTAAATTTTTTAAATTAAGATAAATTTTTTATGAGTTTAGAACTTAAAAGAGTTGAAAAAAAAATTGGACAAGACACTCATATTTATAGGACAGATTTAGTTTTTAAAAAAAATACAATTAATATTTTACTAGGATCCACATTAGCTGGAAAAACTACTTTAATGCAAATAATGGCTGGATTAGACAAACCAACTAGTGGAGAAATATGGTTCAATGGTAAAGATGTTACTGGTCAGGCGGTTCAAAAAAGAAACGTTTCTATGGTATATCAACAATTCATTAATTATCCAAACTTTACGGTATTTGAGAACATAGCTTCACCTCTAAAAATCACAGGTATTAATAATAAAGAGATTACAAAAAGAGTTGGGGAAATAGCAGAACTCTTAAAGTTATCAGGAATGCTTGATAAAAAACCCAACGAATTATCAGGCGGTCAACAACAAAGAACAGCTTTGGCAAGAGCTCTGGTTAAAGACTCAGGTTTAATACTATTGGATGAACCTCTCGCAAATCTAGATTTCAAATTAAGAGAAGAACTCAGAGAAGAATTACCCAAACTTTTTGAAAATAGGGACTGTATTGTTGTTTATGCTACAACAGAACCATCGGATGCGCTGCTAATAGGGGGAAATACAGCGACACTTATGGAAGGCAAAGTTATACAGTATGGGAAAACCATTGAAGTTTATAATAAGCCAAAAAATTTAATCTCAGCAAAGGTTTTTAGTGACCCTCCAATAAATATTTCCGAAGTTAATAAAGTTGGAGATAGTTTTACGCTATTAAAAGATTCAGTGAGATGGAATGCAAAAAACATAAACTTAAAAGATGGCAAATATAAAGTTGGTATAAGACCACACAACATCACAACTTATAAAGAGGGAAATAACTCAGTAGAAATTAAAGGTAAAATTTTAATATCAGAACTTAGCGGTTCAGAGAGTTTAATTCATTTTAGAAATGCAAATTTAGATTGGGTTTCCTTATCAAATGGGACTCATCAAATGAATGTGGGACAGGATGCAAAATTATATATGAATATAGACGAATTTTTATATTTTGATGAAAGTAATAATTTGGTGAAACATGTCTAAAATAACTTTAGAAAACCTAAGTCATAGTTACCTTAATAAACAAAATTCTGACTCGGACTGGGCCCTTAGAAATATAGATCTTGATTGGAAAGATGGCGGTGCTTACGCATTGCTCGGTCCATCAGGCTGTGGAAAGACTACATTATTAAATATAATTTCTGGTCTTCTAAACCCAACCAAAGGTAAAATTTTATTTGATGGTAAAGATATAACTTCTTTATCTCCTGTTGAAAGAAATATCGCACAAATATTTCAATTTCCAGTAATTTACGACACTATGACTGTTTATGACAACCTAGCTTTTCCATTAAAAAATAGGGGAATGTCAGATGGAGAAATTGACTCAAGAGTAAAAGAAATAGCTGAAATGTTGGAGCTCACTAGCACTCTTAACAATAGAGCTTCAGGCTTAACCGCGGATGGAAAACAAAAAATTTCGTTAGGAAGAGGCTTAGTAAGAGCAAATGTACATGTAATTATGTTTGATGAACCGTTAACAGTTATTGATCCGCATTTAAAATGGATACTTCGTTCAAAACTCAAGGAACTTCATCAAAAAATTAATAGAACAATGATTTATGTAACTCACGATCAAACCGAAGCTCTTACGTTTGCTGATCAAGTTGTCGTAATGCACGAAGGTCAGATTGTTCAAACAGGAACTCCTGTCGAATTGTTTGAAAAGCCAAAGCATACTTTTGTTGGACATTTTATAGGTTCACCAGGCATGAATATTATTCCGTGTAAATTAAATAATGGTATCGCAGTAATTGATGGAATTAAAATTGAAACTGGATCGCTAATTAAAAAAAATGGTTTCACAAAAACAGAAATAGGTATTAGACCAGAATTTGTATCTTTTAGTAAAGACGGAATACCTGTAAAGATTTTAAAAGTAAATAATACTGGAAGACATAAGATTATTGATACTGAATGTAAAAGTGGAAAAATCAAAGTTCTTACCCATTCATCACATGATATTCCAAGTGGAAGTGCCCACTTAACTTTTGATAAAAAATTTACTTATGCTTATGGAGATAGCTGGATAATAGAATGAACAAAACATTAAATCAAAAAGCCTGGTTGTTTGTAATACCAGTTTTTATACTGGTAGCTTTTAATGCTGTAGTCCCTCTAATGACAGTGGTTAATTATGCGTTTCAAGAAACTTTTGGTAACAATGTTTTTACTTGGGAAGGAACTAGATGGTTTAAACAAATTCTTAGATCTGAAAGATTTCACGCAGCTCTGGGAAGACAATTTTTATTTACTGGCATTATACTTTTTATACAAATCCCTCTTGGTGTTGCTATTGCTCTTACGATGCCAAAAAAAGGTATTGGTGTATCAATCTGTTTAGTTTTAATGTCAATGCCTCTATTAATTCCATGGAACGTAGTCGGTGCAATGTGGAATATATTTGCTTTACCTCAAATTGGTTTTTTGGGTCATACATTAAATGCAATGGGATTTGATTATAATTTCACTCAACAAATAGGCGATGCGTGGTTCACAACTGTTTTAATGGATGTCTGGCATTGGACTTCTTTGGTAGTTTTACTTTCATATGCAGGCTTAAGATCAATTCAACCACCATATTATCAAGCTGCTGAAATAGATGGAGCTAGTAGATGGGCTGTCTTTAGACATATCGAGCTTCCAAAAATGAAAAAAGTTTTAACGATAGCAATCTTATTAAGATTTATGGACAGTTTTATGATCTATACAGAGCCTTTTGTTTTAACAGGTGGCGGACCTGGGAATGCTACAGCATTTTTATCAATTGATTTAGTTAAGATGGCACTAGGTCAATTTGATTTGGGCCCCGCAGCAGCTATGTCTTTAATCTATTTCTTCATAGTTCTTTTAGTATGTTGGGTTTTTTATAATTTAATGATGAGAAACGAGGGACAATCGTGAAAAAATTTAAATGGTTAGTTCCTACAATCTATATTATTTTTTTAATGTTGCCTATTTATTGGTTGTTAAATATGTCATTTAAAACAACTACAGAAATTATAAATACATATTCTTTATGGCCTCAAAAATTTACTTTTGAAAATTATATTACAATTTTCACTGATAAGACATGGTATACTGGTTATCTAAACTCAATTTATTATGTTTTGATGAACACAGTTTTATCGGTAGCAGCTGCTTTACCAGCCGCATATGCTTTCTCAAGATATAAATTCTTAGGAGATAAGCATTTGTTTTTCTGGCTTTTAACTAACCGAATGGCACCACCAGCAGTTTTTGCCTTACCTTTCTTTCAATTTTATTCTTCAATAAATTTATTTGACACTCATATAGCTGTTGCCTTATCGCACTGTTTATTTAATATTCCTTTGGCTGTATGGATCTTAGAAGGGTTTATCTCCGCTGTTCCAAAAGAATTAGATGAGACAGCTTATGTTGATGGTTACTCTTTCTGGAGATTCTTCATTAAAATTTTCATTCCAACAATTGTTGCTGGTATTGGTATTACAATGTTCTTCTGCTTTATGTTTTCATGGGTTGAATTATTGTTAGCCAAGACTTTAACAGCAGTTGCAGCAAAACCTATTGCAGCTACAATGACAAGAACAGTAAGTACATCGGGATATGAATTAGGTTTATTGGCTGCAGCAGGTAGTCTAACTATTATACCTGGTGCGATTGTGATATATTTTGTTAGAAACTATATAGCGAAAGGATTTGCTTTAGGTAGAGTATGATTATCACACCTTCAGATAAAGTTTTACTACTAGCAACTTGGGACTCCGTGTCAAAGTCTAGGGAAAAAGGTTTTCTTGATTTTGAATTTATTACATGGATGGCTTGGACTTGGCAAACAGCAGCTTTTTTTCTTTTTATAGCCCTTTGTTTAACAGGTATGGTTATGTGGGAAAAAAGAGTTCCTGGGGGCAGTCCGAGAAGAGGTGCGTTAGGATTAGACACAACAAGAGGGGACAGGTTGTTTATATCTTTACTTAGCAGTGCATTTATTCACTTAGGCTGGCTAGGTTTGATCGGACCTTATTTGTGGATAGCAACAATTATTTCTGTTGCTTTTGCCGTGGTAGTCTTTAGATATTTTTAATTAATGGTTAAAATCGGAATAAATGGCTTTGGTAGAATTGGCAGACTTATACTAAGAGCCCTATTAGAAAATTATAAGGATAAAATTCAAGTTGTTGCTATAAATGATCTTGGTTCAATTGAAACAAACGCACACTTAATAAAATACGATAGTACCCATGGCACTTTAAATCATGATGTCAAAACATCAAAAGATGGTTTTGAAATTTCAAATCAAAAAATAAAAGTTTTTGCTGAAAAAGACCCAGCTAAGATTCCCTGGGGCAAAGTAGGCGCTGATGTAGTTTTAGAATGTACGGGTAGATTTTTAGATAAAACAACTGCACAAAATCATATCAAAGGTGGGGCTAAGAAAGTGATTATTTCTGCTCCAGCAAAAGAAGTTGACTTTACTATTGTTCAAGGTGTTAACAGCAAAGATTTAAAAAAAGATTACAATATAATTTCAAACGGATCGTGTACTACTAATTGCTTAGCACCAGTTGCCATGGTGCTAGAAAATAATTTTGGGATAGAGTATGGGTATATGACTACAATACACAGTTATACGGGAGATCAAAAATTATTAGATACACTTCATAAAGATTTAAGAAGAGCAAGATCAACAGAGGGAGCGATGATACCAACTTCGACTGGTGCTGCAAAAGCACTAAGCTTGGTTTTGCCAAGCCTCAAAGGAAAATTAGATGGAACCGCTATTAGAGTTCCAACACCCAATGTTTCTCTAATTGATTTCACAGTTGTTACTAAAAAAGAAGTTTCCACAGATACAATTAATGATGCGATGTCAAAAGCATCTCAAAACAGTTTAAAAGGCATTCTTGGTATTAATAAAAAACCTTTAGTCTCGAAGGATTTTAATCACGATCCACACAGTTCTATTTTTGACGTTACGCAAACCCAGGTTATAAAAGGCAAGTTTAGTAGAGTTTTATCTTGGTACGATAACGAATGGGGTTTTTCAAATAGAATGTGTGATACCGCCATACAAATATCAAAACTTATCTAAAGAATGGAAGTTGTTACTAAAATTGCACCGATAGCTCTTGCGCTTATCATGCTGGCTCTTGGTCTTGGATTAACTGGCCAGGATTTTTTAAGAGTTATAAAGCAGCCAAAGGATTTTATTGTTGGTTTAATTTGTCAACTTATCTTACTCCCGATCATTGCATTTATTTTAATAAAAATTTTTAATACTCCTTTGGAGCTTGCTTTGGGAGTTATGATTATTGCTGTTGCTCCCGGTGGAGTAACATCAAACGTTTTAACAAAATTTGCAAACGGTGACGTTGCCTTATCAGTATCTTTAACAGCAATTATAAGTTTAATAAGTATTATTTCTGTTCCGTTTATTGTTTTTTTGTCTGCTGATTTATTAGAAATTAGCAATATCTCTAAGGAGATATCCATGATTGGGATATCAATGAAAATGTTTTTGGTTGTCACTTTGCCGGTTCTTTTAGGGATGGTAATAAGAAAGCTTGCTACAAATTTTATAACCTCTAAAACACTAATGATTCAAAGAATTTCAATTATTTTATTTATTATTGTTTTTGCAGCTATATGGGTCGAAGAATGGGAAAATATAATGAGTTATATAGCTCAAGCAGGAGCAATAACTTTAGTACTAAATATTGTTATGATGATAGTTGGTTATTATGTTGCCAAATATTTAGTAAGTGGTGTTGCTCAAAGAAAATGTATTTCTTTAGAGTGTGGACTTCAAAATGGGACTTTAGCTGTATTTGTAGCTAGTCAATTATTTAGTGATATAACCTTTTTAATACCGACAGCAACATACGCATTAATTATGTTCGTAACTTCTATTATATTTGTCTTGTTAGTAAGAAAAATTTCTTAAGTTTAATCTAACATCCTTTAAAAGATGAAGACATATTTTTCAGTAATTCTGAATACATGCCTTTACCTTTGTCTAGGGTTGCTCCTAGAGGATCTAACACACCAGTTTTAATATTTGTATCCTTTGCAATTGTTTTTATAATTGATGGATTAAATTGTGGTTCTGAAAAAATACAATTAACTTTCTCATGTTCAATAACTTCTCTAATCTCAGCTAATTGTTCAGCACCAGGTAATACATCTGTATTTACAGTTAATGCACCTAAAACTTTAATTCCAAATCTATTTTCAAAGTATTGATAAGCATCATGAAATACTACAACTCTTGAATTTTTATTTAAGTCTTTTTTGATAGATTTTGTTAATGCATCTATATCAGCAATAGCATCTTTAGAATTTGCTTTGTATTTTGCAGCGTTTGTTGAGTCAAGCTTAACCAATTGATTTGTAATTTCTTTTATAATCACTCTTGCATTCATTGGGTCTAACCAAATATGCGGATCATGTTCTCCATGAGCATGACCTTCGTGTCCGTGATCATCGTGTTTATCTTTTTTATGTCCGTGATCATCGTGCTTATCTTTTTTATGTCCGTGATCATCGTGACCTTCGAATATATTCTTTTCTCTAAATTTTAATTTTTTAATTCCTTTTAAATCCATTAATTCAACTTTTGTTGCTTTTTTTGCAATTGAATCTAACGGTTTTTCTAGAAACGCTTCTAAATCCTCACCGACCCAAATAATTAGATCAGCGTTTTCTATCATTTTTGCATGCGAAGGTTTTAAGCTAAAACCGTGTGGTGAATTATAACCATCTACTATTACATTAGGTTTTCCAACACCATCCATAACGTATGCAGCCAAAGAATGTATTGGCTTAATCGAAGTAACTACTTTAACGTCTGCAGACACTGTGCTGTTAAAAGAAAATATAGATAAAAATAATGTAATAAATAGGGTTCGTTTCATGTTGCTCCTTAATTTGTTATAATATAACGTTTGTTATAATATTACATTTTGTTAATCAAGGGTTTTATTATGGAAAATAAAAATGAAAAAATTCTCTTAAAAGTAGAAAATGCGAGTTATTACTTAAATGATAAAGCATTAATAAAAGAAGTTTCATTAGAAATAAAACAAGGTGAAATAGTAACTTTAATTGGGCCAAATGGGTCAGGCAAGTCGACTACAGCAAAAATTGCCCTTGGTATTTATAAAAAAATTGAAGGTAGAGTAAGAAGATTTACTGAAAGAATAGGCTATGTGCCACAAAAAGTTTCAGTTGATTGGACACTTCCTATTAGAGTAATTGATTTTATGTCTTTAACTGAAAATTTAAAAAATGATCAAATTAACGTTGCTTTAAACTTAACAGGGGTTGATCATTTAAAAAATAAAAGCTTAAGTAATTTATCTGGTGGAGAATTTCAAAGAGTTTTAATAGCAAGAGCTATTGCAAAAAAACCTGAACTTTTAGTATTAGATGAACCTGTACAAGGTGTTGATTTTAAAGGTGAAATTGCCTTGTATGAATTAATTAAAAAAATATCAGACAAATTAAATTGTGGAATTCTTTTAATTTCGCATGATCTTCACGTTGTAATGTCAGCAACAGACTTTGTTATATGTTTAAATGGACATGTTTGTTGCTCAGGAAAACCTCATACAGTTGTCAAAGATGAAAAATATAAAGAATTATTCGGGGACAGAGCTTCAAATATATTATCTTTATATGAACACGAACATGACCATTCACACTCAGCGGATGGATCAATTGATCCAAAAAAATAATTATGTTTGATGATTTTTTTATTAGAGCACTGATAGCGGGTATAGGTATTTCACTTGTAACTGGACCACTCGGATGTTTTGTAGTTTGGAGAAGATTATCTTTTTTTGCAGGTACATTGGCTCATTCAGCATTATTAGGTGTTACCATGGCTTTATTTTTTGAAATAAATATCGCGTTTTCAGTTTTTATAATCTCTGCAGTCTTAGCAATCTTATTATTACAATTACAAAAGAAAACAAAATTACCAAATGATGCTTTATTAGGTCTATTAGCTCACGCTTCATTAGCTGTTGGACTTGTAGTTATAGGTTTTTTAACTTCAATTAGATTTGACGTAATGGGTTTGCTATTTGGGGATATTTTAGCTGTAAATCAAAATGATCTATTAGTTATTTGGCTAGGTGGAGGTTTAATACTAATTATTCTAAAATTAATCTGGAAGCCATTATTTGCATCAACTGTAAATTATGAATTATCAGAAGCTGAGGGTATGAAGCCTGATAAATTCAATGCAATTTTTACAATTTTAACTGCAGCTCTTATTGCCATTTCAATTAAAATTGTAGGACTGCTTTTGATAACCGGTATGCTTATAATTCCTGCCGCAACTGCAAGGAATGTTTCTAATAATCCTAAACAGATGGTTATTTTTTCAGTAACATTTGGATTGATATCTGTTTTAGTCGGTTTATTCACATCATTGAAAGTTAACTCGGCTTCAGGACCCTCAATTATAACAGCAGCACTATTTTTATTTATATTGTCATTAATAAAATTTAAAAAGAAATCTGAATTGAAACAATAAGATGATAGTGGTAAAATAACAAATGGCACAAAAACAAGAATATCTCTCGAAAAATCAACAAATAGTTCTTAATTTAATTGAGAAAGCAAAAGGTCCTTTAAAGGCTTACTCAATACTCTACGATGTTCAAAAAAAAGGAATAAAGGCTCCTTTACAGGTTTATAGAGCTTTAGAAAAGTTAATTAAAATAGGAAAAATACATAAAATAGAGAGCAAAAATGCCTTTATAGCCTGTAATAATTCTGAATGTGAAATTTCAAAAGCAACAGCTTTTTCTATTTGTAATAATTGCGAACATGTTAAAGAAATAAAAAATACTAAACTTTCAAAATATTTGAGTAATTTCCAAGATAATTCTGGGATGAAATATAAGAAATATAATTTAGAATTTTTTGGTTTATGCAAAAATTGTAAATTAAAACAATAAAATTTGAAAAAAAGCCCCATTTACAGGGCTAATTTACTTCACTTTTTAGTTGTATAGCGGTTACATTAAAGTTTTATACATGTTAGCTTTTCACAATTATTAATTAATAATTAAACAAATAAGGGGGAAAAATGAGACTATTTAAGTTAATAGTTGCTCTGTTTACTTCGATCACTATCACTAGCGCTGCTAATACTGCTGAGGTTAAAATGGCAAAAGCAAACTGGGATACTGGTTATTTCCAAGCTGAAATATACAAACAAGCATTGGAAGCAATGGGACACACAGTAACTGAACCTAAAGCTATCAAACCTTCAGTATTTTACGTAGCCGCAGCAGCGGGAGATCTAGACCTATGGGTTAATGGTTGGTTTGGAACTCACGATGGTTATCTCAAAGAATCAAAGGGTAAAGTTAAAGCCGTTGGTTATGTGATGAAAAAAGGCGGATTACAAGGCTATCTAGTTGATAAAAAATCAGCTGATAAGTATGGAATCAAAAGCGTAATGGACATTAAAGCTAACGCTAAAGCATGGGACTCTAATGGCGATGGTAAAGCAGACATGGTTGCTTGCCCTCCAGGTTGGGGTTGTGAAAAGCAAATTACAAAACATTTTGCTGAACTTGGTTTAGGCGACTTTATTAATCCAGTAAAAGCTGACTACTCTGCTTCAATGGCTGATGTAGTTGCTAAATACAAAAACGGAAAACCTGTATTATTTTATACATGGACTCCGAATTGGACTGTTGGTGCTTTAAAACTTGGAGAGGACGTTGTTTGGATTGAAGTTCCTTACAGCGCAACTAAAAAAGTTAGCGTTCCTAATGCAACAAAATCAAAAATAAATATGGGTTTTGGTGCAGACGACATTCGACCAGCTGCTAATGCTGATTTCCTTAAAGCAAATAAAGATATTGCGAAAATGCTTAAAAAAGCATCTATTCCTTTAGCTGATATTGCTGCTCAAAACATGAAAATGAATGCGGGCGAGAAAAGTGAAAGAGCAATTAAAAAGCATGCTGCCGCTTGGATTAAAGCGAACCAAAAAACTTTCGATAGTTGGATTAAATAAGTTGCAATTATAAGTTCAGTGAACTTAAAACTTGCACCTTCTGACTACGAAATCTACATTCCAATAGCAGAATGGATTGAAAGAAATATTAAAGAGTGGCTGTTTACACAACGGCCGCTCTTTAAGAAGTTAGCCGCACCCATTGATGCTACTCTCGAAGGATTAGATACTCTATTTAATTGGATACCATTTCCGATCGTCATTTTAATATTTATTTTTTTTGCATGGAAAACAAACGGAGTTAAATTTGCATTTTTTGCAGCTATAAGCTTAATCGCTATAGACTTAGTTGATCTATGGAAAGAAACCATGACAACACTTGCTATGATTTTTACAGCTGTCATCTTTTGTATGATTATTGGAATACCATTAGGTATTGCAGCGTCCAGAAGTAAAGTTTTCGAAGTAATTTTAAGACCTATTTTAGATATAATGCAAACTATTCCAAGTTTTGTTTACCTTATACCTGTTGTAATGCTATTTGGTGTAGGATTAACACCCGGAGTGGTAGCAACTATTATATTTGCTTTGCCACCAGTCATCAGGCTAACAAATTTAGGAATAAGACAGGTTGGAAAAGGATTTAAAGAAGCAGGCGCCAGTTTAGGATTATCCAAATTTAAAATTTTGCACAGAATTGAATTACCACTTGCGCTTAAAACTATTATGGCAGGAGTAAACCAAACATTAATGCTAGCTTTATCAATGGTAGTTATAGCAGCGTTAATTGGGGCCGGTGGTCTAGGTTTGACCGTATATGTTGCACTTGGTAGATTAGATATTGGTGCTGCTGTGATTGGTGGTACAGGTATAGTTATATTAGCAATAGTTTTAGACAGAATAACTCAAAAAATTGTTCCTCAGGATAATATTAAATCTAGGTAAATGTTATTGATCCAATAGCAAAAATTACAATGACTGATAGTGCAAAAAACATTAACCACCAGTACGTCATAACCTTAATTGAAGGTTTAGTAAATTTACCTTTTCTATATTCCCAGGGCATAAAAGTGTACGTGAGCAAAGTAACAAGAATAAAAAACAGCAATATATTCGTTAAAAGCATACGAAATGATTAATACTAAAAAATTAAATGTCAACTGTACTTTTCGATTATTTTCTATATACAAAATAGCAATTAAACAATGACATTTAAAAAAGACCTCATTATTGGTTTTTCTAAAAAAAAACAAAAGAATCCCATCAAAGTATCATTATGACCTACAGGGAAGTAAATATTTTGAGAAAATAACGAAACAAAAAGAATATTATCCTACAAGAAAAGAAAAAGAGATACTAAAAAAAATCTCTAAAGAAATACCCAAACTATTTAATGGTAAGTTATCGTATGTAGAACTTGGAAGCGGAGCTATAGATAAGATAAAGTTATTAATTAATAAGGATGTAAAATATTATGTCCCACTTGATATATCATTAGATTATGTAAGGAAGTCAGTAAAAAAACTTAAAAAACAATACCCAAAGATTAAAATAAAACCTAAAAAAATCGATTATTCTAAACAATTTAAAATACCAAATCTTAAAGAAACAACTAAAGTGTATTTTTTTCTAGGTTCCTCTATTGGTAATTTTTACAACAAAGAGGAAATTAAATTTTTAAAAAAGTTAAGAAAAAGTATAAGTAAAAACAACTATTTATTTATTGGTGTTGATCTTATTAAAAACAAAAAAACCCTTGATAAGGCTTATAATGATAAAAAGGGGTATACGGCTAAATTTAGCTTAAATTTAATTAATATAATAAATAGAACACAAAAAACTAATTTAAAGATTAATGATTTTTACTATCATGGTTATTACAATACTAAAAAAAAATGTATCCACGGCTTTTTAGTAAGCAAAATTAATCAAAATTTTAAAATCGGTAATAAGAAATTTTTTTTAAAAAAGGGTGAGAGAATCTTAGTCGAAATTTCAAATAAATTTACTATTCAATCTTTTATAAGACTGGCTTCAAATACTGGGTGGACCACCGAGCGAGTTTGGCTAGATAGTCAAAAATATTATTCTCTATTCCTACTAAAATAGTCAGATATGCGACGTTTTTGCCATTGATAATCATTATCAAATATATGATAATAGTTCTCAAATGGAGAAAACAATGAATAAACTAATAAAAACAATAGGATTTGGAATTGTTGGATTATTTTCAACAATACTGGTTGCAAGTTCAGTTTTAGCAGACGGACACTCTAAAGAGGTAAATATTTTTAGTGCTAGACATTATGATTCCGATGTTCAGCTATATGAAAAATTTACAGCAAAAACTGGAATAAAGGTCAATGTAGTTTCTGGAAAATCAGGAGCTCTTGAAAAAAGAATCATCGCAGAAGCAGGAACAGCCGACTTATATATTACAGCTGACGCCGGAAGATTGGGAGCATTTCAGGCCAACCTACAAGGTGGTTTGACAAGCTCAACAATTAAATCTGCTGTTCCGAGTAATTTTAGAACATCTAAATGGGTTGGAATAGCTAAAAGAGCAAGAATTGTTTATTTTGCCCCTGAAAGAGTTAGCGGAGCAGAGTTAGCAGGTTTAACTTATGAAAGTTTAGCCGATTCTAAATGGCGAGGTAGACTTGTGATAAGAGCATCTAACAACATTTACAATCAATCACTTGTAGCATCATTAATTAAAAATAATGGAAAAGGTAAAGTAGCAGAATGGTCAAAAGGAATGGTTAAAAATATGGCAAGAGCCCCAAAAGGTAACGACAGGGCTCAAATTTTAGCAGTAGCAGCAGGAGAAGCAGATATTGCAGTTGCTAATACATATTATTTGGCTCTAATGCTATCAGGAAAAAAAGGAGCTGAACAACAAGCTGCTGCTAAAAAAGTGAAACCTTTCTTTCCAAACCAAGATGGCAGGGGAACTCACATGAATATTAGTGGTGCAGGTTTAGTTAAAGGAGCACCTAATAAAGCTAATGCAATTAAATTAGTAGAATTTTTACTAAGTGAAGAAGCACAAAACCACATAGTAAACAATACTTTTGAGTATCCTATGATCGCAGGTGTTTCACCTCATCCACTAGTAGTGAATATGGGTTTAGATTTTAAACAAGATCTAAAAACAAAAGTTGTAAACTACGGTAAAAGACAGGCTGATGCATTAGAAGTAATGACAGCTGCTGGTTGGAAATAGTTATATAATTAAAATTGTGTTGCACTGTTGTGAAACACAATAAAGTTTTTTTTTATGACAAGATATAATATTTGGTTTTACATTTCACTTTTCATAGCTGGCATTGTAGCATTACCTATAATAACAGTTTTTTTTAGTTTTTTTTCTGAAACAAGTAATTATTTCACTTTATTAAAAAATACTTTTCTCTTTGATTATATTAATAATTCATTAATAATATTAGTATCTGTTTTGGTAATAACGTTTTTTATAGGTGTAATATCTGCTTATTTTGTATCTTTTTACGACTTTCCTTTTTCCAATTTTTTTAGCTGGTCTTTAATTTTAGCTTTTGCAATACCAGGATATATTTTTGGATTCTCTATAATAGCTTTTTTTGAAAATTACGGAACTGCTTATACTATATTAACTAATTTATTTGGTGAACATAATTATAACCCTTTAATACCAAAATTTGACAGCTTAGTTGGATCTATTATAGCAATAAGTTTTTCACTTTTCCCATACGTTTTTGTTTTAACAAGATCATCTTTTTTGTTCCAATCTAATAACTATATTGAGGTCGGTAAAAATTTAGGTTTAACCGAAAAAGAGACCTTCCTTAAAATTATATTGCCGTCAGCTAGGCCGGCTATTATTGCTGGATTGGCTTTGGTATCTATGGAATGTCTATCCGATTTCGGCACAGTGTCATTTTTCAGCGTAAATACTTTAACAACTGGAATTTATAACTCGTGGTTGTCATATGACGATCTAAATACTGCCAATCAAATTTCTTTTATACTACTCATATTTATTTTATTGCTATTTTCGGTTGAATTATATTCAAGAAGAGAAGCTAAATATCACCAACCAAGTCGTGGCTTTAAACCAATTAATAAAATTAGATTAACTGGTAAGAAATCTATAATTCCTTTCTTATTCTGTTTAACAATTTTTTTTATAAGTTTTGTTTTTCCGGTTACACAAATGATTTTTTGGACAGTAAAATTTCCAAAATATTTTCAAGATATTGATATTTTAAAAATTAATCTAAATACGTTATATTTAGTTGGCTTAGCAAGTATATTTTTAGTTTTTATTTCTTTACTAATTAATTTTGGTAGCAGAATATCAAAAAGCAAAATATTAAATTATTTAACTAATTTTTCAATCTCAGGCTATGCAATTCCAGGAGTAATCTTAGCAGTAGCATTTATAACTTTCTTTTCCAATCTTAGCGATTTAATCACAAATAATTTTAACATTGGAAATACAAAAAATTTATTTATTGGTTCAATATCAGGTTTAATACTTGCATACTTTGTTAGATTTTTTTCACTTTCATTTAATGGAATTAAATCGAGCTATGAAAAAATTAATAATTCGATTGATGAAAGTGCTTATTTACTTGGATATTCAAAAGTTAAAACTTTTTCAAAAATTCATGTTCCATATTTAAAAAATAACATTATTTTAATAGTAGTATTAATTTCACTTGAAGTAATAAAAGAGCTGCCCATAACTATGATTCTAAGACCTTTTAATTTTGAAACATTTGCTACACAAGCTTTTGTTTATGCCTCACAAGATTTATTAGAAGCCGCAGCTTTACCTTCTTTATTTTTAATAGGCTGGTCAACAATTCTAATATTATTCTCCACAAAATATATACTTTCACCTAAAAATTAATATAATCAATAAATGTCAAAAAATTTTTTTGAAATTATAAACGGCCACTTTGTGGCCAGTGAAAAAAATAAGGTTAACAAAGTAAATTTAAAAATAGAAAAACAAGGCGATATAGTTTCATTGTTAGGTCCGTCAGGTGTTGGAAAAACCACTATTTTGAGAACAATAGCTGGTTTACAAAAAATCAGTTCAGGTGAAATTTATTTAAAAAATAAAATAATTTCTTCTGATAGTTTTCATTTGGAGCCGGAAAAAAGAAATATAGCTTTATCCTTTCAGGATAATTCTCTTTTTCCAAATTACAAAGTCATTGACAATATTAATTTTGGAAAAAAAAGATTTAATGGAAATAGAACTATTTTAAATGCAAATGATATTATTAAGTTACTACATATTGATCCAATACTAGAGAAATTTCCCCATCAAATTAGTGCTGGAGAAGCTCAAAGGGTCTCTCTAGCTAGATCGATAATGTCGAAACCAGATTTGTTACTACTTGATGAACCTTTTTCTAATATTGACCAAAGTTTAAAAGACGAAATACAATATTCGGTAAAAAATTTATTAAAAGAAATTGGTCTTACTACAATTTTAGTAACGCATGACTCTTTCGAAGCTTTTTCAATAGCTGACAAATGTGGAATAATATTAAATCAAGAGTTAAAACAATATGATGTACCATATAATGTTCATCACGAACCCAATTCTATCGATGTAGCTAATTTCTTAAACAAAGGTATTTTTATAGATGTTAGAGTTATTGATAGTGAGTGCGCAGTTCATAGATTAAAACATGACGAATTAGGAGAAATTAGAGGAAAATTATCCAACAATTTTACTTCTGGTTCGAAAGTTAAACTTCTTTTACAACCTGAAGATTTGATACACGACGATCAAAGTAATCTAAAATTAGACGTTGTTGATAGAAAATTTAGAGGAACAAATTTTATTTATACCTTAAAAACAAAAAAGGGGGAGCATTTGCCAGTTTTTGTTCATTCTCATCATATTCATCAACACGAAAAAAATGAAAAATTTGGAATTAAAACTCCAATTTTTATTGACCATCTGGTATGTTTTTAAGTAAATATATAAGTTTATTTGTGCGCCCTTAGCTCAGTTGGATAGAGCATCGGTTTTCTAAACCGAGGGTCGTAGGTTCGAATCCTTCAGGGCGCGCCATTCTATTTAAAGTGGTAATTAACTAAATATTGTTCTTTTTAAATTTTTTAATATAGATGATGTAGTATTTTAATTCCATGATGCCAAAAGGTCATTTTGGGTCGCCCTCAAATTACTTGATCCTACAAATGTAATAATCGATACTAACTATAAATTACATTGGTTTGTAATTTATTGTTAACAATAAATAAATATAAGGAGCATAAATGCTAAAAATAATAAGAAACTTTGTATTGTTTTTATCCGCTGTTCTTTTGTTAGCTGCATGTCAGCAACAAGGTGGAAGTGGAAAAAAGTCTAAGACTTTAGATAATACAAAAAAAGCTGGCTTCGTAAAGTGTGGAGTTTCTCAAGGTCTACCAGGATTTTCTAATGCTGATGCATCAGGAAATTGGACAGGTATAGATGTAGATGTTTGCAGAGCAGTTGCTGCTGCAGTTCTGGGTGACTCTGAAAAAGTTAAATACTTTCCTTTAAGCGCTAAAGAAAGATTTACAGCACTTACATCTGGTGAAATTGATGTTCTATCAAGAAATACTACTTGGACATTATCAAGGGATGCTGACATAGGTTTAACCTTTGTTGGTGTTAACTTCTATGATGGTCAGGGTTTTATGGTAAGAAAAAATTCTGGAATCAACTCAGTAAAAGATTTTAGAGATGGAATATCAGCTTGTACAAACATTGGAACAACTACAGAGCTTAATATGAGAGATTTCTTTAATTCTAGAAATATCAAATACGAACCTGTTGCTTTTGAAAAAGCAGACGAAGTTGTTGCAGCTTATGATGCTGGTAGATGTGATACGTACACAACAGATAAATCTGGTTTGGCCGCTCAAAGAACTAAATTGAGTGCACCAAATGATCACATTGTATTACCTGAAACAATATCAAAAGAACCTTTGGGCCCTGTTGTAAGACAAGGGGATTCTGTATGGGAAGATATTGTAAGATGGTCATTAAATACTATGATCGAAGCTGAGGAATATGGCATTAATTCATCAAATGCAGACAGCATGACATCATCAGATAACCCGCAAATCAAAAGACTTGTAGGGGCTGAAGGTGAGCTTGGTGCGGCGTTTGGTTTAGATAATGAATGGAGCTTAAGAATTATCAAGCAAGTAGGTAATTATGGTGAAAGCTATAAGAAACACATAGCAGACACAGGTATTTTGCCTAAGAGAGGTCCAAATGAATTATGGACTAAAGGTGGTATTCTTTATGTTCCACCAGCAAGATAATTGCTAATAAACATTATTAAAAAAAAAGGGCTGGATTTATCTGGCCCTTTTTTTTATTAATGATCTTAGATGACTAATAAACAAAAAAAAATTTTACCTCAAATATTTACACTCTTACTTATTATATTAATTTTTGGGTTTTTTACTATCAATGCCCAAATGAATATGTCTAACAGGGGTATTGATTTTGGTTATGGCTTCTTAAGCCAAGAATCATCCTTTGATGTACAATTCTCTTTAATCGAATACGACGGATCACACTCTTATGCTCGTGCTTATCTTGTAGGTCTTTTAAATACTATTTTAGTATCTGTTTTAGGAATTATTTTTTGTACTATTCTCGGTGTTGTGGTTGGTATAGCAAGACTTTCACCAAATTATTTAATTAGGACTACAGCAAGTTGGTATGTTGAATTTTTTAGAAACGTTCCCTTGTTGTTGCAAATATTTTTTTGGTATTATGCAGCTTTAAGAGCTCTTCCGCTTCCAGAAAATACCGAGCCTCTATTTGGTGTAACATATTTAACTGTTAAGGGATATTACATGCCAGGCTTTATTTGGGAAAATTTTAATATTTTAATGTATTCAATTTTAGCAGCTATAATTTCTATTGTTGTTATAAGATCACATGCAAAAAAAATACAAGAAGAACGAGGAAAACAACTTCCAGTTTTTTTTATCTCAATAGGATTACTAATTGTTTTACCTGCTTTAACTATAATCACAGGAATAGTTCAAGTAGAAGTTGAACTACCAATTTTAAAACAATTATCAAAAACTTCTTTTATTTATGAGGGAGGAGTTAGTGTTCCTCCGGAATTGATAGCTTTAGTATTAGCATTATCTCTTTACACAGCTACTTTTGTTGCCGAGTGTGTAAGAGCTGGAATTCAAGGAATTAGCAAAGGTCAAAAAGAGGCTGCAGCTTCTGTTGGTTTGACACCAAATCAAATATTGAAATTAGTTATAATGCCACAAGCTTTAAGAATAATAATTCCACCAACTACAAATCAATATTTGAATTTAACAAAAAACTCATCTTTAGCAGCAGCAATTGCATATCCTGATTTAGTATTAGTTTTTGCTGGTACAGCTTTAATGCAAACAGGTAGGGCAATCGAGATAGTATCCATTACAATGTTAACCTATCTAACTCTAAGTTTGTCAATATCAGTATTAATGAATTGGTATAACAAAAAAATAGCAATTAAAGAAAAATAATATGAAAAATATTAATATTTTAAAACCTAATAAAGATAACTTTAGAACATACTTATTTATTGGAATAACACTTGTATTTTTAGGTGTTTTTGATGTTTTTTTAAGAAGTTTTTTTATGGTAAATTTTCTATCTTTCTTACCTAATTTATTAAATTTTTTACTGCCCTTTATTTTAGGTTTAGTAGGATTACAAATGATTAGATTAGAATATTCAGGTGTTAAGTTGGTAGACACAGTTAATAAAAATATAAATAACAATATATTTAATGCAGGATTAACATTGTTTATAATATTCATAACAATATTGGCACTCCCACCTTCACTTAATTGGATGATATTTGATGCCAATATTTCAGGCGACACAAAAGAGGCTTGCGTGGCGGTTGAAGGGGCCTGTTGGACATATATTAAGGTATGGTTAAGAAGATTTATGTATGGAATGTATCCAAACGAGTTTCATTGGAGAATTAATACAGCTTTTATTATTTTAATTTCATTTGCTTTTGTGGGCTTTTTTGCAAAGGGAAAATTTAAAAATTATTTAACATTTTATTATGCAATAATTTACCCAATCATAGCTTTTTTAATAATATATTTTCTGATTTCAGGAGGATCCTTTGGTTTGGAATGGGTTGAAACCAATGCTTGGGGAGGTTTATCATTAACATTTATAGTTTCTTTTTTTGGTCTAATTTTTTGTTTTCCGCTCGGTATGATATTTGCTTTAGGTCGTAGGTCTGAATTACCCGTCATAAGATATATCTCAATTGGTTATATTGAGTTTTGGAGAGGCGTTCCATTAATAACGGTTTTATTTATGTCTTCCGTGATGTTTCCAATGTTTTTACCTGCTGATACATTTGTTGATAAATTAGTTAGAGTGGTTGCAGCGATAGTTTTATTTGAGGCAGCATATGTAGCTGAAGTAATTCGTGGTGGTTTACAAGCACTTCCAAGAG
This sequence comes from uncultured Pelagibacteraceae bacterium, assembly GCA_902583685.1. Lineage (GTDB taxonomy): Bacteria > Pseudomonadota > Alphaproteobacteria > Pelagibacterales > Pelagibacteraceae > Anoxypelagibacter. The sequence continues at coordinate 33,571 of CACHWO010000004.1, forward strand.
GTCAATATGATGCTGCTAAATCTTTAGGGATGGGATACTGGAAAATGCAAACTTTTGTAATTTTACCTCAGGCTTTAAAATTAGTAATTCCTGGTATAGCTAATACATTTTTAGCATTAGTTAAAGATACACCTTTAATCTTTGTTGTAGGTTTATCAGAAGTTGTAGGAATGCTACAAATGGCAAAAACAAACCCTAAATGGCTAGGATATGCAATGGAAGGCTATATTTTTGCCGCTGTATTATTTTGGGCAATTTGTTATGCTATGAGTAGATATAGTCAATATTTAGAGTTAAAATATAAAACAGATAGGTAAAATATTTTATGTCAGCAATTATACAGATGAAAGACGTAAACAAATGGTTCGGGGATTTTCAGGTTTTAAAAGATATCAATCTTGAAGTTGGTGAGAAGCAAAAAATTGTTGTTTGCGGACCTTCAGGCTCAGGTAAATCAACATTAATCAGATGTATTAATAGACTTGAGGAACATCAAAAAGGGAAAATCATAGTAGATGGAAACGAATTATCAGAGAGAACAAAGGATATTGAAAAAATTAGAGCTGAAGTTGGAATGGTTTTTCAACAATTCAATTTATTCCCACATTTATCGATTTTAGACAACTGTACACTAGCTCCAATATGGGTAAAAAAAACGCCAAAAAAAAAAGCTGAAGATTTTGCGATGAAACAATTAGAACAAGTTCAAATTTCTGATCAAGCTTCAAAGTTTCCCGGGCAATTATCAGGTGGTCAACAACAAAGAGCAGCTTTGGCAAGAGCGTTATGTATGGAGCCAAAAATTATGCTTTTTGATGAACCCACATCAGCACTTGATCCTGAAATGATTAAAGAAGTTTTAGATGCTATGGTTAATCTCGCAAAAGCAGGAATGACGATGATAGTAGTAACTCACGAAATGGGTTTTGCAAAAGAAGTTGCAGATGAGGTAGTTTTTATGGATGAAGGCATGATTGTAGAAAAAGCAAAAACAAATGAATTCTTTGCAAACCCAAAAAATGAAAGAACGAAGTTATTTTTAAGTCAAATTCTTTAAATTTTTATAAAATTTAATGGAAAGATTTTCAATCTTTATATTTTTTTGGTTAATTTTATTACCAAACAAACTATATTCACACGTAAATCATTACAATAAAATCAAATTGTTAAAATATGATTTATTTTTGAATAATAAACTAATTGGCTTTCATAATTTTGAGTTCAATAGAATTAACGGCAAACTTCATGTAGTTGGTTCGGGTTATTTTAAAGTTAATAAACTCGGCATAGATTTAATTAAATATAGAACAAAAAGTAAGGGAATTTATAAAGATAATATGTTAGTGGAATTTAATTCAGAAACACTGCAAAATGAAAAAAAAAAATATGTAAGAATAAAATCAGATAAAAAAAAATTATTGATTGATGGATCATCATTTAATGGCAAAACAACATACGACTCTATAGTAAGTGATTTGTGGAATCACGAAATTGTATTAAAACAGCATCAAATTAGCTCAGTATCAGGAAGAGTTATAAACCAAGAAGTAAAATATTTGGGAAAAGATAAAATATTCATTAAAAATAAAGAATTTAATACAGTTAATTTTCATCTTTTTTCAAAAAACGAAAAACCCATGAATGAAAAAAAGATTAATTTAAAAATTTGGTACGATGAAGCATCACTAATTTGGATTAAAGCTTCTTATGAAAAATTTGGAACATGGGAGTATCGATTAAATGAAGTAAAATATTAATTTTTTAAATAAAAAAACTCATTAAAATTGCGGATATGTCAAGAAAGTTATGTTTTTTTTTATATAAAATAAGGGTTTTTTAGACCCAAATTAAAATTACAAATATCTACATTAACTATTGCTAAAATATTTTTTTTAATGTTCAATCTTAAATTCTGAGGGAATAAAATGGAAAAAAACTTTAACACGCATTTAGGTAAGAAATTAAGAATGCGTAGGTTGTCACTGGGTCTAACCCAAACAAAAGTTGCAAATGCGATTAATGTTACCTTCCAACAAATTCAAAAATACGAAAAAGGAACTAATGGTGTTAGCTCAAGTCGTTTATTACAACTCTCTGAATTTTTAAAAGTACCAGTAAATTATTTTTATGATGATTTTAGTGAAAACAAACAAGAGGATCATCCACAAACGCAACAAAATGATCATTTAGATCTAAACTACTCTTTTTTAATAAAAATATTTGCAAAGTTATCTTCAAATCAAAAAAGTAAGATTCTTCAAATATTAAAAAATAACGCAGATTTAAGAGAAACAGGTTAGTTGGCTCCTCGGGCAGGACTCGAACCTGCGACCAATTGATTAACAGTCAACTGCTCTACCAACTGAGCTACCGAGGAATGATTAACATCTTTACAATATATAAAATTTATAACAAGTTAAAATTTGGAGGCCACGCCCAGAATCGAACTGGGATAAAAGGATTTGCAATCCTCTGCGTAACCATTCCGCCACGTGGCCACTAATAGATTAATAAAGGTTTATATATAAAAATAAAGCTAGAAGTTTTCAATTATTATTAATATTTATAACTATGGCCACAGACAAATACAATCATAATAAAGTCGAAAGTAAAATATACTCTTATTGGGAAAAGAATAGGCTATTCCAGCCCAAAAAAAACAAGAAAACATTTTCTATAGTTATACCTCCACCTAATGTAACTGGTAGTCTGCACATGGGTCATGCATTAAATAATTCACTTCAAGACTTATTGGCACGTTACTATAGAATGAATAATTTCGAGACTTTGTGGCAACCTGGAACTGATCATGCAGGGATTGCTACCCAAGCATTAGTTGAAAAAAGTTTAAAATTAAAAAACATTGATAAAAATAAGATAGGTAGAGAAAAATTTATTAGAGAAGTTTGGAAATGGAAAGAAAAATATGGTGAGAAGATTATTAATCAATTAAAAAAATTAGGATGTTCATGCGATTGGTCACGAAACGCTTTTACTATGGATAAAAATTTATCAAAATCTGTGATCAAAGTATTTGTAGATCTTCATAATAAAAAACTTATTTATAAATCTATGAAACTTGTAAATTGGGATACAGTTTTAAGAACTGCAATTTCAGATTTAGAGGTTGACCAACGGGAAGTGAATTCAAAACTATATCATATTAAATATAAAGTTGAAAACTCTTCAGAATTTATTACAATTGCTACGACTAGACCAGAAACTTTACTTGGAGATACTGCGATAGCAGTTAATCCTAATGATGAAAGATATTTTAAATTTAAAAATAAATCTGCTATTTTACCTATTGTTGGAAGAAAATTAAAAATAATTCAGGATGAATACGCAGATCCTGACCAAGGAACAGGTGCAGTTAAAATTACACCTGCTCATGATTTTAATGATTTTGAAGTTGGTAAAAGACAAAAATTAAAATCAATAAATATTTTAACAGAAGATGGAAAAATTAATGAAAATGCACCTAAAGAATTTATAGGTTTAGATAGGTTTGATGCCAGAAAAAAAATATTAGAAAAACTAAACCAATTACAAATTTTAGTAAAAGAGGAAAAAATTAAAAATACAGTTCCTTATGGTGATAGATCAAATTCTATAATAGAACCTTTATTGACAGAACAATGGTTTTGTGACGCAAAAAAATTGTCAAAAGAAGCAAAAAAAATTGTAAAAAATAAAAAAATTAATTTTTTTCCCAATAATTGGTCTAAAACATATTTTCAGTGGATGAACAATATAGAACCTTGGTGTATTTCAAGACAACTTTGGTGGGGCCATCAAATACCAGCCTGGTATGGCCCAGATAAAAAAATATTCGTTGCTGAAAATGAAAAAAAAGCAGAGGTTAAAGCTAAAAAATTTTATAAAAAAAAAGTAATTTTAAAAAGAGATCCTGATGTTTTGGACACATGGTTTTCATCGGGTCTCTGGCCATTTGCAACTTTAGGATGGCCAAATAAAAATTATTATTTAAAAAAATTTTATCCAACTTCAGTTTTGGTTACTGGTTTTGATATAATTTTTTTCTGGGTAGCAAGAATGATTATGTTTGGTATGGAATTTTTAAACAAAGAGCCTTTCAGTGAAATCTATGTGCATGCTCTTGTCAGGGATGAAAAAGGGCAAAAAATGTCAAAATCAAAAGGTAATGTGATAGATCCATTAAACCTTATTGATAAATATAGTGCCGATGCTTTAAGATTTACTCTATTATCTATGGCATCTCCAGGACGAGATGTAAAATTATCTGAACACAGGGTTAAAGGCTACAGAAATTTTATTACAAAAATATGGAATGTTAATAATTTTTTAAATATTAACGATTGTAATTTAAATGGGGAAATTAAACCTGGTAAGTTAAAAATAAATATAAATAAATGGATTTATTCTGAATTAATTTTTTCAAAAAACCTTATAGAAAAATATATTAAAAGCTATCGTTTTGATGAGGCATCGAGAACAATTTATAAATTTGTTTGGAATAGTTATTGTGATTGGTATTTAGAACTATGCAAAACAATACTAAATTCAAATAACAAAGATCAAATAAAAGAAATTAAAAACATATCAGGCCAAATTTTTAAGGAAATTTTGATTTTACTTCATCCATTTGTTCCCTTCATAACAGAAGAATTATGGCTTAAAAATAAATTAAAAACTAATAAAACAAAATATTTAATGCATGCTAATTGGATAAAGGACAAAAAACCTATTTCAGATTTTGAGGTTAAAAATGTTAATGAAGTTATTGAAATAATATCAAATATAAGGTCATTTAAAAATGAATTAAATGTTAGTCCTGGATCATATATAGATGTTTCAATAGAAAGCTTAAGCAAAAATAAAAAAAAATTGTTTAAAAAAAATGAGATAATGTTAAAAAAATTAGGAAGAATAAATTCTATATTAAATGAGGATTTATCAAAACAATCAGCCAATATGCTCATTTCTGGTGAAATTCTCAAAATTTATTTTGATGGCAGCATAGATTTAGGCCTTATTAAAGAAAATTTGACAAAAAAACAAAGTAAAATAAAGCTCGATTTAGAAGTGATAAGTAAAAAATTAAACAATCCAAGCTTTATTGATCGTGCACCA
>CACHWO010000005.1 GCA_902583685.1 uncultured Pelagibacteraceae bacterium
CATTCTATTGAATTTTTTCTTTTATCACAGGTTTTAATTTCAACATCTGTAAATACTTTATTTTTAAAAGATTTTTTTCTTTTTTTTAGTATAGATTTAACTCTATTAATATTAACTATATCTGTGCCAATACCAAAGATATTCATTTTTTTAATATCTTTTTAAATTTTTTTATAGAATTATTTAAACCAATAAAAATTGACTCACCAATTAAAAAATGTCCAATATTAAATTCTTTAATACCGTTTATTTTAGATAATATTTTTGCAGATGAGAAAGTTATTCCATGTCCTGCATGAACTTCTAGTCCAATATTGTTCGCCAAATCTATAGATTTTACTAATTTTTGATACTCTTTTTTAATATTTTTTTTTTCGTTTAAATATTTACAAATTTTTCCTGTATGAATTTCAATGCAATCTGCATTTATTTTTTTTGCTATTTTGATCGCGTTGAAATCTGGTTCTATAAATAAGCTAGTTCTTATTTTCTTCGCTTTAAGTCTTTTTATAATTTTTCTAATTATTTCTGAATTTTTTTTTAAATTTAATCCCCCTTCTGTTGTAATTTCTTTTCTTTTTTCAGGAACTATGCAAACATAATCTGGTTTGTATTTCAAAGATATATTGACCATCTCTTTGGTTGGGCCAATTTCTAAATTTAAAGGAATTTTAATTCTTTCTTTTATTTCTTTTAAATCTCGATCTATTATGTGTCTTCGGTCTTCTCTTAAATGTATAGTGACAGAGTCGGCTCCATATTTTTGTACAAGTAAAGCAGCTCTCAAAGGACTTGGATATTTTTCACCTCTTGCATTTCTAACAGTGGCCACATGATCAATGTTCACTCCAAGCCTTGGGGTTTTCATTATATTTTTCTACTTCCTGGTTTTATAGGTTTTATTTTTTTTAAATGGTTAGGAAGATTTTCTTTTTTATATGTTCTGATTTCCATTTTTAATTGTGAGATAATTTTTTCCTTAATATTACTTTTTCCATTTGATCTATCTATTATACAAGCGTAACCAATTACTTTCGCTTGCGCTTTAATAACTAACGATGAGCATTCTAAACTAGATTTTCCAGTTGTAATAACATCCTCTATAATTAAAATTTTCTGCCCTTTTTTTAATTCAAAACCTCTACCAAGTTCAAAATTTTTATCTTTTCTCTCAGCAAATATGGTTTCTATACCTAACAATCTACCTATCTCATAGCCAATTACTATACCGCCAATTGCTGGGGATAGGATTAGATCGATTTTTTTAAAATTCTCCTTTATTTTTTTTGAAAGAGAATTACAAATTTTTCTAGCTTTACCTGGTTTACTTAAAAGTTGTGCACATTGAATATATTTATCGCTATGAAGACCAGACGATAAAATAAAATGCCCTTCTTGAAGTGCATTAGTTTCTTTTAAAATTTTTAATGAATCTTTGGATGAAAGCATACTTTTTCTTTTTATGTCTAATAACTTCAAATTTTAATCCCTCTTGTTTAATTTGACTTATCAAGTTTGTGAAGTTTTTTAAATCTTTTATTTGTAAATCAAATAAAAATTGCAAATATTCTTTTCCCCTTTTTTTTTAATTCTACATTGATGATATTTGCCTCATTTAAGCCTATTAATGTGCTTACCTTACCTAAAATTCCAGGTTTATGGGGCAAGTCTATAGACAATGTAGTAGAATATTCTTTTTGTTCTTCTTGTTTTGATAATTTACCCTGCCAGTGCTTTCTAATCGATGCTCTAGCTTTTCCTGTTTTGCTTGATGACAACCAGTGCAAAGAAGGAGAAATACTTTTTGATGTTATGATTTTTATCATATCTCCATTATTAAGTTTAGATTGTAAAGGCGATGGCTTACCATTGATTTCGCAATTAATTGCTGAGTCGCCTATTTTAGTATGCACTGCGTATGCAAAATCAATTGGTGTTGCGTCTTTAGGTAATTTTATCACTGCTCCTTTTGGAGTAAAGCAGAAAACATTATCTTGGAACATTTGAAGTTTAGTAAACTCAAAATAATGTTCTGGGCTACCACCCTTTTCTATAATTTCTACTAAATCTCTTAACCAGTCATACTCTTTCCAAGATAACTCAGAAAATTTTTCTGAAGATTTATATTTCCAATGCGAGGCTATTCCTCTTTCAGCGAACTCATGCATTGGTTTAGTTCTTATTTGTATTTCAATTCTTTTTTTTATAGGACCAATTAAGGCTGTGTGAATTGATTTATATTGGTTTATTTTTGGTGTGGATATATAATCTTTAAACTTACCTGGTATTGCTGAATATTTGCTATGAAAAATTCCTAATGTTTTATAACAATCTTCTATTGTTTTAACGATTACTCTGAAACCAACTATATCAGTAAGTTGTTCTAATGATATTCGTTTTGATTGCATCTTTCTCCAAATTGAGAAAGGGGTTTTTTCTCTTCCTGTTATTTCTGCATCTATATTATTCTGCTTTAATATATTATTCAAATCAGAAGAAATCTGTTTAAATGTGTCCTCTTTTTTACTTTTAATTAAAAATAATCTATCTAGAATTAATTTTCTTGCATCTCGGTTTAAAATTGAAAATGATAAATCCTCTAATTCATCCCTAATTCTATTCATTCCCATTCTGTCAGCTAAAGGAGCATATATTTCCATTGTTTCTTTTGCTTTTCTAATTCTTTTATTTTCATCTTTTGCTGTTTCTATCGTTCTCATGTTATGCAGTCTATCTGCTAACTTCACTAGTAACACTCTTATGTCTTTAGATGTTGCTAAAATAAGCTTTCTTAAATTTTCTGCTTTCGAATTTTGTAAAGCTCGCTCTTCTAAAGCAGATATCTTTGTTACTCCTTCAACTAAGTCCGCAACTTCTTTTCCAAATTCTTTTTTTACTGAATTATAAGTAACTTTAGTATCTTCGATAGTGTCGTGTAGTAATCCTGTAGTGATGGTTGCGCTATCTAATTTTAATTCAGTTAATATGTCAGCAACAGCAACTGGATGTATTATATATGGTTCTCCCGCATCTCTTTTTTGTGTTTTGTGTGCATTCAATGCAAAATTATAAGCTTTAGTTAGTGATGCTGGATCAAAAAATCTATTATAAGATTTAACTTTTTTAATTAATTCTTCATTATTTAACATATTTGTTTTATATCATTTTCAGAGAGTTTTGTAATCTCATTATTATTTAATTTAATATTATTGATTAAATCTTTAATGTTTTTTTTTGTTTTTGGATGAGACCAATTTGGTGATATATCCATTAATGGATACAATACAAAATTTCTATATTCTAATTTAGCGTGAGGTAATTTTAACTCAAAATTATCAAAATAATAGTTTTTTACTATTCCATTATAATCAATAATATCTAAATCGCATGTTCTAGGATCATTCTTTTTCTTTCTTTTTCTTCCAAGTTTTTCCTCAATAGAGATTAAAAAATGCATAAGGTCAATGGGTGGAAGTTGAGTTTTTATTGAAACAACTATATTTATAAATTTTGGATCACTTTTATTAGGTTGGGAGAATGTTTCATAAAAATTTGATTTTTTTAACAGGTTAATTCCTACTTTTTCCATCATTGAGATTGCTAAATTAATATTTTTAATTCTATTTCCAAATTTTGAACTTAAATTAGATCCGATACCTATAAAAATCATAATTATTTATTTTTACTTAGAATTCTTGCCTTTTCTCTATTCCAGTCTCGTTTCTTCTTAACATTTCTTTTGTCATAAAGTTTTTTTCCTTTAGAAATTGCTATTTCTACTTTGGCCTTGCCTTTTTTAAAATATATTTTTGTTGGAACAACTGTTAAACCCTCCTGATTAATTCTTCCTATAACTTTATTTATTTCTTTTTTATTTAGTAACAGCTTTCTCATATCTCTTGGGTTATGATTGTTATAACTAGATTCTTTATAATGAGGGATGTATGAGTTAAATAAATAAATCTCCCCTCTATTATCTGCGGCATAAGAGTCTGCTATATTAGCTTTTCCATCTCTTAGTGATTTTACCTCTGATCCTTTTAGAACTATTCCTGCCTCTAACAATTCTAAAAAAAAATAATTAAATTTTGCTTTTCTATTATTGCAAACAATTTTTATACCAATATTTCTTTTTGCCTTCATTAAAGCAAATCTGCAAACTTTAAAGCTTTTTGAATTTCCTTTTTTGTTTTTTCTGTAACTTTTACAAGAGGAAGTCTTACTTCTTCTGATGATAAATTTAATAAACTTGCAGCATATTTTACTGGACTTGGACTGCTCTCAATAAATAATGCTTTATGCAGTGGCATAAGTTTTTCGTTAATCTCTTTTGCTTTGGACATTGAGTCAATATTATTTTTTACTAAAGAATATTTTTGGAATTCTGAACAAAGTTTTGCTGCTATATTTGCTGTAACGGAAATACAGCCTACCCCTCCTCTAGTATTAAATTCTAAAGCAGTTCCATCCTCACCAGATAATTGGATGAACTCTGAACCCATTTTTTTTAGTTGTTGATCAACTCTATTAAGATCAGATGTTGCATCTTTAACACCAGCGATATTTTTTAATTCGAATAATCTTGCCATGGTATCAACTGACATATCAATAACGGATCTTGGGGGGTATATTGTATATAATAATAGGTATACCAACTTTATCATTTATTGATTTATAATGTTGATACAACCCTTCTTGTGTTGGCTTATTATAATATGGAGTCACAATTAGTAATGCATCGGCTCCACTTTTTTCTGCATGTTTTGATAGCTCTATTGCTTCCTCAGTAGAGTTTGAACCAGTTCCTGCTATAACAGGAATTTTTCCTTTACACTCTTTTACAGCTACTTCGATTACTTTTTTGTGTTCATCATTATTTAAAGTTGGGGACTCTCCAGTTGTACCTGCAGGAACTACACCGTTAGTACCGTTTTTTATATGGTATTGTATAAGGGAGGCGTATTTATCCTCATCCAGGACATTATTTTTGAATGGTGTAATTAATGCAACGATTGAACCTTTAAACATAATTATCTATATAGTATTTATTCTTATTTTAAATTTTATGCTTAAACATTTAATTAGTCTAGTTTTTTTATTAACAATTACCTCCTATAAGCCAATTTATGCTGATAATAAAAACATAATATTGCCTGAACCAAAGCCAAAAGGAATATTTAATTTTTCAAAAATGAAGAATAAAAATATTTGGCCAAAAGAAAAGGAGAATTTTACAAATAATAAACCAGCAAAAAATTTAATCTTACCAAAAAATAAACCATTAAATAAAAAAATAAAATCAATTGTAAGTAAAAATGAAATTAAATCTACTGAGGGAATGCTTCCTCAAAAAAAACCGAAAAAACAAATAATTGTTGATAATAAAATAGAAAAAGAAAATAAAAAGTCTTTCTTGTTACCTGAAAAAAAACCAATTACATTCAAAGTGGTAGAGCAAAGGGAGGCTCCTAAATCAGAAATTTTATCTAAAAGAGACTATACAATAGCAAAAGAGATCTTTTCGTTAATTAAACAAAAGAAATGGAAATCAGCAATATCAGCCACAAAAAGAGTAAGAAATGACGAATTTAAAAATTTAATTACTTGGTTGCATTTAAAAGAGAAAAGAAACACTGCGTCATTTGAAGATTATATGAAATTTATTCAATTAAATAATAATTATCCTAGAATAAATAGATTGAAATATTTAGGTGAACACAAGATTAATTTTAAAACAACATCTGAAAATACAATAATAGGTTGGTTTGACTCTGAACCGCCTTTAAGTGGTTTTGGTGAAATCAAACTCGGTGAGTCATATATTAAGAAGGGTAAAATAGAAGAGGGTTCAAAACTTTTAAAAAAAGGATGGGTTACAGCATCTTTAAGTTCAAAAGATTTAAAATATTTAAATAGAAAATATAAAAAAATATTAAATTCATCAGATCATATTAAAAGAGCAGAATATATGGCTTGGGAAAATAAATACTGGGATTTAAAAAGAATTCTTAGATATTTGCCTAAAGACCATAGGGCTTTATATAATGCGAGACAAATTTTAATGAGTAGTTCTTATGGTGTTGATAAAGCTATAGCTGACGTTCCAGAAAAATTTAAGAACGATATAGGTCTTAGATATAACCGGTTAAAATGGCGAAGAAGAAGAGGTAGAGTTGAGTCTTCTTTAGAAATAATTAATACTGCTCCAAGTGACAATCAGTCTTTAGTAAGAGCTGATTTATGGTGGAAAGAAAGACAAATAATTTCTAGATCCTTGATTTATAAAAAGAAATACCAACAAGCTTACAATGTTTCTAGTAAACATTTTTTAAATAAAGATATAGAAAATCAAAGTTCCGCTTTTGCTGAGGCAGAATGGATGTCTGGATGGATAGCCCTAACTTTTTTAAACAATGCACAATTGGCTCTAAAACATTTTAATAATTTTTATAAAAATGTTGGATACCCTATAAGTTTAGCAAGAGGGGCTTACTGGTTAGGAGTTTCACATGAAAAACTTGGAGATGAAAATTTATCAAAAAAGTATTTTAAGGAAGGATCTAAATATTTGACTACTTTTTATGGTCAACTATCATTTCAAAAGATTAATCCATTTGGAGATTTTAAATTAAAGGATGACTCTGTGTATTCAGATGATTATAAAAAAGATTTTTATAAAAATCCTTTAGTTAAACATGTGATATTGTTAAAAGAACTTAATAAAACTAGTTTAAGTAAAGATATATTAAAGCATCTGGCTGAATTGAATGTAGATAAAGGTAGCGAAGTTTTATCTGCTGAATTAGCAACTAATATAGGTAGGTATGACTATGCAATTCAAATTTCAAAAAAAGCATCTTATGAAAAAAGATTTTATAACAAGTATAATTATCCAATAATTGATACTCCAGAAATTATCAATGGTTTATCAATGCCATCTAAAGAAATTATTTTAGCTATAACAAGACAAGAAAGCGAATTTGATCCAAAAGCAAATAGTTATGCGGGTGCTAAAGGTATGATGCAATTGATGACCTATACTGCAAAACTTGTTTCTAAACAAATGAATGTTCCTTATAGCAAAAGTAAATTAACATCGGATCCTGAATATAATATTAAGTTAGGAACTTTTTATTTTAATTCACTACTAAATGAATATAAAGAAATATATCCGTTTGCAATAGCAGCTTATAATGCTGGTCCAAAAAGAGTAAGATATTGGAGAAAAATCAACAATGATCCAAGCAAAAACAAAATTGACTATGTTAACTGGATCGAATTAATTAAATTTAAAGAAACTAGAAATTATGTGCAAAGAGTTATAGAAAATGCAAATGTTTATAGATATATGATTAGTAATAAACCAATTAAATTGGAAAAATATTTTGACCATTAATTTGGCGGTGAGAGAGAGATTCGAACTCTCGGTACGACTTTTCAATCGTACGTCGGTTTAGCAAACCGATGGTTTAAACCAGCTCACCCATCTCACCTAAATTTAGATTTATAACATTTTCAAAATATAAAGAAAACTTTTTTATCTTCGTTAAATGTTTTAATCATCAAGCCTCTTGCTATAAAAAGCATAATAAAGCCAAAAATCCAATTCATTATCAGCAATCCATAAAATATATCATTATAGTAGCCTCCTAAAACTTTTATGATTAACCAAGTTATGATTAGAGGAAATAAAACCATTCTGAAAAGATTGGAATAAAATATTAAGAAGGTTTTTTTAAGTGCAGTAAATAAAGCATGAGAAATAAAAAAAACAGGATATATAGGTCCAATAAAAGCAGCAATCTTTAGATAACTTGAGCCAAATTTAATTACTTCAAGATCATTTGAGAAAATTGAAATAATTGACTCTGAGAAAATAAAAATTATTAACCCTGACACACACATAAATATTACTCCAATAATTATCGATTTGGAGTAAACCTCTTTTATTCTCTCATATCGTCTTGCACCATAATTTTGTCCTGCTATTGATATAACAGCAGTATTTAAACCTATTACAGGTAATGAAAACAAATGTTCAAATCTTATTGCAGCACCATATCCTGCAACAGCCAGCTCACCAAAAATGTTAATAAAAGAGAGCAAAATATAACTTCCTGTTGCAACTAAAAATAATGCCATTGTTATAGGCATACATTGATTAAAAATATTTATTAAAAAATTTCTTCTTATTATAAAGTTTGAAATGTTTAATATTATTTTTAATTCCGTGTTATTAACTTTGTAGAACAAATAAATACATGCACCAAACTGAATAATTAGTGTTGATATGGCCAAACCAGCAATTCCAAAACTAGGTATAAAAAAAAATCCAAATACAAAAATTGGGTTTAATATAATATTAAGTATGACACCAATACCTAAAACATTTCTGTATGTTTTTGTATCTCCTTGAGCATACAAAACTGAATTAAATGAAGTTAATATTAAAAAGATAATTGTTCCAAAAAAAATTATATCGGTATATTTTTTTGATAAATCAATACTTGAGTTGCTGCTTCCCATTAACAACAAAAGATCGCTTGCAAAGTAAATACCAATAAAAGTTATGAAAATAGATAGAAAAAAAGCGTAGACTAATGAAGAATAGGTGTAAATTGATGCCAGAATTTTATTATTTGACCCTAAAGCATTCGCTATCAAAGAATTACAGCCTGCTACAATACCAATACCAGCTGAAACAACTATAAAATATAGTGGGAAAGCTTTGGCTAAAGCTGCTAATGACTCAGGAGAAATTTTGCCTGCATAAAAGGTATCAACTAAATTAAATAATACCTGAAATAAGCTTCCCATCATAGAAGGTATTGCTATCTGTTTTAATAAAGATAAAATCGGTCTAGTAGTTAAATTAATAGTCTGTTTCAATTATTCCTCAATAGTATTCTTTTTGATAAGGATATTTTTTGCCTGTTTTTTTAAGTTGTAAAATTTGTTTTTGTCTCATAGCAAACCTTTTCTTTTGAAACAATGTTAATTTATCATGACACCTCGGACAGTGAATACCCTCTAAATATTTTTTTGACTTTCTTTCATTAATAGATACAGGTTTTCTACATCCACCACACATTGAGAAGGTTCCAGTTTTTAATTTGTGTTTGAGTGAAATTCTGTTATCAAAAACAAAACATTCGCCCTTCCACAAACTTTCTTTTTTACTTATTTTTTTTAAATAATTTAATATCCCTCCCTTTAATTGAAATACATTATCAAAACCCTTTTTTTTAAGGTAGAATGAAGCTTTTTCACACCTAATACCTCCTGTACAAAACATTGCAATTTTGTTTTTTTTGTCAAATTTTTTTAAATATTTAGGAAAGTCTCTAAAATTACTAACATTAGAGTTTTCTGATCCTTTAAATGTACCAACATCGAATTCAAAAGGTTTTCTTACATCAATAATTTTTATATCTTTTTGCTTAAGAAGTTTATTCCATTCTTTTGGTTCAACAGAATTATTTAATTTATTAGCTTTTAATAAAAGATTACCAATTGGAACAACTTCTTTTTTAATTTTAACTTTACCTTTGTGAAATGGCTGAAAATTACTTTCTGAATTATTTTCAGAGTCAAAATTTTTTATTTTACAAATTTTTTTTAGTAATTTTTTTATTTTAAGTATATTGTTTCTTTTTCCTGAAATATTTCCGTTTATTCCCTCTTTAGAGAAAATTATTGTGCCTCTTATATCATTATTTAATAGATAACTCTGAAATTTTTTTTTTAAAATTTCAAGATTATATAATCTTTTAAATTTATAAAATCCAAAAATTTGAAACATTTAAACTTTCCTACAAATTGTTAACCCATCCCCTAATGGCAAAATAGTTTTTTCTATCCTATCATCTCTCTTAATGAAAGAGTTAAATTCCCTCATCAACGTAGTTAATCGATCATTTTTATCAGGATCACTGACGTCACCTTTCCACAAGACATTATCAATGAGAATATATCCATTTTTTTTGACTAATTTTAAAGATTTATCGAAATATTTCTTATAATTTTCTTTGTCCGCATCAATAAAAATCATGTCAAATTTTTTGTTTTCTTTTTGAAGTTTTTTTAAATTATTAATAGCTGGACCTAAAATAATTTTTATTTTTTTTTCCATATTTGCTTTTTTAAAGAAATTCATTGCAATATCTGAAGTTTTTTTATTTAGATCTAAGCAAGTAATTTTTCCAGTCTTTGGGATTACAAGACCCATTGATAAAGCACTAAAGCCTGTAAAAGTTCCTATTTCTAAAATTTTTTTTATATTGTTCATTTTTATTAATAGTTGAAAAAAATATGCTTGAGTCATGGATATTTGCAATTTTTTTATTTTGCCCAATTTATTATTGTAATTAATTATTTCTTTTTGTATTGGATGTAATTTATAGCTATGATCAGCAATATATTTTTCTAATTTTTCATCAATTTTGAGATTTTTAATCATTTCTTTAATTTTATTTTTAAAATATCATTAACTAGTTTTGGATTAGCTTTTCCAGATGAAGCTTTCATAATTTCACCGATAAAAAAACCATAAAGTTTTTCTTTTCCAGATTTGTATTCTGAAACTTTTTCTGAATTATTTTGTAAAACTTTTATAATTAATTTTTCAATTTCTTTTGGATCACTTTGTTGTTTTAATCCTTTTTCTTTGATGATTTTGCCTGGATCTTTGCCAGTTTCCACCATAATTTCAAATACAGACTTAGCTATTTTTCCAGAAATTTCACCTGAGCTAATTGTATTGATTAAGCTTGATAAATCTTTTGATGATACAGGTGAGTTTTTTATGTTTATATTTTTTTTATTCAAAACCGCAAATAATTCAACCATAATCCAATTTTTAGCAAGCTTTATATCTGCATTTTTTATCACCTCTTCAAAATAATTTGAAATATCAATTTCTGAAACTAAAACATTTGCCTCGTACGGGGTTAATTTAAATTTCTTTATAAATCTTTCTTTTTTTTCATCTGGTAACTCTGGTAAATTTTTTTTAATTTCATCAATAAATTTTTGCTCAATTTTGAGAGGTAGAAGATCAGGATCAGGAAAATAACGATAATCATGTGCCTCTTCTTTAGATCTCATTGATCTAGTCTCATTTTTCTTCGTATCAAAAAGTCTAGTTTCTTGTTCTAATGTTTTGCCAGACTCTAAAAGTTCAACTTGTCTTCTTGCTTCAGATTCTATAGCTAACTCCATAAATTTAATTGAATTAACATTTTTAATTTCGCATCTCGTGCCAAAATTCTTATCTCCTATTTTTCTTACAGAAACATTGACATCTGCTCTTAAAGATCCCTCTTGCATATTCCCATCGCAAGTACCGAGATACCTCATAATAGTTCTTAATTTTTTTACATATGCGTTAACTTCTTGAGGTGATCTTAAATCAGGTTTGCTAACAATTTCCATTAGAGCAACGCCTGATCTATTCAGATCAACAAAAGTATTTTCAGGGCTTAGATCATGAATACTTTTCCCAGCATCTTGCTCCAAATGAAGCCTTTCTATACCTATTTTTTTGGTACCATATGGCATGTCTAAAGTTACAATTCCCTCACCAACTATTGGATTTTTATATTGTGATATTTGGTAACCAGCAGGTAAATCTGCATAAAAATAATTTTTTCTGTCAAATATTGAAAGTAAATTTATTTTTGCACTTAATCCAAGACCTGTTTTGATTGCTTGTTTTATACAATATTCATTTATAACTGGTAGCATTCCTGGAAAAGCCGAGTCTACTAAACTTACCTGTGTATTTGGTTTTGCTCCAAACTTTGTAGGTGAACCAGAAAACAATTTTGACTCGGATATGACTTGTGCATGAACTTCAAGTCCAATTACTACCTCCCAAAGATTATTTTCAGTTTTTATTATGTAATCAAATTTATTCTTTTCCATTTTTATTCCCACCATCTATTTATTGATTGCTTGAATGATATAACTTTCTCCATTTGAAGTGCTATATTGAGAATTTTTTGCTCATCTAATGCTTTCGATATTAATTGAAGTCCTAAAGGATACCCCTTCTCATCTTGACCAGCAGGTATAGAAATTGCTGGTAGACCTGCTAAGTTAACTGGAACAGTGAATATATCATTTAAATACATAGATATTGGGTCATTAGTTTTTTCTCCGACTTTAAATGCAGAACTTGGTGTTGATGGAGTTAAGATAGCATCTACTGTTTTAAAACTTTTATCAAAATCATTCTTGATTAAACTCCTAACTTTTTGTGCTTTTAAATAGTAAGCATCATAATAACCAGATGATAAAACATAAGTACCTATAAGAACTCTTCTTTTAACCTCGTCACCAAAACCTTCTCCACGTGTATTTTCATACATTTCAATAAGATTTTTCCCTTTTTTTGATCTGTATCCATATTTTACCCCATCATAACGTGCAAGGTTGGATGAAGCTTCAGCGGGTGCAACTATATAATAAGTTGGTAAAGCATATTTTGTATGAGGAAGTGTAATATCAATAATTTCTGCCCCGGATTTTTTTAAAATATTTACTCCATGTTTCCAAAGTTTATCTATTTCTTTAGGCATATTCTCAACTCTATATTCTTTAGGTATGCCAATTTTTAAACCTTTAATATTTGTATTAAGATTGCTTTTATAGTTTTCTTTTTTTTTGTTTATAGATGTTGAGTCTTTTTTATCGTAGCCTGACATTGCTTCCAATAACAAAGCGCAATCTTCAACATTTTTAGTCATTGGGCCTGCTTGATCCAGTGAGGATGCAAAAGCAACAATTCCCCATCTAGAGCATAACCCATATGTAGGTTTTAATCCTACTGTTCCAGTAAATGATGCAGGTTGTCTTATTGATCCTCCAGTATCTGTTCCAATAGTAGCTGGTGTTAAATTCGCTGCTAAAGCACTCGCGGATCCACCTGAGGATCCACCTGGGACTAGATTTTTACCGATTGGGTTTATTGAATTTCCAAAATAACTAGTTTCATTTGAAGATCCCATTGCGAATTCATCACAATTTAATTTACCTAATAAAATTGCTCCCTCGGACCACAAATTTTGAGTTACCGAGGACTCATATGTTGGTATAAAGTTTTGTAAGATTTTACTTCCTGCGGTAGTTTTGACATTTTTCGTGCAAAATAAATCTTTGACTGCTAACGGTACACCAGCGAGCAAACCGTTGAAATTTTTTTTTTTATCAAATTCTTTTGCTTTTTTTATAGCTTCTTCAAAACATGTTGTTATAAAGCTATTTAGTTTCCTGCTATTTTCAATATTTTTGATAAAATGATTTGTTACCTCTAAGGAAGAAATTTTTTTCTTTTTGATTAAATTTACTATATTGGTTAAAGAACTTTTATTTAAATCAGACATATTTATTCTATTACCTTCGGTACAATAAAAAAATCCTCATTTTTACTAGGAGAGTTTTTTAATATTTCATTTTTTATTTTTCCATCGTTAATTACATCATTTCTGGGCTCTAAAGTTTTGTGCACAACAGATGTTAATGGGTTTATTTCATTAGTGTTAAGTTTATTAAGCTGTTCAACAAAATTTATTATTAATGTTAAATCTTTAGTTAAAGACTCAATCTTATCATCATCTAAAGAAATTCTAGATAATTTGGCAACTTTTTTAACTTGGTTTTTATCAATAGGCATAAATAAATTACGTTTTAGTTTGACTAGAAATCAAACTTAAATATAACATATTCATGATGGATATTGAAGATTTTAAGAAATCTATACAACAGAAGTCAAGATTATTAGGGATTGATCCAGGTAAGAATCGTATTGGTATAGCTATTTCTGACGAGGATAAACTTGTCTCCACACCTTTTAAAACAATTTCAAAAAAAAACAATCCAAATTTTATTAATGAAATAAAAGATATAGTTTTAGAAAATAACATAAAAGGTATTATTGTAGGTAATCCAATAAACATGGACGGTTCTGAAGGTCCATCTGCGCAATCTGCGAAGGATTTCGCTCAATTTATATCAAAAAATATTTCAATACCTATCGCTATGTGGGATGAAAGACTGTCTACTGAAGGAGCTTTTAATATATCTAGTAATTTGGACATTAATGTATCAAAAAAAGTGGAAAAATTGGACCAAAATGCGGCTTCATTTATTTTACAGGGTGCCATTGACTATATTAAAAGATAAATAACTTGCTATGAAAGTACAAAAGGCTTATAGAGTTAATTTTAATGGCTCTAATAAAAAAGTTTTCAGCTGTTAAAAAAATCCAAGATCATCTCTTAGGAATCCAAAATCTTTCAATACAAGAAGCAAAACTAATTTTAAATGAAGCTACAAACTTCATTAAATTAAATAGAAGTACCTCAAAAAAAATGGATTTGTTAAGAGGAAAAACGCAAATTAATTTATTTTTTGAACCTTCTACCAGAACTCAGAGCTCATTTGAACTTGCAGGCAAAAGATTAGGAGCTGATGTGATGAGCATGAACGTAGTAAATTCCTCGATAAAAAAAGGAGAAACTATTCTTGATACTGCTATGTCACTAAATGCGATGCATCCAGATGTAATTGTTGTTAGACACCAAGACTCTGGTGCTCCCAACCTTCTTTCTCAAAAAGTAAATTGTGCCGTGATTAATGCTGGTGATGGTTTGAGAGAGCATCCTACTCAAGCTTTGCTAGATGCATTGACAATAATTAATAGAAAAGGAAAAATTGAGGGTTTAAAAATAGCAATCTGTGGAGATATACTTCATTCGAGAGTAGCTAGATCAAATATTTATTTATTAAATATGTTAGGAGCAGAAGTTAATGTTATTGGTCCAAAAACTTTACTACCAAAGTCTATAAATAAACTTGGTGTTAAATCATTTACGAATATGAACGAAGGATTAAAATCCTGTGATATCGTTATGATGTTAAGATTACAAAATGAAAGAATGACAGGTTCTTACTTACCCTCAAAAAGAGAATATTACGAGTATTTTGGACTCACTCCAGATAAATTAAAGTTAGCCAAAAAGGATGCTTTAATAATGCATCCGGGACCGATGAACAGAGGAGTTGAGATTGATACTAAATTAGCAGATGACATAAATGTAAGTTTGGTGAAAGAGCAAGTTGAATTAGGTGTTGCAGTCAGAATGGCGTGTCTAAAATTATATTGCAAGTAATGAAAGAAAAATATTTTATAAATGCTAGGATAATAGACCCATCTCAAAATATGGATGAGGTTGGTGGTTTGATTGTTGACATTTCAGGGAAGATTAAAGCGATAGGTAAAAAAATTAAAAAAGAAAATTTACCATCAAAATCAGAAAAAATTGATTGTAAAGGAAAAATTCTGATACCAGGGATCGTAGATATGAAAGTGTTTATAGGTGAACCTGGTTTTGAATACAAAGAAAATTTTAGAACTTTGAGTCATGCTGCTTTGTCAGGTGGTGTTACATCTGTTGTTTCGATGCCTAATACAAGTCCAGTTATAGATAATGTTTCTATGGTAGATTTCATACTTAGAAGAGGAAGAGATAAAGCTGGAATAAATATTTATCCTTCAGCAACATTAACGAGAAATATGGATGGAAAATTAATGACTGAATTTGGTTTGTTGTCAAAAAAAGGAATTATTGGATTTACTGACGCTACGAAAACTGTTCAAAATGCAGAAATAATGTCAAGAATAATGAATTATGCATCAGATATTGATGTACTTGTAATGCAACATCCTGAAGACTTTGAACTTTCTAAAGGAAGATGCATTAGTGAAGGTGAAGTTTCAACGAGACTTGGATTAAAAGGAATATCTTATATTGCAGAAAAAATTATAATAGAAAGAGATTTATCTTTATTAGAAGAATACCCATGCAGATACCATATCTCTCAGATATCTTCTGAAAAATCTGTCGAAGTGATAAAAAAATATAAAAAAAATGGTATTAAATTTTCTTCTGGGGTTTCAATTAATAATCTTTCTCTTAATGAAAATGATATAGGAGACTTTAAAACTTTTATGAAGATTTCACCTCCTTTAAGAAAAGAAGAAGATAGAAAAGCTTTAATTCAAGGAATTAAAGATGGAGTAATAGATGTAATTGTTTCAGATCATAAACCTGAGGATGAAGAAAGTAAAAGGCTTCCATTTGCTCAAGCAGCAGAAGGTTCTATTGGAATAGAGACTCTTTTGTCTCTTGCATTAGAGCTTTATCATAATAACTCATTACCTTTAAAAAAAATCATAGAAACAATTACTTCTAATCCAGCTAAAATACTTAAGATAAATAAAGGTACTTTAAAAATAGGATCTGATGCAGATATATGTATTTTTGATCTCGATAAACCATGGAAAGTTGATGTGTCAAAATTAAAATCAAAATCTAAGAATGCAGCTATTGAAAATAGAAAACTTCAAGGGAAAGTTTTGATGACTTTTTTAAAAGGAGAAGGTGTTTTTAATTTACAGTGATATTTGAAATTTTATTAGTATTTCTATTCTCATATATATGCGGATCAATACCTTTCGGTTTGATTCTAACTAAAGTTTTTTTAGGTAAAGATATAAGGAAAATTGGTTCAAAAAATATCGGTGCAACTAATGTATTAAGAACTGGAAATAAATTTATTGCAGCCTTAACACTCGTTTTAGATATTTCAAAGGGTATTGCTCCAATTCTAGTTACTAACTATTATTTTCCAAATTTAATTTATTTATCTAGTTTAAGTTCATTCCTGGGTCATATATTTCCCGTTTGGTTAAAATTTAATGGAGGAAAAGGTGTAGCAATATATTTGGGAATTATTTTTATATTATCTTATAAACTTGCCTTGTTTTTTTGTATAATTTGGATTTTTATAGCAACTATATCTAAATACTCTTCCCTATCTTCAATTATTTCTTCATTAATTATTTTTTTAATTTCGTTAAGTGAAAATAATTATGAGCTAAATTCTTATTTGTTTATCACATTTGTTATTATTTTATACTCTCATAGAAAGAATATAATCAGATTAAAAAATAGGTCTGAGGATAAAATTAAACTTTAAAATCAACAATAATTGCACTTTGATTTGACAAATATGTTTATTTTTGTCAGTAAGGTCAATTATAATGAATCTTGTAATAGTAGAAAGCCCAGCAAAAGCTAAAACTATTAATAAATATCTAGGAAAAGATTATAAAGTATTAGCTAGTTATGGCCATGTTAGAGACTTACCTTCAAAAAATGGTTCGGTTGATCCAGAAAATAATTTTAAAATGGAATGGGAACTAGACTCCTTTTCTAAAAAATATGTTAAAGAAATTACTGATGCTGCTGTTAACTCAGAAAGAATAATTTTAGCAACAGATCCTGATAGAGAAGGAGAAGCGATAGCTTGGCATGTAAGAGAAATTCTTGAAAGTAAAAAATTATTAAAAGGAAAAAAAGTTGAAAGAGTTGTGTTCAATGAAATTACAAAAAAAGCAGTCACAAATGGAATTAATAACCCTAGAAAAATTGAGTCTCTGTTAGTAAATGCATACATGGCTAGGCGAGCTCTTGATTATCTTGTCGGTTTTAATATATCTCCAATTTTATGGACAAAGCTTCCTGGCTCTAAATCTGCAGGAAGGGTACAATCTGTAGCTCTAAGACTCATTACTGAACGTGAACACGAAATTGAACTTTTTAGACCAGAAGAATTTTGGACTATTTCTAGTAATTTTCAATATAATGATAAATCTATTAGATCAAAACTCTCTCTTTTTAACAATAAAAAAGTAGAAAAATTTTCATTTAAAAATAAAAAAGATTCTGAAAAGGCATTAAATTTAATTAAAAGTCAAAATTATAAAATAATGGATGTAGCTTCAAAAGTTTTTAGAAGAAATCCATTAGCTCCATTCACAACTTCGACTTTACAACAAACCGCTTCCGGAAAATTTGGTTTTGGTGCGTCTAGAACGATGCAAATTGCACAAAGACTTTATCAAGGAGTAGATATTGAGGGTGATACAGTTGGCCTCATAACTTATATGAGGACAGATGGAACCCAAATTTCAAAAGATGCTATATCAGATTTTAGAAATTTTATAAAAAACGAACATGGGAAAGAATATCTTCCTGATAATCCAAATTCTTTTGTAGGAAAAAAAGCTAAAAATGCACAAGAGGCACATGAAGCTATAAGGCCAACTGATGTAAAAAGAAAACCTTCGGATATGAAAAAATATTTAAGTACAGACCAATCTAAACTTTATGAATTAATTTGGAATAGAGCGATTTCTTCACAAATGAACCCTGCTGAATTTGATAGAAAAAGTATTACTTTAGTATCTGATAATAAGGAAATTTGTTTTAAAGCAAATGGATCTACTGTTAAATTTGAGGGATATTTGAAAGTATATAAATTTGAAGAAAAGGATGAAGATCTTCAAAATATTTTACCTGAGGTAAAAATTGGAGACAAGGTTTCTATAAAAGAGTTAATAGATGAACAGCATTTTACAGACCCACCACCGAGATATTCAGAAGCAAGCCTTGTAAAAAAAATGGAAGAATTGGGAATTGGTCGTCCCTCAACATACGCCAGTATAATTTCGGTACTATCTACCAGAAATTATGTAGAATTATTAAATAAAAGATTTCATCCTACTGATAGAGGAAAATTATTATCTGCTTTTCTTGAAAAACTATTTACTAAATATGTTGATTACAATTTTACTGCTGACTTAGAAAATCAATTAGATGAGATAACCAGTGGAAAAGTTGATTGGGTAAAAGTTTTAGATAGTTTCTGGAAAGATTTTTATAACAATGTGGGACTAGTAAAGGAAAAAAGAACCAGGGAAGTTTTAGATCTTTTGAATGAAAGTTTGGGCGATTTAGTATTTGAGAGGGACGATAATGATACTATAGATAGAAAATGTAAAATATGTAAGACTGGAGAGCTAAGTCTTAAAAATAGCTTTAGAGGAGGTGCTTTTATTGGTTGTTCAAATTATCCTGAATGTAAATTTACAAGACCTTTATCCAAATCTAAGGCATCTCAGCAGATAAGTTTAGTAGAACCTAAATTGATTGGTCAAAACGAATTTGGTAAAGAAATTTTTCTTAAAAACGGTAGGTTTGGACCATATTTGCAATTTCAAATTCAAGAAGATGAATTGAACAAAATAAAAACAAAGAAAACCAAAAAGAAAAAAGATAATGAAAATTTAAAAAACGTATCTATACCGAAAGGACTGCCAATTGAAAATATTGATTTGGAAAAAGCTAAATATTTATGCTCATTACCAAAAATTATCGGCAAGCATCCAGATCTAAATGAGGATATAACTATAAATATCGGCAGGTTTGGTCCTTATCTAAAATGTTCTAATAAATCAGCGAGGATTGAGAGTGTTGATGAATTATTTTCTATAGGTCTAAATAGAGCAATCACTTTAATATCAGAGGCAAAGCCTGGAAGAATGTCATCTTCTGAAATTAAAAACCTAGGTGAACATCCTGAAGATAAAAAACCTGTGCGAATAATGAAAGGTCAATATGGGCCTTACATTAAATACAAATCATTAAATGCTACTATACCTGAGGATAAAGATCCTGCAGAAATTACCATGGAAGAAGCGTTAATTCTTATAGAAAAAAGGAAAGAATATGATAAATCTAAGAGAAAAAGAAAAAAATGAATAAAATTTTATTAATTGTAACTATTTTTATAATTTTTAACACTAATATATCTTTTTCATCAGAAAACCCTTGTTCAAAATATAATTATTGGACTCAAAACAAACAGTTAAAGAAATGTGAAGCTGAACATGGAATTTCAAAAGGAAATAAATTAATTAAAAAAAGTAGCTCTGATTCTTCTTTGAAAGAAAAATCAGGTAATATTATTTCAGATATAAATAAGAAATATAAATCTTTAAGAGAAAAAACTCCAAAAACTGGAGTGGAAACTTGGAAAAAATTAAAAAAATAATCGAATGTCAATTGAGAATAAACTAAAAAAGCTAAAAATAGAAATTCCTGATGCACCTGATCCTGTGGGAGCATACGTAGCAAGTAAAATTTCTGGAAATTTAATATTTATATCAGGGCAAGTTTCAGTAATGCCAGATGGAAAATTAATAAAAGGTAAGGTAGGAAAAGATTTAGATTTAAATGAAGCCCAAAATGCTGCGAAATTTTGTGGATTGAATATATTAGCTCAATTAAAAAAAATATGTAAAGGTGATCTAAATAAAATTAAAAGTTGTTTAAAGTTAACTGGTTATGTTAATTCCGTTGACGACTTTACACAACAACCTCAAGTAATAAATGGTGCTTCAGATTTAATATCATCTGTTTTTGAAAATTCTGGTAAACATACAAGGGCAGCTGTAAGCGTAAATTCTCTTCCACTTGGTGCAGCTGTTGAGGTTGATGCTATTTTTGAGATTTAATTTATCTACCAATAGAAAAATATTTTAGTCTTTTTTTTTTCATTTCGATGGGGTTATAAAGATTTCTCATATCGTAAATTTTAAAATTATTTTTTTTTACTATTTTTTTAAAATCTATAGACTTAAATTCATCCCATTCTGTATTGATTATGATTAAATCTGATCCAATACACGCCTTATTTAAATCGTTTGAAAATTTAAGGTTTTTATTTTTTTTAAACTCTTTTTTTGGACCTGATGGATCATAATATCTAATTATTCCTCCTTTTTTCAATAAATAAGGTATCAGGAATAAACTTGATGACTCTCTCATATCATCTGTGTTTGCTTTAAAAGTCACTCCTAAAATTGTTATTTTTTTATTTTTAATTTTATTATTGAGTATTTTTTCAACTCTTTTTGTTAATAAAATTTTTCGGTTGTTATTTGATCTAATTACTGATTTTACAACTGATAGATTAGACTTGAATTTATCACCAATTGATACAAGAGCTTTTGTATCCTTAGGAAAACACGATCCACCATAAGCCGGACCAGCTCTTAGAAATCTACTTCCAATTCTTTCATCAGAACCAATACCAACTGAAATATCTTCAACATTTATATTTGCAGCTTCACAAAGATTAGCTATCTCATTTATGAAAGTTATTTTTGTTGCCAAGAATGCATTTGATGCATATTTGATTAACTCTGCACCTTTTCTTGTTGTACAAAAAAATTTAGCTCCCTTTTTAATAAGAGGTTCATAAAGTAATTCCATTTTTTTAAATATTTTTTTATTATTTGATCCAATTACGATTCTATCAGGATATTTAAAATCTCTAATGGCCTCTCCCTCTCTTAAAAATTCCGGGTTAGATATTACATCGTATAAAGGGCTTTTAACTTTTTTATTAATTATCCTCTCTATTTGATCTCCCGTGGTCACAGGAACTGTAGATTTATTTACAATAATTTTATATTTTTTTATATATTTAGAAATTGATTTAGCTACACTAAGAACTTGATCTAAGTCAACTGAATTTGAATTTTTTTTTGTTGGTGTACCAACGCAAATGAAAATAACATCGGATTCTTTGACTGCTTTTTCTATATCATCAGTAAAAATTAACCTTTTAGCATTATGATTATTTCTAATTAAATCATCTAATCCAGGCTCATAAATTGGAGTAATTGATTTTCTCAACTGATTAATTTTATTTTTATCTTTATCAACACAATAAACTATATTTCCAAGATCAGCAAAACAACATCCGCTTACTAAACCAACATAGCCCGTTCCTATCATACAAATTTTCATATTGATAATTTATTTATATTTTAAAATTTTTATTCCAGAATTAATAAATCCCTCAAGAGTTCCACAATCAACATATTTTCCTTTAAAAATATTTCCATAAAATTTTTCATTTCTATTTACTAATGTTTTGATGGCGTCGGTAATATGGATTTCACCACCCTTTCCTCTTCCCTGTTTTTTTAAAATTGATATTATTTTTTTTGGTAAAATATATCTTCCAATTATGGCATAATTTGAGGGTGCCTCACTTAATTTTGGTTTTTCAATTACTTCATTAATTAAAAATGAATTCTTTTTTTTATTTTTAAATCCTAAAATCCCCCATCTAGAGACAGTTTTTCTATCAACCTTTTTAGTTGCTATTACTGATCCTTTTGTTTTTCTGTGTAATACGATCATTTCTTTTGAGCAATTTTTCTTAACTATTAAATCATCTGCTAACAACATTAAAAAATGAGAGCCTTTTAAAAATTTCTCACATTGCATAATTGCATGGCCGGTTCCCTCTGGTTTGTTTTGATAAACAAATTTGATCATTTTTTGATACCTTTTCAATCTTTTAAAAATATCTTTAATACGTTTGTCCTTTTTTTTCTTTTTTAATATTTTTTTTATAGAATTTATCATTGAAAAAGTAATTTTTAATAATTGGTCTATTTTTTGGAACAACAAATATAAATTGTTTTATACCTGCCTGAATACATTCTTCCATTATATATTCTAAATTTGGTTTACCATTTATTGGTAATAATTCTTTTGGGATTAGGCTTGACAGAGGCAGCAATCTTGTACCTAATCCAGCTAATGGAACGATTGCTTGTGTAATCATATTTACCTTTTTACTAGCTAAATAAATATTTTACAAATGAAATTATTTACAAATAAAAAAAAGCTACAAAACGAAATTAAGGGCAAAAAAAACATAATTTTTGTACCGACCATGGGTAGCTTGCATAAAGGCCACGAAAGTCTTATAAAAAAATCAATTAAAAAGTCAAATGTGACAATAGTAAGTATTTTTGTAAATCCTAAACAATTTAATAGTAAAAAAGATTTTAATTCATATCCCAGAAACCATAATAAAGATTTAAAGTTGTTAAGTAAACTTAAGGTAAACTATGTATATAAACCTAACTACAATGATATTTTTAATTTTAAAACAAATAATAAAATTTTTTTAGATAAATTTTCAAAGCGTTTATGTGGAAAACATAGAAAGGGGCATTTTAAGGGTGTAGTTGAGGTCGTTAATCGCATGTTGGAAATAATCAAACCTAAACATATTTTACTCGGCAATAAAGACTTTCAACAATTAGTTTTAATAAAGAGACACATAAGAAAAAACAAAATACAAACAAAAGTCATATCATGTAAGACGATAAGAGATAAGAATTTTATCGCGTATTCTTCTAGATTAAAAAAACTAAAAAAATTAGAAAAAAAAAATCTTATTAGAATAATAAAGGTTCTAAAAAAATATAAAAAAGATATACAGTCAGGTAATTCTGTTTTTAATTTTACAAATATTAAGAAAAAAGTTTTACATTTTGGTGCAAAAAGGGTTGATTACATTGAGCCAATAAATCTTAAAAATTTAAAAACTGAAAAACGAAATAAATTTAATCTATTTTTTGCTTTTCATATTGGAAATATAAGATTTATTGATAACTTTTAGTTTAGGAAAAAGTAAGACCCAATACCTAAAAAAGATAAAAAACCAATCACATCTGTAATTGTTGTAACAAAAACGCTTGAAGCTAAAGCGGGATCAATATTAAATTTTTTTAAAGACACTGGAACTAATATTCCAAATAGACCAGCAACAATCATATTTAAAATCATAGCTACTGCAATTAAAATCGATAAATTTGTTTCCTCAAACCAAAATTGAACTACAACACCAGCTATTATTGCGAATATTAATCCATTTAGTACTCCAATTATAAATTCTTTAGTAACAATTTTAAAAAAATTACCTGAGGAAATTTCTTTTTTTGCAATAGCTCTGATAGTAACTGCAAGTGTTTGCATTCCTGCGTTACCTCCCATGGAGGCAACTATTGGCATTAGTACAGCTAGAGCTACAACTTTTTCAATATCTTCTTGAAAAAAACCTATTACAATTGAAGCTATTATTGCCGTAAATAAATTAAGTAATAACCAGCTAAATCTTCTTTTTGTTTTTTTAAAAACGCCATCTGTAATTTCCTCATCTCCTACACCAGCTAATCTTAAAACGTCTTCTTCAGCTTCTTCCTGTACAACAGTCACAACATCATCCCCTGTTATCATGCCTATAAGTTTGTTATCTTTGTTAACTACTCCAGCTGAAACTAAGTTGTAACTTTCAAAAGTATGACCCACTTCTTCTTTGTCCATATTTACTGAAATTAAAACTGGAATCTCTCTCATAATCGAATTCATTTTAGACTCTCTTGCTGTTCTCAAAACTCTTGATGATGGAACTGTACCTATTGGTTTAAATTCGTTGTCTACTACGAAAATTTCTAAAAATTCTTCTGGTAACTCTTTGTTTTCTCTTAAATAATCTATTGTTTGTCCAACTGTCCAATCACTAGGTACAGCTGTAAATTCTCTTTGCATTATTCTTGCAGCTGAATCCTCTGGGTAACTCAAACCTTCTTCTAAAAGAAATCTATCCTGTGGAGATAATTTATCCAATACTATCTTCTTTTTGTTTTCCTCTAGTTTTTCCAAAATTTGAAGAGCATTATCAGACTCTAGTTTGCGTAAAATTTTAGCTATTGAATCGTTAGTTAAAAGAACAAGAACCTCAGACTGTAAAGACTCGTTTAGCTCTACAAAAATTTCAGGTTCAATATTGAAGGCCTCGATTTCTATTAATTTATTTCTTTTATCTACATCAAGATTTTCAATTAAATTAGCAACATCGGCTGGGTGTAAGTCAGCTATTGTCCTATTTATGAAAGCTACATCATTTAATTTAATCTTATCACCGAAAAGATTAATAAAATCTTTATTAAAGTCTAAATTTACTTTTTGTTTTCCGACTGACTTTACTAAACTCATAAATATCCAAGTTGCTTTAATTTTTGAGACTTTTAGTTTATCTAGTGATAAAATTCAATTTAAAATGAATATAGAATTTAAAATTAGTAAAAAACCAATAAATTATAAAAAAGCCCTCAGGTTTTTAGAGAAAAGGGTGAATTTAGTTAAAAATGGTGGTCGTGAATTAGTGTGGCTTTTAGAGCATCCAATTACTTTTACTGCAGGGATTAGATCATCTGATCATGAGATACTGGATAAGTCAATTAATGTTATTAAAACAAATCGAGGTGGTAAAATTACATTACATAATCCAGGTCAACAAATTGTTTATTTTGTTATTAATCTGAATAATAGAAAGAAAAATATAAGAAATTTAGTTATGCAAATTGAAAATGTAATTATTAAATTTTTAAATATTTATAAAATTAAATCTTATGCTGATAAAAAAAATATTGGTATATGGGTTAGAAACAAAAAAATTGCAGCTATAGGGATAAGAGTTTCACGTTGGGTTGCCTATCATGGTTTCTCAATAAATATAAAAAACGATTTAACAGATTATAACAAAATTATTCCATGTGGACTTAATAATAAAAATGTAACATCCATAAAAAATGAAAACAAAAAAACAACTAATATAAGAAAAAATTTAAAAAAATTACTTTTAGATCATATTTCTGATTTTTAAAAAATATTTTTTATAAAATTACTGAATTCGTCTCCATAATTTGCTTCAAAATTATATTTTATATTATTGATCATAAATTTTATTTTATATGAATGTAACATCAAATTTTTTTTTTTTGGATACGATTTTACTTTTGACAAATAATACTTATCATCTCCAACTATGGGGTTACCAATGTTATATAATTGTTTTCTAAGTTGATGCTTCCTTCCAGTAACAGGTTTAAGTTCTAAAAAAGAAAATTTATTATTACTTTTTAATATTTTTAGATAGGAAATTGCTTTTTGTATTTTTTTTTTATCATTTTCGTAAATTGTAAGATTGTCTTTAATTATATTAATATCTTTTCTCACTTCTCCATGCGTAATAGCTAAATATGTCTTATGTATTTTTCTAATTCTGAAAAGTGATGTAAAAAGTTGGGCATACTCTCGATTTTTTGCTAATATCATTATACCTGAGGTCTCTTTATCTAATCTGTGAACTATATAAGGTTTTGTATGTTCAAAATATTTTGTATTTTTTAATATATCTAATATATTTTTAAATGATTTGGTTCCCCCTTGAACTGGTATACCAGCAGGTTTGTTAATTACTATAAAGTTGTCATTATTTTCGATAATAAATTTGATATATCTACTTTTTTCTTTATTTGATGGTTTGTATTTGCTTGTCTTTATTTTTATGTTTGATTTTAAATTATTAACTCCATACAATTCAACAGTATCATTAAACTGAAGTCTATATGATGTTTTTATTTTTTTATTATTAACTTTAATTTTTTTTTTTCTTATTAGTTTTTCAATAAATGATTGTGGTACCTGATGTATATTATGTTTAAACCATCTGTCGAAACGTGAGTTATGAAAGTCTTTTTTGACAATGAACTTTTTAAACATTTGTAAATAAAGATTATATTATTTACCTTTAGGCTTTGAAACTATTTCTTTTTCTTTAATTTTGTCTTTTTTAGTTGTCTCAACTTTTTTTGGTTTGTCTATTTTTTTTGCATTTGGATCTCTATCAACTAATTCGATAACAGCCATGGGTGCATCATCTCCTGTTCTAAAACCAGCTTTAAGAACTCTTGAATATCCCCCATTTCTGTTAGCGTATCTTTTTGAAAAAGTCTCGTATATTTTTTTTACTGAGCTTTTGTTTTGAAGTTTTGAGAAAAGATTTTTCTTTTTTGAGAGGTCTATTTTCTTTCCTAGTGTTATAATTTTATCTATCTGGGGTTTTAATTCTTTTGCTTTTGGTAATGTTGTAATAATTTGCTCATATTTTATTAAGGAATTAAGCATATTTTGAAACAAAGCTTTCCTATGTTCACTTGTCTTGTTTAGTTTTCTATATCCAATTTTATGTCTCATTTAATAAGTATTTTCCTCTAATTTTTTTGATAATTCTGCGATATTGTCTGGGGGCCAATTAGGAATTTCCATACCCAGATATAATGACATAGAACTTAATACTTCCTTAATTTCATTTAATGATTTTCTTCCAAAGTTTGGTGTTCTCAACATTTCAGGTTCAGTTTTTTGGACAAGATCACCAATATAAATTATATTATCATTTTTTAAACAATTCATTGATCTTACGGAAAGCTCTAATTCTTCAACTTTTTTTAATAAGTTTTTATTAAATTCAGGTTCAGCTGGTATTTTTTGTTTTGGAACTTCTTTGGGATCTTCAAAGTTTACGAACATAGATAGTTGATCTTGAAAAATTCTAGCTGCAAATGCAACTGCGTCTTCTGCAGGTATAGTTCCGTCAGTTTCAACTTCCATCAAAAGTTTATCATAATCTAAAGCTGCACCTTCTCTAGTTGTGTCTACTTTAAATGATACTCTTTTTACTGGACTGAAAAGAGAGTCTATAGCAATCATTCCAAGTGGTGTTTCATCTGATTTATTTTTCTGAGCTAAAACGTATCCTCTTCCAGTATTAACAACTAATTCCATATGAAATTTAGTATTTTCATCTAAATTACATATAGTTTGATCTGGATTTATTATTTCTACATCAGAAACTAGTGCTATGTCTTTTGCTTTGACCTCTTTTGGGCCTGTTGCATCTAGTATAAGTTTTTTTGGGCCTTCAGAGGTTAATCTTATAGCTAAATTTTTAACATTTAAAACTATATCGGTCACATCTTCTCTGACACCTTTAATGGATGAAAATTCGTGTAAAACTCCGTCTATTTGTATTGCTGTAACAGCAGCACCCTGGATAGAAGATAATAAAATTCTTCTTAAGGAATTTCCTAATGTTTGAGCAAATCCTTTTTCTAGAGGTTCTGCAATCACTGTTGCTGTTGATTTATCATCATTACTTGTTACTTGAAGTTTTGATGGTTTGATTAATGACTTCCAGTTTTTATCAAAAATAGTTGAACTTTCCATTTTAAACCCTTCTTTTTTTTGGTGGTCTCGCTCCATTGTGAGGCATTGGAGTAGTATCTTTTATTGAAATTATTTTAAATCCACGTGATTGTAAAGCTCTTAAAGCAGTTTCTCTACCGGATCCAGGGCCCTTAACTTGAACTATCAAACTTCTTAGACCTTGCTCGTAAGCTTTTTCTCCTGCAGCATCAGCAGCTACTTGTGCTGCATACGGCGTAGATTTTCTTGAACCTTTAAAACCCTTTGAGCCAGCAGAACTCCACGCAATAACATTTCCGCTTTCATCTGCAATAGAAATTATGGTGTTATTAAAAGTAGATTGAACAAACGCAATTCCAGAAGAAATATTTCTTTTAGCTTTAGATTTTTTCTTAATTTTTGGTTTAATAATTTTTTCTTCTACTGGTTTTTTTTCATCATTATTTTTTTTGTCTATTTTTTTATTCATTATTAATCTTAATTTATTTTTTTAACGGTGTTAATTTTTTACCTGCTATTGCTATAGCTTTTCCTTTTCTAGTACGTGCATTACAATGTGTTCTTTGGCCTCTTACAGGTAATTTTTTTTTATGTCTAGAACCTCTATAAGTCGCGAGATCAACAAGTCTTTTGATATTCATAGAAACTTCTCTTCTTAAATCACCTTCCACTTTGTAATTTTGATCTATGTATTCTCTAATTTTAAGAACTTCTTCTTCTGATAAACTGTTTACTCTTTTATTAAAAGGTATACTTAATTTTTTACAAATAAGTTTTGAGTTAAAGTCTCCAATGCCATGAATATAAGTTAAGGCAATGTGGACAACTTTATCTTGTGGAATGTTTACACCTGCTATTCGAGCCATATTTTCAGATTAATTAAATTAGGTATTTATATGTTCATATTCCTTAAAGTCAACCCTTGATAGCGTGAATTATCTCGCTAATTTCGGCATTAATTTCAGATATTCCTGCTTCTCCGTTTACAACTTTGAGTAAATTTGATTGCTTATAATAATCAATTACTGTTTCAGATGATTTTTCATAAGTTTTAAATCTTTTGATTGCAATTTCTTTATTATCATCAGCTCTTTGTTCTAAAGTTTTTCTTTCTAAAATTCTCTTTATAACTGTTTCTAAACTTACAGAAAGTTTCAAAACAACATCTATTTTTTGAACATATTTCTTTAGTAAATCATCTAGATTCCTAGCTTGATTTAATGTTCTTGGATATCCATCAAAAATAATTTTGTTTTTAAAAGTATTATTTGAAATAAATTTTTCTATTAAATTGCTCACAATTTTATCTGAAACTAATTCGCCAGAATTAATAATCGAAGAAATTTCAGATCCTAATTTTGTTTTATTTTTAATTTCTTCACGTAAAAGATCACCCGTTGATAATTGATATAAATTGAATTTATTTGCGATAAATTTTGATTGAGTGCCTTTACCAGCTCCTGGTGGCCCAAAAATAATTATATTCATAAAATTTATTTGCTAAATTTAGCTTTTTTAATAAGTGATTCATACTGGGTGCTCATTAATCTTGTTTGAACTTGCGATACCGTATCCATTGCAACAACAACTACTATTAAAATTGAGGTTCCTCCCAAATAAAAAGGAATTGGATACTTTGAAATTAAAAATTCTGGCATTAAACATACAAGTGTTAAATAACAAGCACCTATTGTCGTAAGTCTTGTTAAAATAGTCTCTATGTATTGAGCAGTCCTCTCCCCAGGTCTTATACCTGGAACGTACCCTCCGTATTTTCTCAAATTTTCTGCGGTCTCATTTGGATTAAAGACTATTGAGGTGTAAAAGAAAGAAAAGAAAATAATACCGAACGCATACAAAGACATATAAAGTGGTTTTCCTTGTGAAAATAAAGATGAAATTTGTAAAAATACTTCTGAGTCTGATAAACCAAAATTTGAAAAAGTCATTGGAAGAAGTAATAAAGCTGATGCGAATATTGCAGGGATAACTCCAGCTGTATTGATTTTTAAAGGCAAATGTGAAGATTGACCTCCGTATACTTTATTGCCCATTTGTCTTTTAGGATAATTAATTAAAATTTTTCTCATTGCTCTTTCAACAAAAACAATAAACATTACTGTTACAATAAGAAGAATAAAAATACCTATTATCATTAAGGGTGATAGTGCCCCAGTTCTTCCCAACTCAAAAGTAGATGCAAGAGCTCTTGGAATTTCAGCAACAATACCTGAGAAAATTATTAAAGAAATACCATTGCCTATACCTCTTGAGGTAATTTGTTCACCTAACCACATTAAAAAAGTTGTTCCTGCAACTAGAGTAATTGTTGTCATTATTTTAAAATATATTCCTGGAGAAATTACTAAGTTTGCAGAATTTTCTAATCCAACAGCAACTCCATATCCTTGGAGTGTAGCAATAAGAACTGTACCATACCTGGTAATTTGTGTAATTTTTTTTCTTCCAATTTCTCCTTGGTCTTTAAGATTTTTAAAATAGTCTGAAACTCCTGTTAATAATTGTACTATAATTGATGCAGATATATATGGCATAATACCTAAAGCAAAAATCGCCATTCTGCTTACTGCTCCTCCTGCAAAAACATTAAACATCCCGAGTAAACCCTTTTGTGTAGATGCCATTACATCTTGTAAAGCGTATGGATCAATACCAGCTAAAGGTACAAATGTTCCTAGTCTATAGATACAAAGAATAAAAATTGTAAAAAAAATTCTGTTTCTTAAATCATTTGAAACAGTTGAGGTATTATTATTTGTATCAATGTCGGCCATAAAATGAACTTATTTGTTTTTTTTTAATATATTTATTGAACCACCAGCTTTTTCAATTTTAGACCTCGCTGATTTCGATATAAAATCAATACTTATTTTCAATTTATCTTTTATTTCACCTTTTCCTAAAATTTTTAGCAAATTAAAATCTTTTTTTATCATTTTTTTTTCTTTTAAAAATTTAATATTAAATTCTTCACTCGATTTAATTTTTTTATTTTTAATAAAATTTTGAATATCAGAGAGATTAAAAACTGCTATTTTCTTTTTATTAATACTTTTAAATCCTCTTTTGGGCAATCTTCTAAACAAGGGCATTTGTCCACCCTCAAAACTTTTTATTGCCACTCCTGATCTAGATTTTTGTCCCTTCACACCTCTTCCGGATGTCTTTCCCTTGCCAGATCCGATTCCTCTTCCAACTCTCATTTTTGAAAAATTTGTTTTTTGAAGATTATTTAATTTCATTAAGCTTCTCTCTTTTTGATAATTTCAGAAATTTTTTTTCCTCGTATCGTAGATAAATATTTTGGTGAACTTTGGTTTCTTAGACCAGATATTAATGCTTTTAGAACATTGTGTGGATTTGCAGATCCTAGGGATTTAGCTACAACATCTTGGACACCAAGTGCTTCACAAACTGATCTTACAGCACCACCTGCAATAATCCCGGTACCAGTTGGTGCAGATCTCATTATAATTTTGCCAGAACCACTTTTTGAGTAAATATCGTGATGTAAAGTTCTTCCATCTTTCAAAGAAATTTTAAACATATTTCTTTTAGCTAACTCTGTAGCTTTTTTTATTGCATCTGGAACTTGTTTTGATTTACCCTTTCCAACACCGATTGATCCCTTCTGATCACCGACAATTACTAGTGCTGCAAAACCAAAACGTCTACCACCTTTAACCACTTTGGTGATCCTGTTAATTGCTACTAATTTTTCTAATAAACCGTTATCTTTCATTAAAAATTCAATCCATTCTTTCTCATTGCTTCAGCTAAAGATTTTATTCTTCCATGATATTTAAAGCCGCCTCTATCAAAATATACTTTGGTTATTTTTTTTTCTGTTGCTCTTTTAGCTAAAATTTCACCAATCATTTTTGACATTTCAATCTTTTTTAATTTATTCTCCCTGATTTTTTTTTCATTAGAAGAAGCTGAAACAATTGTTTTATTTTCTTTATCATCAATTATTTGTACAGAAATATTCTTTAAAGATTTTGAAACAGTAATTCTATACCTATCTACGTTAAATCTTTTTAATTTCCCTCTATTTCTCAGTGTTCTTTTTTTATGTAGATCTTGTTTCATTATTTCTTCTTTCCTTCTTTTCTTATTACGTATTGATCTTTTTCTTTTATTCCTTTTCCTTTATATGGCTCTACTGGTTTTAATGATTTTATTTCAGAAGCGGTTTTAGACACTAATGCTTTATCTGTGCCTGATATATTAATTTTAGTTTGTTTTTCAATTTTAATATTAATTCCTTTTGGTACTTTATAAGTTGCATCATGGCTGAAACCTAATTTTAATTTTAATTCATCACCTTGTTGAGATACTTTGAAGCCAACACCATTTAGTTCTAAATTTTTTTCATGACCTTTTGTTACACCTAAAATTGCATTATTAATTAAACTTCTGTAGGTACCCCACATTACTGATACGTTTTTATCTTTTTTATTAATCGGTAATATATGGAATTCGTTTTTTTCATTAACCTTTGATGAAAATATTTTATCATTAAATGATAATGTTTCAGAGCCTTTTGGACCTGAAATAGTCAGGATATTTCCTTGTACTGCTACTTTAGAATCTTTGGGTAAAACTATTATTTTTTTTCCAAGTTTTGACATTAGAATATCCTACAAATTATTTCTCCGCCTAAGTTATTTTTAATTGCTTCGGTGTCGGACATTATACCTTTACTTGTCGAAAGGATAGCTACACCTAAGCCATTTTTAACTTTTGGGATACTTATTGCTTTTGAGTAAACTCTTCTTCCAGGTTTAGAAACTCTTTTGATTTCTCTAATCACTGGTTGCCCCTCGTAATACTTTAGCAAAACTTTAACAGACTTAATTTTGAGTTCATTTTCTTCCTGAAAATAGTCAACTATAAATCCCTCTTTTTTAATAACTTCTAAAATTTTCAATCTAAATTTTGAAAATGGAATGCTGATTTTTTTTAATGATCTCATTTGACCATTTCTTATTCTTGTTAACATATCTCCAACTGGATCAACTAAATTCATTTTTCCTCCCTACCAACTTGATTTTGTCATACCAGGAATTTTTCCTGATGATGCCATTCTTCTTAAAGCGATTCTTGATATTCTTAATTTTCTGTAAACACCATGTGGTCTTCCAGTTATTTCGCATCTATTTCTAATTCTGATACGAGATGAATTTTTTGGAAGTTTTGATAATTTTAGTTGTGCTGCAAACCTCTCATTAAGAGGAAGATTTTTATTTCTAATAATTTGTTTTAATTTGTTACGTTTTTTTTCAAATTTTTTTGACATTTTAATTCTTTTAAGATTTCTCTGTACTGCACTAGTTTTTGCCATTTTGGTTAGTTTCCTCCTTTATTGGTTCTGATGGTGCTTTATTTATTTTTTTTGTTCTTTTTTTATTGCTTTTGATTATTGGAAAATTGAACTCTTTTAATAAAAATATTGTATTTTCTTGTGATTTACTCTCCGTAACAATTGTTATATCCATTCCTCTAATTTTTTCTACTTTATCAAAGTTTATCTCAGGAAAAATTATGTGCTCTTTTATCCCAAAACTATAATTTCCAAATTTATCACAACCACTATCTGGCAAACCTCTAAAATCTTTTATTCTAGGAAGTGCAATATTTACTAATCTATCAACAAATTCGAACATACGATCATTGCGTAAAGTAACTTTTAAACCTGCATTTGTTCCTTTTCTTGATTTAAAATTAGATATTGATTTTTTAAATTTGGTTACCACTGGATATTGACCGGTTATTGCTGATATGTCTTGTATGCAGGATTTAATTACCTTCTGATCGGAACCATCTGGTCCAAGTCCCATATTAATTACTATTTTTTTAATTTTTGGTAAACTATAAATGTTTTTTAAGCTCAATTTTGACATTAAGTTTTTAACAATTTCATTTTTATATTTATCTTTTAATCTCGGTTTCATTTTTTAGTTTTCTTTTTTTCTTCCATTTTTTTTAAATTAGATAAGTGCATAAATGCTTCTTTTGAAATAATCCCACCTTTGTTTTCTTTTGTAGCTTTCTTATGTTTCTTCACCATGTTCAAAGCTTTAACTTTTGCTAGATCTCTTGATCTATCAATTTGAATGATTTCACCATCTTTACCTTTGTCTTTACCTGCTATAACTTTAACTTTTTCTCCTTTTTTCAAAAACATTTATAATACCTCCGGCGCTAATGATATTATTTTTGCTTGACCTCTGCTTCTTAATTCTCTGGTAACTGGTCCAAATATTCTTGTACCGATAGGTTCTCCTTTTTCATCTGTAAGAACTACTGAATTATTATCAAATTGTACTTTTGATCCATCTTTTCTAAATATTTCTTTCTTTGTTCTAACTATAACTGCCTTGTGGACAGAACCCTTTTTAACTTTTCCGTTAGGTAACGCATCTTTTACACTAACTACAATAAGATCTCCTACACCTGCATATCTCCTTTTTGAACCTCCTAAGACTTTTATACATTCAACCCTTTTTGCTCCAGTGTTATCAGCTACCTGTAACTCAGTCTGTACTTGTATCATTTATCTATAACTTCCCATGTTTTAAGTTTTGAAATTGGTTTACTCTCAATTATTTTTACTATGTCACCTTTTTTAAATTTATTTTTTTCATCATGAGCATGGTATTTTTTTGATCTAGAAATAACCTTGCCATAGAATGGGTGAACAAATTTTCTCTTAACCTCTACTACTATAGTTTTGTTACTTTTATCGCTTACGACTTTACCTTCAAGTACTTTTTTTGTCATTTGTATTTCCTATATTATTAAAAAGTCTGGCTATATTTTTTTTAATCTTATTGAATTCAGCAGGACTTTGTATTTGCCCATTAATCTTTTTAAATCTCATATTGAAAAGATCTTTCTTGAGTTTTTGTATTTCTCTAATTGATTGATCTGGACTCATTTTTTTTGTATCTTTTTTCTTCATTTTATCTTTTCACGAATTTAGTTTTTATTGGTAATTTAGCTGAGGCCTTATATAAAGCTACTCTAGCAACATCTTCCGAGACACCATCTACCTCGAATAAAATTCTACCAGGCTTTACTCTGCAAACCCAAAATTCAGGGGAGCCTTTTCCTTTGCCCATTCGTACCTCTGTCGGTTTTTTAGATACTGGAATATTTGGAAAAACCCTTGCCCATACTTTACCTGTTCTTTGCATATATCTGGTAAGTGCTACTCTTGCTGCCTCTATTTGTTTTCCCCTGACCCTTTCTGGCTCTAATGCTTTTAATCCATAAGTACCATAGTTTAAAACGGAAACTCTCGTAGCTTTTCCATGAATTCTGCCTTTGTGTGCTTTTCTATATTTACT
The DNA here is from genome assembly GCA_902583685.1 of uncultured Pelagibacteraceae bacterium. GTDB lineage: Bacteria > Pseudomonadota > Alphaproteobacteria > Pelagibacterales > Pelagibacteraceae > Anoxypelagibacter. The sequence continues at coordinate 35,207 of CACHWO010000005.1, forward strand.
TCTTGTTGGTTGTAGCATTTTTAACTCTCTCCATTTTTTCTTTTTCAACGTCTTTTAAAAAAATTTCTCCTTTATAAATCCAAACTTTAACTCCAATTACCCCATAAGTGGTTAATGCTTCTGATTCTGCATAATCAAGATTTGCTCTAAGGGTGTGCAAAGGTATACTTCCTTCCCTTAACCATTCAGTTCTAGCAATTTCATTACCAGCTAATCTACCACCAAGTGTAACCTTTATACCTTTTGCACCAAGTCTCATAGCTGACTGCATAGCTCTTTTCATAGCTCTTCTGTACGCAACCCTTTTGACTAATTGTTGGGATATATTTTCAGCTACTAAGTAAGCATTTAATTCGGGCTTCTTTATTTCTTTTATATTCAATGAAATGTCTCCAGATGTAAATTTTGATAGCTTCCTTTTTATTTTTTCAATGTCTGACCCTTTTTTTCCAATAACAAACCCTGGTCTCGAAGTATGAATAGTTACAGTACATCTTTTTGAGGATCTTTCTATGATTACATCAGAAACTCCTGAGTTTTTAATATTTTCTCTAATGAACTTTCTTATTTTATAGTCCTCAATAAGAAATTTTCCATATTCTTTCTTTTTAGCAAACCATATTGAGTCCCATGGTCTATTTATTCCTAGTCTAAAACCAATTGGATTTACTTTTTGTCCCATTATTTTTTATCCTTTTGTTGCTTTTGTTCTTTTTCCTCTAGAATTATTGTAACTCTGCTGTATGGTTTTTTAATACCAGATGCTCTTCCTTTAGCTCTTGGCCTAAATCTCTTCATAACTATTGATTTTCCAACATAAGCTTCCTTCACAAACAGATTGTCTACGTCGTACTGATAATTATTTTCTGCATTTGCAATAGCAGATTTAATAGTTTTTTTAATATCTTGTGCCACTTTTTTTCTTGTAAAATCCAAGTCACGAATAGCTACATCTGCTTTTTTCCCTTTTATAAAATTTAAAACTAAGTTTGCTTTCCTAGCACCACTTCTTACATTTTTGTTTACAGCTTTTACTATGTTAGTTTTTTCCATTTTATTTACCTTTTGTTCCATCTCCTGATGGGCTAGCGGCCGGTTTAGGTGAAGACGCAGTTGGGCTCTTTGCTTTAGAATCCCCTGATCCAGTATCTGCAGCGGCTTTTTTATCGGCTGGTGTGTGACCTGCAAATTTCCTTGTTGGTGAAAATTCTCCTAATTTATGGCCTACCATTTCTTCCGATATTGTAATTGGTATGAACGTTCTACCATTATGTATTAAAAAACTATGTCCAACGAATTCTGGTATTATTGTTGAGTTTCTAGACCAAGTCTTAATAGGTTTCTTTTTGTCTCCAGATTTTAGCTTATCTACTTTTTTCAACAAACTTGGATGCACAAAAGGACCTTTCCATATACCTCTAGACATTAATTTTTCCTTTTCTTTCTTCTCGAAATTATAAATTGATCACTTTTTTTAGGTTTTCTAGTTTTTAAGCCTTTAGCTGACTGTCCCCAAGGAGAAACTGGACTTCTTCCTCCAGAAGTTTTACCTTCACCACCACCATGGGGATGATCAACTGGATTTTTTGCAACTCCTCTTACTAGAGGTCTTTTTCCTTTCCATCGGTTTCGGCCAGCTTTTCCAATTTGGATATTTTTTTGGTCAGGATTAGAAACTGCTCCTATAGTTGCTTTACATAATGATCTTACCTTTCTTGTCTCACCAGAAGAAAGTTTAATAATCGAATAATCTCCATCAAAACCTGATAAAGTTACTGCTGATCCTGCGGATCTTGCTAATTTTCCACCATTTCCCTCTATTAATTCAACATTGTGGACTATAGTTCCTGGGGGGATATCAATTAATGGCATACAATTTCCGATTTTAATTTCTTTTTTTCTGCCAGAAGTTATTTCATCACCAACTTTTAAATTTTTAGGACAAATGATATAGTTTTTACTACCATCCTCATATTTTATTAAAGCTATAAAAGATGTTCTATTAGGGTCATACTCTATTCTTTCTACTTTTGCTAATTTATCTAATTTATTTCTGTAAAAGTCTATTTCTCTATATCTTTTTTTATGACCTGAGCCTCTAGATCTTGAAGTTATTCTACCTAAATTATTTCGTCCACCTGTAGATTTTTTTCCAATGGTTAAAGATTTTACTGGTCTACCTCTCCATATACCTTTCCGGTCTACTAGAATAGTTGTTCTGGTTGATTTTGTATATGGTTTGTAAGATTTAAGTGTCATATTAAACTCCTAATGTTAGGTCTATAGACTGACCTTTTTTCAAAGTAACCAAAGCTTTTTTGAAGCCTTTCTTCTTACCTGGTTTTCCTCTGACCATTTTGTATTTTTCTCTTTTATTAATTGTATTTATTTTAATTACGTTAACTTTAAATATTTTTTCAATACTTTTCTTTATAGATTTCTTAGAGGCATTTTTATGGATTTTAAATGCAACTTTATTAAGTTCAGACTGATTTGTTGCTTTTTCAGTAATAATTGGTGAAATTATTGTGTCTAAATAATTAATTTTTTTCATTTAATAATCTTTCTTGGACTTTCTTTATTGATGAGGTTGTAAATAACACATTTTTATATTTTA
>CACHWO010000006.1 GCA_902583685.1 uncultured Pelagibacteraceae bacterium
TCCACCAAAAATTTGTATTGCATCATTAGTAATTTCCATACCGATGTCGGTAAAAAAAGATTTTATTAATGGGGTCATTAAAGAAACCAGGTCATTGGCATTTGATTTAATTTCTTTATTAGAATGATTCAAACTTACATCAATTTGTTGGGATACCCAAAAAGCGAGTGATCTTTGACCTTCAATTAATGATTTCATGTTCATTAAACTTCTTCTAATATCTGCATGTCTGATTATCAAATCCGCGTCGTTATTATTACTGTTGTTTGCTTTACCCTGCTTTCTTTCTTTTGCATATGCTAAAGCATTTTGATATGCGGTTTCTGATAATCCCAACCCTTGAATTCCAACAATTATTCTCTCTAAATTCATCATAGTAAACATTGAGTTTAAACCTTTGTTTTCAGGTCCTATCATATAACCTTTGGCATTTTCAAAATTTAGAACGCAAGTTGGTGATCCTTTGATACCCATTTTTGTTTCAATTGATCCTGTATTTACTCCATTTCTTTGACCGACGGATCCATCCTCATTAACAATAAACTTAGGGACTAAAAATAAACTAATTCCCTTTGTTCCTGGGGGTGATCCTGGAATTCTTGCTAAAACTAGATGAATTATATTTTCAGTTAAATCGTGATCTCCAGATGTTATAAATATTTTTTGACCTGTAATCAAATATGAACTATCTTTTTGTTTGACAGCTTTTGTTTTTAAAAGACCAAGATCAGTACCACAATGTGACTCGGTTAGACACATTGTTCCACTCCATTTGCCTTCAACTATTTTTGGTAAAAATTTATCTTTAATTTTTTCATCCGCATGATGGAGTATGCAGTTATAAGCACCAATACTTAACTCACTGTATAATTTAAATGAAAGGCTCGATGATGATAGCATTTCTTCAAAAAAAGTACTTACAGTTTTAGGCATACCCTGACCACCATATTTCGGGTCACATGATAAAGAAGTCCAGCCATCTTCTATAAATTTTTTATATGCTTCTTTATATCCTGGAGGTGATCTAACAACACCGTTTTCATATATACATGGTTTCTCATCACCTACTTTTGCTAATGGTAAAATAATATCTTGATTAATCTTTGCTGCTTGATCTAATATATCTTTTACTAATTCAGAATTTACATCCTTTAATTTTTCTATTTCGTTATAGTTTTTATTATCCTTTAGGTTCTCAAATAAAAAAAGCATTTCCTCAACTGGTGCGTTGTAACTAGTCATTTAATTAATTAATGGTTTTCCTGTATTTAAAGTATGTTTAATTCTTTCTTGTGTTTGTTTTGTTTCTATAAGTTTCATAAAACCATTTAGTTCTAATTCATACATCTTATCCTCGCTAATTTCATTTTGTAAATTTGTCTCTCCCCCGCTTAAAATATAGGCTAATTCTTTACCTACAATCATACCATGATCAAGGATTTTTTTACTATTATACAGATCATCAAGAATTTTTTGCATTTTTTTTCTAACATTTTTACCTGATAATTTAAATTTACATTCTTGAGGAGGTTTAAAATGTGGATTTTTCGTTATGAATGATCTTGCAGCTGAAAAGAGGTTATTTCTATTTATAATGACTTCGTGGTTTGAGTCTAAAAATAAGTTTGGTTTAGCTTCTTGGGGTGATGATGCTGTTTTTGCGTTTCCTATAATTTCAAAAACTTTTAAAGAGGCAAAATCAGGATCTTTTTTTGCATGTTCTGTTTGTGTCCATCTCCACAATAATTCTTTACAACCACCTCCAGCAGGTACTAATCCAACAATTGTTTCAACTAAGCCCATAACAATGTTTGTATGAGAAACAACATAATTGCTTTGAAGTAAAACTTCTTCTCCACCACCTAAAGCTAATCCTGACGGTGCTGAGATAACAGGTTTATTAGAATATTTTAAATGTTTACAAGTATCCTGAAAGTATTTAATAAATTTTTCGACTGATTTAAGATCATTATTTTTTATAAATTCCATAACATAATTTAAATTTACTCCAGCAGAAAACTGCATACTCTCATTAATTATGATAAGTGGTTTGTCTGTTGCTTTTTTAAGTGCATCCATTGAATTATAATCTAATGCATTAGCCTTAGTATTAAATTCAACAATATTAAAATCATTAAATCTATATATTTCTGCAGAATTATTTTTATCAATTTTAATTACTGATTTTTTTATTTTGCCTAGTGTTTCAATATTTGTATATTTTTGTCTTTGCCCATAAAACTTTTTCAATTTTTTATTCTTAAGATTTATTAAAAAATTATTATTTTCAATATTTGTAATTTTGTCGAAAAAATTATCCAGTCCAATAGCTTCTAACATTTCAAAAGGACCCATGGACCAATTGAAACCTAGCCTTAGAGCTTCATCTATATCATTATACTCTTCTGTAATTTGAGGAACTAAAGATGAGGAGTATAAGATTATTTTTGAAATAACTGACCATGCATATTTTCCATATTTATCATTTCGATTTATAAGTTCTAAAAGATTCATCTTGTTAATTTGAAGGTTAATTTTTTTTGCTTCAAAATATTGATTTTTTTTCAAATCAAGAGCTTCTAATATTTTTTTTCCATCATTTTTATTTATTCTATAAAAACCACCCTTACCTTTTCTCCCCGTATATCCAGTCTTAATCAGTTCATTAATTATTGGAATTCCATCAGCTACTTTTTGAAAAGCATCATTTTTTGGAAGTTCTTTTTTAAAACTTTTAAGAACATCTGACATTAAATCTATTCCAATTAGATCGTACAAAGCAAAAACACCTGTTTTGGGAATACCCATCGGTCTACCAAAAATTGCATCAGCTTCTTCTATTGATAAATTCATATTAACAGCCTCTGTCATTGCTACTTGCATAGCATAAACTCCTATTCTATTTCCTAAAAAACCCGGAGTATCACTGCAAATTAAAACACCCTTCCCTAAAATTTTTTCGCAAAAGTTTTTTAATAATTGAATTTTATTTTCGCTATATGTTTTATCAATTACAATTTCAAGAAGCCCCATGTATCTGACTGGATTAAAAAAATGTGTTATACAAAAATCTTTTTTATCTTCTGATTTCAAATTTTGTGATAAAATTTTTAAGGGTATAGTTGAAGTATTAGAAGAAACAATTGAGTTTTTTTTTCTATTTTGGAAAATTTTTTGATAAATATTATGTTTTATATCAATTTTCTCAACTACAGCCTCTATTATCCAATCAGCATCTGCAACATTTTTAAAATCTTCTGTTATGTTACCAGTTTTTAAAATATTTATTTTTGAATTTTCAAATAATAGCGGTGGTCTAGATTTTAATATCCTTTCTTTGGCTTTTTCTGCAATTTCAGTTTTTAAATCTAAAAGGACGACAGGAATATTCGCGTTACACAAATGTGCAGCAATACCACTGCCCATTGTGCCTGAACCGATAACTACTACTTTTTTAATTTCCATAAATGGTCGGGGCGGCAGGATTTGAACCTGCGACCCTCTGGTCCCAAACCAGATGCGCTACCAGGCTGCGCTACGCCCCGAAAGACTATTTATATAGATTAAATGAGCTATTTTATCAATTGAAAGATAATTACATTTGCAAAATTAAAGATATAATTACCGAAATGATTCAATATATTTCAAAACCTTTTAAGTGGTTTTTTAAACTAGAGGCAGCATCTGGATTAATTTTACTTTTTGCTGCAATCGCCGCATTAATTGTAAGCAATACAGAGCTTGATAAATATTATATTAGTACCTTAGAAAGTTATTTGTCATTAGGTTTTGGAAAGTATAGTATAAAGTTATCAGTTCTACATTGGATTAATGACGCTCTGATGGCAGTATTCTTCTTTTTAGTTTCTTTAGAAATTAAACGAGAATTTATTCAGGGCGAGCTTTCAAATCCTAAACAAGCGATGCTTCCAATAGTTGGTGCAATAGGTGGTATGTTAATACCTGCTCTAATTTATATATTAATTAACTTTGGTAATTATGAGACATTAAGTGGTTGGGCAATACCCTCTGCTACAGATATAGCATTTTCTTTAGGGGTGTTATCTTTGCTTGGAAAAAGAGTTCCAATTTCATTAAAAGTTTTTCTAACTGCCCTTGCAATTATTGATGATTTAGGGGCAATAGTAATCATTGCTTTTTTTTATTCAGGAAAGATCCAACTTGTTTACCTAATATTAATGTTGTTATGTGTTTTTCTATTAGTTCTACTAAACAGGTTTAACATAAAGAACTTTTTTCCATATCTTTTTATAGGTTTGTTTTTGTGGGAATTTACTCATCAATCTGGAATACACGCAACTATAGCAGGTGTTCTTTTAGCTTTAACAATACCACACAAAACTGAGGGCAAAGTAAAAAGGAACTCTCTTTTGTTAAAAATTGAACATTTAATCTCGCCTTATGTTCTTTTCGGAATAATGCCAATTTTTGCTTTTGCTAATGCAGGTGTATCTCTAGATGGAATTACATTAAAAACATTAATGAATCCAGTTCCTTTAGGTATTTTATGTGGTCTTTTTTTTGGAAAACAGATTGGAGTATTTATATTTTCTTATTTGTCAATAAAACTAAAAATAGCTGAAATGCCAACAGACGCTAATTGGGGTACTTTTTATGGTGTTGGTGTTCTAACAGGTATAGGATTTACAATGAGCCTTTTTGTTGGAAATTTAGCTTTTGTTGAGACAACACAGTATTTAAGTGGAGTCAAAATAGGTGTTTTACTTGGATCACTATTATCAACGTTGTTAGGTTATTTTTTAATTTTACTATGCGCAAAAAAATAATAGATAACAAAATTTTAGATTTAGCCTTTGATACAGAGAATTATGGTTTGAAAAATAAATCAAAATATATTGCCGTTTTAAAAAATAAAAAATGCGGTGATAAAGTGCACGTTGAACTTGAAATAAAAAATAAAAAAATTAAAAAAATGTATTATGAAACTGAGTCATGTATTTTTTGCCAAGCATCCGCAAGCTTATTATCAAAAAAAATTATAAATACATCGGTTAAAGATTTAGATAATTTAATTGAAAATAAAAAATTTAAAAAACTTTTGTCAAAAAAATATATTAATAGAAGAGACTGTATTTTATTGCCTTTAAATGCTCTAAAAAAAGCAATTTAAAATTATATTTTTAAAATCATACCATCAAAAGCAGGTAATACATTTTTTGGTAAAGAATTCTTGATAAAATTATAATCCATGTCAGAGTGTAAATTTGTTAAAATAGTTTTTTTTGGATTTATTTTTTGGCTTATAGTTATAGCTTCATCAAAATTAAAATGTGAAGGATGTTGATTGAATTTTAAACAGTCTATAACAAGATATTTTAAATTTTTAAGCTTTTTGTAATCTTCCTCAAATATTGCGTTAGCATCACTAATATATGCTAGTTTATCTATAACGTATGCAGTTGAGTTTATTTCACCGTGTTTTACATAAAAAGATTTGATTTTAATTATATCTTTTTTTTTAGAAACAGAAAAATTTTGTTTTACTAAGTTACCTTTTAAAATTGGGGCATATCCTTGACCGCCTTTAAAACAATAACCGTGCTTTTTTTTAAGATCTTTTAAAGTCTCTTTGTTAGCAAAAATATTTATTTTTTTTTTCTTTTTCCAATAAAAAGGTCTTAACTCAAAAATACCGCTAGTTTGGTCAGCGTGTTCATGTGTATATAAAACGTAATCAATATCCTTGATCTTGTTTGTTAATAATTGATTTTTTATATCTGGAGAAGTATCGATTAATAGTGATAGATTTCCCTTTTTTACAAAAGCTGAACAACGTGTTCTTTTATTAAATTTATTTTTTTTATTGCATTTACCCCAATTTCCAGTAATCCAAGGAACACCCACTGAACTTCCACAGCCCAATATTATGAATTTCGTCATGTAGGATTAAAATTAAAAAGAGTAAAAAAATTTTTACTTGTTATTTTTGATATATTGTCTTCTGTATCATTTCTAATTTTAGAAATATGTTTTAAAGTATAAACCAAATGACTAGGTTCGTTAACTTTGCCTCTTTTAGGTTCAGGTGACAAGTATGGAGAGTCTGTTTCTAATAAAATTCTGTCATTTGGTATAAATTTAAAAACTTCATTTATTTCTTGTGACTTTTTAAAAGTTATAATTCCACTTGCTGAGAAGTAACAACCGATATCCAATAATTTTTTAGCAAATTTTTTTGAACCAGTAAAACAATGCATTAATATACTAAATTTTTTTATCTTTATATGTTTAGACAGTATATCAAATGTTTCCTCTTCAGCTGATCTTGAATGTACAATTAAAGTTTTAGAAGTTTCTTGTGCGGCCTTAATGTGCTTTATAAAGCTTTCTTTTTGTAGATTTTTATCTGAATGATTATAAAAAAAATCTAATCCTGTTTCGCCAATACCTATAACTTTTTTATCATAAGTTAAATTTTTTATTATTTTTTCAACTGTAAGACTGTCGTAAAATTTTGCTTCATGTGGATGGACACCATATGTACCGAAAACATTATTATATTTTTTTAATATATGAAGTATTTTGTTAAAACTTTTATCCTCTGTACAAATCGTTAATAAATAATTTATACCAGCTTTTTTAGCTTTTTTTAAAATATTATCCAAATCCTTATTTATTGGTTCGTAATCTAAATGGCAGTGAGAATCTATCAACATACTTTTTTTTTATTCCCAGTAAAACTTCTTTTTATTATTATTATCTGAGTCAAAAGTTTTTTTAATTAAATATTTTGCTACTTCAGTTGAGTTAAAAAATTTTAAATATTTTTTCTTTCCTTTCCTTCCGATTTCTTTTCTTAATTTTTCATCCTTACTAATTTTCAATATCTTTTCAGCTAAATCACTTACATTTTTATAGAAAACCATTTCTTGGTCATTAAAAAAATCCCTGTAATGAGTTTTTTCGTCAATTAATGTGACTAAGCCGTTTCCAATAATTTGTGTAATTCTATCACTACTATAATATTTAATAGGTTCACCTCTACTTAAATTTAAGCCCATTTTAGAGTTTGATATCGCTTTAAGGTAATTATCTGCCCAAACAGGTTGTACATTGTTTGCGCCATAAATATCAAATTTTATGTTTGGTGTAATATTCATTAACTTTGATACAAAATTTATTCTTTCATCAAATTTACCTCTTTTTAAAACTCCACGATGTACACCATGACTTAATGCGTAGAAAACATCCATATTACAGGGTTTGTTAAAATTATTTAAAGTCTCAAATGAGCTATCAGATGGGTTAGGAATAAAATGAAAGTTATCCTTTTTTTTTAAAAAATTTAGTGCTTTGGGAGAGGTTGTTAAAAAGTTTTTATCAACATAATCTATTTTGTTTAATATCCTTTCTTTATTTTTATTAAAATCTGGTCCTTTTTTATTAAGAGGATCTAAAAACCATTGTGCAATTTTTAAATTTGGATAATTTTTTTTAAGATCTCTTAAGGTTTGAGGATATATAGAGTCTGCATGACCTAAGACTAACATATCGGGTCTAAAATTATAGCAAGTATTTAACAATTTAGAATTAAGTCTTTTTGTACCTGATATATCTTTATAATTTTTATAATATTTTTGTATATCTCTGTCACTAAACTCTAAAACACTATGACCCAAGCGGATTAAACCATTATTAATTCTTCTTCCAGTATTAAAATATAATCTTCCATCGTGTCTTTCGTTGAAATTAGTAATATGAACGATTCTTAATTTTTCATTTTTATTAAAAAAATTTATTTTTTTTGAATATAATATTTCTTCTCTATATTTATCTATATTTTTACTACTATTCTTATGAGTAAGATAAAAATTTTTATACGCAAGTTTTTGATACTCTAATCTCAGTTTATTATTTTTTATTAATAACTCGATTTTTTTTATTAACTCTTTTTGGTTTAATCTTTTTAATATAATAGCATTAGTAACAGTTTCAGGTAAACCACCTCTATTACTTATTATAACAGCACAAGCGTTCGCCGAACCTTCAAGACTTGTTCTACCAAAAGGTTCGTTCCATCTTGAACATGCAACTGCTATACTAGTTTTTTTAAAAATATTTATAACTTTATTGTGCTCTAAAAAACCCAGATTTTTAAGTCTATCATGATAAAAATTGATCTTATCTCTTTGCTCATCTCCAATGACAATCGCTTTCCAATCTTTATATTTCTTAAGTATTTTAATAACTGACGACCCAAAAATATCGTATCCTTTAGATCTATTAAGTTTACCAACAAATGTTATCCATTTTTTTTTGGATTTAAAATTAATTAAGTTTTTTGAAGCTGATTGAAAAATTACTATTAATTTCTCACTACTAATTGATCCAGATGAAATATTTTCTAAAAATCTCTTTTTAGACCAAAGACTATTAAAAATAATTTTTTCACAAATATCCACTAAATATTTTCTTTCATTTAAACTTTTAGATCCAGTCATTGTTAAGGGATCGTTATGAAAATAAAGAACAAATTTAGATTTTATACCTTCGTTTATAAGGTGATTTAAATAATGAGGTCTATTATGTATTTCAATTATACTTGATGGGGAGGACTTTTCTATTTTAATAAATTCATTCATATAATTTTCACTTTGACTACCAAAGAAAATTTTTTTTAATTTAATATTTTTATAATTTTTTGAGAATTTTTTTTTAAATGAAGTATTTCCGTATACCTTCGTGTTTTTTTTATACTTACTTAGTTTTAATGTATCATTAACAAAGAGAGATACCGCTCCTGGATAATTTGGCGAAAAATTTTCTTTATATGGAAGTAAAATAGATATTTTCATGAAAATTTATTAATCAAATGATTTCTTATTTTTCTATTTTTTTTCAAAAAATACTCTCTTGATAAAGCTTCTTTTTTACTTTTATATTTTTCCATATATATTAATTTCCACTTTCTTCCGCGTGTAAATTTTGCTCCTTTTCCTTCGTTATGAAGTTTTAACCTATTTTTTAAATTTTTGGTATATCCAATATAAGAAAACTTTTTTCCTACGATAGTTTTTAAAACATAAACATAATAATTGGTCAAATTTGTTTTATAATAATTATTTAAATTTAATTGTTAATAACCCTTAGTATCTTTGGACTTAATTTCTTTAAACTTACTAACTGAGTCTTTTGCCCCACCTGACATAAATCTTTGATCAGATCCAACTGTTACTAATTGAAAACCTAATTTAATCATTTTTTGAGCATATTCTGCTTTCATATTGTGAATTCCTGCTATTATATCATTTTTTTTTGCATGTTTTAAAATTTTCAATATTGTATCATAAACCTTGTCTCCCTCAGGCTTGTCAAAACTAGGTTCCTCTCCTATTGCTAAGCTTAAATCTGCTGGACCAATGTAAATACCATTAAGACCAGGTGTAGACATAATTGAGTCAAGATTATCTAAAGCCTCTTTAGTTTCTATCATTGCAAACTTTAGAATTTCATCATTTGCATGTTTTCCATAATCACTTCCTCCATATAAAAGACCTCTAATAGGACCAAAACTTCTGTATCCTTTTGGAGGGTACAAACATGCTTTAACGAAATTCTCAGCTTGTGATCTATTGCTTACCATCGGGCAAATAATTCCATAACAACCAGCATCTAAAATTTTCATTATTTGTCCTGGTTCATTCCAATTTACTCTGGCTAAAGGAACAACATCAGTTGTAGAAATTGCTTGTAACATTTTTAATGCATTTGGATAATCAACGACACCATGTTGCATATCTATTGTTAAGGAATCCCATCCTTGATGAGCCATTACTTCAGCTGAAAAAGAATTTGGTATTTGTAACCAGCCATTTATCACAGCTTTGCCATCAGCAAATATTTTTTTTAGATTGTTTTTTCTCATTAACCTGAGAGACCTAGGTGGGTATACTTAATATTCAAATAATCTTTAATTCCAACAGAACCACCTTCTCTTCCATAACCAGTTTGTTTAATACCACCGAAAGGAGTTTCTGCTGATGCTACAACTGGCGTATTAACTGCTACAACACCGGTTTCTAATTGTTCTGAGGCTTTAAATGCTTTTTCCATTGAATTTGTACAAACATAACCAGCTAATCCACAATCATGTTTGTTAGCTCTTTTTATAACTTCATCAAAATTTTTAAATGTGGTAATAGCAGTTATTGGACCAAAAGGTTCTACGGTCATAACAGTAAAATCGTCTTTTACATCGTCAATTATAGTTGGTTCATAAAAATATCCTTTATTAAAACCTGATGGTCTCTTGCCTCCGTATAATATTTTACCACCTTCTTTTTTAGTTTTTTCAACCAGTTTTTCTATTTCTTCTAATCTTTTTTTTGTTGTTATAGGACCTAAATTTACACCTTCTTTCAAACCATCGCCTAATTTAAGTTTTTTTGTTTTTTCTATAAAAGTTTTAGCAAATTCATTTTTTTTGCTTTCGTGAATATAGAATCTACTCGGAGAAATACAAACTTGGCCATTATTTCTATATTTTGAAGTAATTGCCATGTCCGTAACCTTATCAATATTTGAGTCTTCAAAAACAATAAAAGGTGCGTGTCCGCTCAATTCCATTGTTACTCTTTGAACTTTATCTGCAGCTTTTTTTAGAATTAATTTACCAACTCTAGTAGATCCTGTGATTGAAACTTTTTTTACTATGTTTGATGATATTAAAGCATTTGATACCTCTTCAGGATCTCCAGATAAAAGATTGACTACACCTGGAGGAATTCCTGCATCATTGATAACATTCATTAATTCCATTACAGCTCCAGGGGTTATAACGTCTGGTTTTACAATTACAGAACAGCCTGCTGCTAGTGCAGTAGAAATTTTTCTTGATGCTAGTATAATAGGAAAATTCCATGGAATTAATGCAGCAACAACGCCGACTGGCTGGTAAATTACTTGGACTCTAGTATCCTCAAAGCGACTTTCTACTGTTTGTCCAAATATTCTTTTAGTTTCTTCAGCATTCCATTCAAAAATATCAGCACCGCCACCTACTTCGCCCTCTCCCTCGACTAATGGTTTGCCGACTTCAAGAGCTAACCATTTAGCTAGTTCTTTTTTCCTTTCTCTCATCAGGTCAGCAATTTTTCTTATTTTGTATGATCTCTGCCAAGCAGGTGTTTTTTTCCAGACTTTAAAACCTTTTTCAGCTGATTTTAGCGCTTTTAAAACATCTGCTTCTGTAGCTTTTGATGCCTTACCAATTACCTCTTCGGTTGCTGGATTTATTACGTCGTAAGTTTCTTTTTTTTCAGAAGGTTGCCATTTTCCGTCTATGAATTGACCAAATTTTGAATACATTATTTAAATTTATATTGCTTAAAAGTGCAATATTTCCTAGGGTTCATTTTAATTAATTTATGAAAAAAATTCAACTAACTTGTTCTCACGCTATTGTAAAATATCTAATATCACAAAAAATATTAGTTGATGGTAAGAAATTACCTTTGTTTGCAGGTGCTTTTGGAATTTTTGGCCATGGAAACGTCGCCTGTCTAGGTCAAGCGCTTGAAGAAAACCAAAAAGATCTTCCAACTTGGAGAGGTCATCACGAACAAAATATGGCCCTAACGGGAATAGCATATGCTAGAGCAAAGAGAAGAAGACAAATTTTTGTAGCTACAAGTTCTGTTGGTCCTGGTTCAACTAATCTTTTAACTGCTGCTGCTGTAGCAATGAGTAATAGATTGCCAATACTTTTTTTACCTGGAGATACATACGCTAATAGAATGCCTGATCCAGTATTACAACAGGTTGAACATTTTAATAATCCTAATATTACTCAAAATGATGCATTTAAATATGTGACGAGATATTTTGATAGAATTACTAGACCTGAACAAATTTTACAAACGTTGCCACAGGCTATTCAGACTATGATTGATCCTTCTGACTGCGGACCTGCATGTATATCTTTATCTCAAGATGTGCAAGGTGAAGTTTTCGATTATCCAGAAGAATTTTTTAAAGAAAAAGTTCATACAATTAGAAGACCAAGGCCTGATGATTATCAAATTAAGCAAGCTGTTGAGACAATTAAAAAATCTAAAAATCCAATTATTATTTCTGGTGGAGGTGTCTTTTATTCCGATGCAATGAAAGAATTAAGTGAATTTGCAAAAAAACATAATGTTCCAACTGCACAGACTGTAATGGGCTATTCAACTATGAAAAAAGATGATCCGTACTTTTTAGGAGCTATTGGTGGTTTTGGAGGTAAAGCGACAAATAATTTTATGAAAAAAACGGATTTAGCAATAGCTGTTGGAACTAAATTAGCTGACTTTACAACTGGATCTTGGTCAAATTTTGAAAATCCAAATTTTAAATTAGTATCAATAAATGTTTCTAGATTTGATGCAAGTAAACATATGGCAGAGTCAGTTGTTGGTGACGCAAAAGTTTCACTTTTAGATATTTCAAATGCTTTAGGCAATTGGAAAGCACCAGATGACTGGTATAAAAAATCTAGAGAAGCTTTAAATTCTTGGAATAATTATTTAGATAAAGAAAGTGGTCCTACAAATCAAAAATTACCATCTTATGCTCATGTAGCTGGAGCAATTTATAGAAAATCAGATCCATCTGATATTGCGGTGACAGCAGCAGGTGGACTAGTTGGTGAAGTTCTTCAAGTATGGCGACCAAGAGAACTTAACACTCATGAAACTGAATGGGGCTTTAGTTGTATGAGTTATGAAATTTCAGGAGCTCTAGGAATTAAAATGGCAAATCCAAAAAAAGAAGTAATTGCGTTTGTTGGTGATGGTTCTTATCTTTTGTACAATTCAGATATCTATAGTTCTGTTATTACAAACCATAAATTAATTATAGTTGTTTGTGATAATGGAGGTCATGCTGTTATAAACCGTTTGCAGCTTTATAAGGGTGGTAAAGAATTTAATTGTTTATTTGAAAGTTCTAAAGTTGATAACTTAAAAAATATTGATTTTGCAAAACATGCCGAAAGCTTGGGGGCAATTGGTGAAAATGTGAATTCTATCAGTGATCTTGAGGCAGCTTTTTTAAGAGCAAAAAAATCAAAATCTACTTACGTAATTTCTATTAAAACTGATGGTTACCAATGGTTAGAAGGGTCAGCTTTTTGGGAAAGCCCTACTTTACAAAAAACTTCAACAAAAGAAAATGAAAAAGCGTTGAAGGAGCACCTTGAAGGTAAGTCTAAACAAAGACAAGGTGTTTAATTTAAATGCAAAAAGTATTCAAAGTCGGTCTTATTGGTTGTGGCCATATAGCAGAAACTTATTTTAAAGGTCACAAATACTTTAATAATTTTAGAATTATCAAATGTGCCGACATCAAACATTCGGCTGCAAAAAAATGTGCATCTATTTATAAAATAAAGGCACTAAGCGTCAAAGATATACTTAAAGATAAAGAAATTGAAATAATATTAAATCTTACAATACCAAAAGCACATTTTGAGATTTCAAAGAAAGCGCTTTTAAATAATAAACATGTTTATACAGAAAAACCAATGGCTATAAATGTTGAGCATGGAAAAGAATTAGTAAAAATTGCAAAAAGAAAAAAATTATATATTGGAAACGCTCCAGACACATTTTTGGGTGGTGGGAATCAAAAATCTAAAGAATTAATAGAAAAAAAACTGATTGGTAAAGTTAACTTAGGAAATATTATTTTTGCTTATCCAGGGGTTCAATCTTATCATCCGAATCCAGAACCTTGGTTTGCAAAAAATGAAGGTGGTCCTGTTATTGATATGGGTCCATATTATTTAACAGCATTGGTGAATTTGCTTGGCCCTATAAAACAAGTTTGGGGGAGTTTGTTGTGGAATAAAAAAAGAAGAATAATTGGTATTGGTCCTAGAAAAGGTAAATCTATAAAAGTACTTTGTCCAACCACTTATCTTGGAACAATATTTTTTAAAAATAAAACAATAATAAGATTTACCCTTTCTTTTGATGTTATTGCTCATCATAGAAACCATATTGAATTATACGGAGATAAAGGTTCAATTCTTGTACCTGATCCAAATATGTTTGGTGGATCTGTTTTTACATGTAAAAAACTGGGGGGTGATTGGAAAGAATATAAAACAAATAAAATGCCTCTTGGAAAAATAAATATACGTCAAAAAAGTTTAAGAGCTAATGAAGCACCAATAAATGCAAATTATAGAGGTGTTGGTTTGGCTGAGATGGCTTACTGTATTCAAAATAAAAAAAAACATAGATGTAATGGCGAACTTTCACTTCACGTTTTAGATGTGATTAAGTCAATTATGTACGCAGCAAAAATAGGAAAACGAATAAATATAAGAACGTCGTGTAAAATACCGAAACTATTTACAACAAAAGAAATTAATAAAATATTAAAATAATCTACAGTTGATATCTTTTTTTGTTATTATCAAATAAAAAAATCTTATTTTTTTGAAATGAAATTTGGTTAAGATTTTGTGAAATATTATGAGATGTTTTTATTCGTAATTCTTGTCCTTTAAATGTTGCGTAAATAATTTTTTCAAATCCTAAGTTTTCGATTAATTCGACTTTTATATCGAGTTTTATTTCGCCATCTCCATTTGTATAAATATGTTCGGGTCTTATCCCTAGATATGCTTCTGCTTCTAAATTTAAATCTTTTAATACATACTCAATACCATTCTTTAGTATATTCATTTTTGGTATACCTATGAATTCAGCAACAAATATATTTCTTGGATTATTGTAAATTTCGTCTGGAGTTCCAACCTGTTCAATGTTTCCATTATTTAATATCACAATTTTATCAGCTAATGTCATTGCTTCAACCTGATCATGAGTTACGTAAATCATGTTAGTGTTCAGCTGTTTGTGTAATTTTGATATTTCAACACGCATTTCTGATCTTAATGCAGCATCCAGATTAGAAAGTGGTTCATCAAATAAGAAAAGTTTTGGATTTCTAGTTATTGCACGACCAATAGCTACTCTTTGCCTTTGGCCACCTGAGAGCTCTCTGGGTTTTCTATGTAGTAAGTCTTCAATTTGAAGAGTTTTAGCTGCATCTTTTACTTTCCTATCAATTAAATTTTTTTCTAGTTTTTCAGTTTTTAAACCAAATGACATGTTGTCATAAACGTTCATGTGAGGGTACAAGGCGTAGGATTGAAAAACCATCGCAATTCCTCTTTTAGAGGGAATTAAATTATTTATTATTTTATTATCCAAAAATATTTCGCCTCTATCTACTGACTCTAAACCTGAGATCATTCTAAGTAATGTTGATTTTCCACATCCAGAAGGGCCCACTAAAACAATAAATTCACCATCATTAATTTTGATATTAAAATTATTAATTACCTTGTTGTTACCAAAGGATTTTTCAATATTTTTTAATTCTATATTAGCCATACAACTTCAAGTTTAACTTTCAGTATTTATTTTTAATTTTTCTATAAAAATAAAGTAATGTAAATATTAGATAGCTTCTATATTTTTTTTATTGGGTTCACTTTCTCATCATTTTTGGTAGGTTTTCACGTTAAATTAATTATTAATATGGGGGGAAAATGAAAAAAATATTAATTTATTTATTCGCTTTTACTTTTTTGGCTAACTCTAGTTTTGCTGGAATAACATTCTGGACTACTGAGGTTCAACCTGCAAGAATGGAAAAGCAAAAAGAGATGGCTAAAACTTTTGAAGCCAAGACTGGTATAAGTGTAGAAGTTATACCTGTTGAAGAAAAAGATCTTGGTACGAGAGCAACAGCTGCTGCAGCTGCTGGCGATTTACCTGATGTTATATATCATACTCTCCAGTATGTACTTCCTTGGGCTGAAGCTGGAATTTTAGATGTAGATGCTAACAACGATGTTGTTAAAGCATTGGGCAAGAAAACTTTTGCACCAGGAGCTCTTAGCATGGCAAAATCAGGTGGGAAAATAGCTGCTGTACCAGTTGATGGCTGGACACAAATGGTAGTCTACAGAAAAGATCTATTTGAAAAAGCAGGTTTGTCAGCGCCAACTAGCTATGCGAATATTGTTAAAGCCGTAGAAACGCTATCTAGCCAATATATGTATGGATTTGTAGCTGCAACAAAAACTGACGAAAACTTTATGAGTCAAGTGCTAGAGCATGTGCTTCTAGCTAATGGGGTTAACTTGGTTAAAAAAGGTGGAACAAAAAAACAAGGTAAGGCTTTAAAAAATTCATTAGAATTTTATAAAACTATTGCAAAAGCTAGTCCTAGAGGTGAATTGTTCTGGAAACAGTCAAGAGAACTTTATTTTGCAGGACAGACTCCAATGATTATCTGGTCACCATTTATAATGGATGAACTAGCAGGTTTAAGAGACTCTGCTCCACCAACAATAAATAGTGATCCAACATCACCAGAACTTGCATCAAAAACTGGATTCATAACTAATTTCAGTGGTCCTAATAATAAAAAAGGTGCTGCTTGGGCAGATGTTAGATACTTTGGTATTACCGCTGATGCTGAAATTGATGAAGCTAAAAAATTCGTTGAGTATTCAATGAACGAAGGTTACACAGCTACATTAGCAATTGCACCTGAAGGTAAATTTCCTGTAAGAAGAGGAAATGCTAGTGATCCGGCTGCATATACAAAAGCATGGAGCAAACTACCAGTTGGTGTTGATAGAAAGAAACCTTTAACAGAACTATATTCTGCTGATGTTATTAATAACATTGTGGCTGGTTTAGATACTGCTAACAGATGGGGTGTAAAAGAAGGTGAACTTTCTAGAGCATCAAAAATCATCAATGCACAATTTTTAAATAGAATCACAAGAGAATATATTGATGATCTAATTTCAGTTGATGAAGCGGTTGATAAAATCAACGCTGAGTTGGCTAAATATTAGTAAAATTATTTTTAAAAAGCGGGTAATATAATATTATCCGCTTTTTATATGACTGACACTTTATCAAAAATAGAAAAACGAACAGCCTATACTCTCTTGTTACCGGCAGTATTTTTGGTATTTGCTATTGTATTATTTCCAATCCTTGCAAATATTTGGATAAGTTTTAAAGAAGTACAACTAAAAGATATTAGAATTCCTGAACCAAGGGCAAAAAAGATAGTAAAAAGTATTCCCGAAGATAAAACAAAACTAAAATTAGTTTATAGATTAAGAAATAGTTCTTTAATTGCGGATATAAATAATGTTAAATTTATAGATAAACTACCAAAAAATATAGAACCTATAGATCTCGACTCAAGATGTACATTTGAGTCGAGAAAAATTGAATGCGATTTTGGAAATTGGGAAGCAAAATTTAAAGAAAATTTTAAAATTTTTATTAGGAATGTAAATAATAATGCAATTGATAAGAATTCTATCAAATCTCAAAAACCTAAACTTTCTGGTGATGCTGACAACATTTTATTAACAACCAAATTTACTTTAAAGAATTTTGAACAAGTTTTTACTGAAAATGAATTTTTAGATTTATTATTAACTACGTTTTATTTTACTTTTTTTGGAACAATTGGTGCTATCATTTTTGGAATGTTTGCTGCACAATTAGTAAATCAAAGATTTTATGGAAGGACTTTTATGAGAAGTATTCTTTTATTTCCATATGTTGGACCTGTAGTTGCGTTAGCATATACATGGACTTTATTGCTAGATCCAAATAGCGGGACTTTAAATGCTTTACTAGTTAATTTTGATATCATTGATAAACCTATAAATTTATTGGGACAGAAATATTTGACACTAAACCTACTCGGCTTTGATATTAAGTTGAGGTTGGCATTAACTACGGTAATAATGTTTGAGATTTGGAGATATTTTCCCCTAGCCTTCTTATTCATTCTAGCAAGATTACAAGCCGTACCAAAAGATTTGTATGAAGCTGCTGAGGTTGATGGAGCAGGACCATTAAGAAAATTTATTAATATCACTCTTCCCCAGATAACAGCAATTTTATCTATTTTATTTATGATTAGATTTATTTGGAATTTTAATAAATTTGAGGACATTTTTCTTTTAACAGGCGGAGCATCAGGTACGAGAACTCTGCCCATAAATGTTTATCAACAGGGTTTTGCCGTTTCTAATATTGGAATGGGGTCGGCGATTTCAATAGTTATAGTTATGTTATTGATAATTTTTATGATTATTTACTTCAAATTAATTGGGAAGCGTGCAAATGAGATATAAACCATTATTAATTTATTTATTTATATCATCTATTTTTCTTACATTGCTAGGCTCTATATGGAAAATAATGGCAACTCTTCAAGGATTAAAGTTAGCAGAAATAAATTTTAATATTAATTTTCTATTAGCCTTATTATTAAGCTGTGTTCTTATATTTATTGGTAAGAAAATAAATCGATTAATAAAAATTTTAGTCTTTTCTTCTATTTTTACTGTTGTTTATATTTTGATTAATGAAAGTGCTCCAATTTGGTACAATTCTGGAGTTTTTCTAATAAGTTTATTTTTTACTAGTAAAGTCAAAAATTATGATTTGAATTATCTTAAAGAAGATTTCATTTCTGAAAAAATTATTTTCGATTTTCTTTCTTTGTTTGCGATTGTCTTTTTTGCATTTGTAATTTTATTTCCATTTTATTTGATGTTTGTAACAAGTTTTAAAACCCAGGCTGCTTTATTATTTAATCCTTTAGATTTAAGTATTAATTTTACAAACAATCTTATGGAAGTGTTTAAATCTTATTTTGTAATTTTTAAAACATATAATTTTGGACGATATATTTATACGAGTTCTATAGTTTCAATAGGAACAGTAATTATTACTTTAATCTTTGCAATACCAGCGGCTTATGCAGTTGCTAGATTAAACTTTTTCGGTAAAACTTTTTTATCTACCTCAATATTGGTTATATATATGTTTCCAGCCATTGTTTTGGTTATACCTCTTTATACTATCTTTAGTCAGTTGGGATTAAGAAATTCAGTTGAAGGTCTTTTAATTGTTTATACAGCAACAACACTGCCAGTAGCTATTTATATGCTTCAAGGATATTTCAAAAGTATTCCAAAAGAAATTGAAGACGCTGGTCTTATAGATGGCCAAAATTGGTTTGGTATAATAATTAAAATTATTATTCCATTAAGCTTGCCAGCAATTGCTTCGGTAGCATTATATGTTTTTATGATCGCGTGGAATGAATTTTTGTTTTCATTGATGTTCTTGGATAATCCAAAATCATTTACATTATCTAGAGCAATTAATCATTTAACTGGAGATGCTGAAACACCAAGACAATATTTAATGGCCGGATCTGTTGTTGTGACTTTGCCAATTCTTTTGATTTTTGTTTACTTTGAAAAATATCTTGTAAGTGGATTAACTGCTGGAAGCGTTAAAGGTTAATGAAAGAAACAATCGAAATTGCAAAAGAAGTTTTAAAAAATAATAGAAGATCTGGTTATACGCTACCTACAAATAATGAATTATATCCTGCGCAGTGGAATTGGGACTCAGCCTTCATATCATTAGGATATTCATATTTTAATTTGGAGTATGCAATTGTGGAATTAGAAAAACTTTTGTCAGGTCAGTGGGATGATGGTATGATACCTCATATCTTGTTTCATGATAATGACGAAAGTTATTTTCCAAATCACAAAACATGGGATTGTGGTAATAAGATACCCTCTTCCGGTATTACACAGCCACCAATAATTGCAACAATAATTAAAAAAATTGTTGATCAAAATAAATTAAATCAAAGTCAGTTAAAAAGAGTAGAAATTATAATAAAAAAATTAAAAAAATATTTAAACTGGTTTTTTAATTACAGGGATACAAATAAAATAGGTCTTGTTTCTATTATCCATCCTTGGGAAAGCGGACTTGATAACTCTCCTATTTGGGATTCATCGTTAGATAAAGTTAAAATTGAGGAAAATTTAAAGTACGAAAGAAGAGATCTTAATGTTTCAAGGAGTTCAAATAGACCTCTTAAAAAAGATTATGATGGTTATATAACTCTATTAAATCAATTTAAAAAAGACAAATATAATCCAAGTAAAATTGTAAATGATTCAATGTTTAATGTGATTGATATTGGTTTTAATTCAATACTAATTAGAGCCACAAAAGATCTTATTGAGGTAGCAAAAAAGTTTAATTTAGATTTTAATGATCTTAAGAATAAAATATCACAGTCAGAAGAAAGTTTAGTAAAATTTTACAAAGATGAAGAACAGAGTTTTTTTTCTTATGACTTTAAGAACCACAATTTAATTAAAGTAGATGCAATTTCTAATTATTTCGTATTGTTTGCCAACCTTCAAAATGAAGAAATAAATAATAAAATTATTAACAGACTTAAAGAGTACAATTCACAGAAAGAATATTTTTTTACAACAGTTAATCCTAAAGACAAAACTTTTGAAGAAACAAGATATTGGAGGGGTCCAGTTTGGATAAATACTAATTGGATAATTTATCAAGGTTTGCTTGATAAAGATAAAAACTTTTCTAACTTAATTAAAAATAAGACTTTGGAATTATTGGAAAATAAAAAATTTCATGAATATTATAATTACAAAACTGGTGACTCCTTAGGGGCTAATAACTTTTCTTGGTCGGCAGCTTTGTATTTAGATTTTAAACTTAATAATTAAATTAGATTTTGTCTTCCTAGTAATGCAGCTCCTCTTACGCCGCTTGCGTCACCATAAATTGGTTTAAGAAAAACAGTTTTAAGGCTTTTTTCATTTAGTAATTTTGCAGACATACTTTTAAGTTCATCTAAGAAATCAATTTCATTTGATACGCCACCACCAAAAACTATGGCGTCCGGGTCAATTGTGGTAATAATTATTACTAAACTTCTTGCTAGGTTTTTTTTATAGCTGTTAATGAAGTTTGCTGCATCAGTATCTTTATCTCTATATTTGCTAAATATTTCTTTTGCGGTATATTTTTTTTTAAATAAAGTATTAAAATTTTTTTCAATTGATTTTCCAGATAGGTGTCCTTCTATTCTCTGCGAAAAATCAAATTTTCCATTATTATCTATGTTGGATTTAATTTCTTTCAATGGCATTTGATTTAAGCTCCATTCGCCACCTAGACCGTTTGCTCCTGAGACAATTTTTTTATTAATTACTAAACCACCACCGCAACCAGAGCCTAAAATAATCCCAAATACACTATTGTAGTGCCTTGCTGCTCCATCTAATGCTTCTGACAAACTAAAACAATTTGCGTCGTTCTCAGAAAATACATCGTTATCAATTTTTTTCTTTAATTCTGTTATCAAACTTTTATCATTTAACCATATCGAATTATGTGCATTTTTTATTAACCCAGATGTACTATCAAGATTACCTGGATGACAAATACCAACTACAAATTTTGAATTATATTTTTTTTGAAGTTTTTCAATAATATCTGTTATAACGATAATTGTTTTTCCAAAATCTTTTGGTGTTTCGGATCTGTTTCTTTCTAATTCCTTATTATTATTGTCTAATAAAACATATTCTATTTTAGTAGCACCAAGGTCTATTCCAATTTGCATTAATTTTTATTAGTTCTGTCAATTTCTTTGAGTTCTACCTCAAGCTTATCGAGCTCTTCGCCACCTGCCATCATACCTAATAGTTTTTCTCTCGAAAGATCCTTTTTGTCGAAAGTACCCATGCTTTTACCTCTATTTAAAATTGTAAAACTATTTCCTACTGGATATGCATGATGAACGTTATGTGTAATTAATATAACCCCTAAACCAGAGGCAGCTGCTTTTACAATATATTTTAAAACTACAGATGCTTGATGAACACCAAGCGCAGAAGTTGGTTCATCTAGAATTAAAACTTTTGCACCAAAGTAAATTGCTCTAGATATTGCCAAACATTGTCTTTCTCCGCCTGACATTGTCCCGACAGCCTGAGATGGATCTCTGACATCAATTCCTATTTGGCCCATTCTTTCTGAAGCAATACTATTAGCTTTATTAACATCAAAAGTTTTAAAAGGACCAAATCCTTTCATTGGTTCTCTGCCCATAAAAAAATTTCTAGTCACACTCATCAAAGATACAAGAGCTAAATCTTGATAAACCGTTGCTATACCCAAGTCTAAAGCATCTCGTGGCGAGTCAAATACCGTTTGTTTTCCATCAACTATAATTTCTCCCTCATCAGGCTTGTGAACGCCTGATAATGTTTTTATTAATGTTGACTTGCCCGCACCATTATCTCCAAGTAAACACATGATTTGACCCTTTTTAATATGCATAGTTACATCTTTTAAAGCTATAACAGACCCAAAGAATTTACTTATATTATTAAATTCAACTAAATTATTTGACATTATTTGTTCTCAGTAACTCTTCTTCTAATAAAATTATTAAAAATAACAGCAATCAGCATCATTGCTCCTAAAAAAACTTTAAACCAATCAGTATCTACATCTGTATAATAAATTCCCATTGAAACTGTTCCAAATATTAAGGCACCGAAAGCTGCTCCAATAGCAGAACCATAACCACCGGTTAGTAAGCATCCCCCAACAACAGCAGCAACAATTGCTTCTAATTCTTTTAAAAAACCTCTCATTGTATCAGCTGATCCAGCATCTAATACTTGAACACAAGCATAAATAGTTGCTGCCACCGCAGTACCAATGAATAAACTAATTTTTACTCTTCCAACTGGTACACCGACGTTTCTAGCGCCTAGCTTATCTCCACCAGATGCAAATATCCAGTTACCATATCTTGTTTTCATTAATAACCATGTTGCAAAAATTGTCATTCCAACCCACCACAAAACAGATGCGGGAATACCGGTAGCTAATGGTGTTCCGTCTTGTCTTAACGCTATTAGACCTAAAGAACCCAGCCATGTAAAGACTCCTTTGAATGCGTCTGCAGAAAAAATCCATGCAATTGGATCATTTTCAATCAGCACTCTTAAACCGGGAACCTGTGTTCTACCTGTAATTAATCTTGTTAAAGCTAAAGTTGCTCCTCGTAAAATAAATAACATTGCAAGTGTTACAATAAAGGACGGTAAACCTGTTCTGACAACTAGTATACCATTTGCATATCCAACAAGAACAGCCATAGAGAAAGCAAATAGAATACTCGACCACAATGGCCAGCCCCAATAAATTGCCGGTATAGCTATGCATATACCAGCAAAACCAATCATAGATCCAACAGATAAATCAAATTCTCCACCTATCATTAAAAGTGCTGCAGCAATAGCAATTATTCCAAGATTAGCTGAGACTTCTAAAAAATTAATCGTTCCATATGCACTAAACATTCCAGTATCGCCAGCAACGATACCAAAAAAAATAAATACAAGAATTGATCCACCTAATGCGCCGAGTTCAGGTCTATTTAATAAAACTTTTAAATTTGAAACCTTACGTAATCTTTCATCTTTAGATTTATTTTGAATACTTTTTGACTTGACTGACATATTAATTTATTTTTGTTAAAAAAAAGGCCTGGCTTTTAAACCAGGCCTTTTTAAATTATTTTTATCTATAACCTTGTGCTGCCCACTTAATTACTTTGCTAGCATTTTGCGGTGTAACGAAACCAGGTCCCGTCATAACAACGCCAGCTGGCATTGTTCCCCATCTCATATACTGAGCAAATATAGCTATAGGCAAATATCCTTGAAGATATTGTTGTTGGTCAATTAAGAACTCAACTTCACCAGCTGCAGCAGCTTTAAGCATTCCTGGTGACATATCAAATGTTCCAAGTTTAATGCTTCCAGTTTTACCAGCAGATTTGATTGCTTTTAGAGCCGCTTCTCCAGACAGTCCCGCACCTAAAGTTAGAATAGTATCTACTCCACCTAGTTTTGCAGCAACAGCTTTTTGAATTTCAGTTGGGTCATTTGATGTACCAAGTATTTCTACTGGACCGCCAAAGCCTTTTTTGAAACCAGCGCATCTTCTATCAAGTGCTACGTTACCAACTTCATGGTTAACACACAGTGCTTTTTTTCCACCAGCTGCCTTCATTTTTTGACCGCCACCTACACCTGCTTCAAACTCAGTTTGTCCAACGTGAGCGCTAATACCTAGTTTAGCGAAGTCATCTGAACCAGAGTTCATTGATACTACTGGTATACCAGCAGCAATCGCAGCTTTAACAGATTTTCCTAAAGCCGCAGCGTCAGGTAAAGTGATCACAATACCTTTTGGTTTTTGTGAAACAGCGTTATCAATTAATTTAGCCATTTCAACCATATCGAATGTGCCAGGAGCTGTGTACTTACATTTAATTTTCATATCCTTGCAAGCAGAGTCAACTCCGTTTTTAGCAACCGACCAAAATGGATCGTTAGCTTGACCATGTGAAACAACGATTACATCGATTGCAAAAGATGCAACTGACATCGCCATCCACGAAAGGAAAGCCACTAATGTTAAATATATTTTTCTCATTTTTCCCTCGTTATATTGTTATTTTTAATATTTTTATTAAAGCAAAAAAGAGATTAAAAGAAAAGGTAAGGATTTTTTATTTCAACCTTGGGTTTAAAAATTATTATTAGATAGTAACAACTTTTTTTAATTTTAATGATTTAAATGCTGCATTAGCTATACAAAGTGATTTCTCGCCATCATCGAAAGTAGATCTTGGTTTTTTGTTTTTTGTTACAAGATTATATAGATCGTTCAATTGAAGTTTGTAAGCGATTTTATATCTATCTATAAAAAAATTATATTTCCGCTTATTGTCTGATATTAGCATTCCTTTATTACCAAATATTTCTACTCTTTGATCGTATCCAAATTTACAGTGTCGAGAATTGTTAATAACTATGATTACGCCTTTTCTAGATTTTAAAATACATGAAGTAATTTCATAATCTTTAATTTTTTTAAATCTTGAGTCTGACAAATTGGTTGCGGATGCAAAAATTTCCTTAATTGGATCTTTGCCAAGGTAAAATCTGGCTAAGTCAAAGTCATGAATTGTCATATCTCTAAATATTCCACCTGAATTTTTTAAATAATTAAAGGAAGGAGGAGCTGGGTCTCGGCTTGTAATAATTATTTTTTCCAAATTACCGATTTTTCCAGACAAAAGAGATTTTTTTAGATGATAATGTCCTGGATCATAACGCCGATTAAAACCCAATTGTATTTTAGGTTTAAACCTTTTAATTTTTTTTCTACATTTTACTACTCTTTGAATACTAAGATCTAAGGGTTTTTCACAAAAGATTGTTTTTTTGTATTTTGCAGCTAATGAAATTAAAGGTATATGTGTCGAAGTTGTAGATGAAATAAAAATTACTTTTATATTTTTGTCTTTGAATGCAATATCTGGATTTTTAATATAGGTAGATTTGAGTTTTTTTGCAGCTCTTATAGATAGTTTTTTATTAATATCGAATACATACTTAAGATTAAATTTTTTATTTATCTTTAAGTTTTGAGCATGCATTATACCAATTCTTCCAAGACCAAATAATGCAACATTAATTTTCATTTTATAAATTTTTTATTGTTTTTATTATTGATATCTAGCATTATCCTAACAAATATAAATAAAATGTCAGTAAAATTAGGAATAGCACCAATAGCCTGGAGTAATGATGATATGCCAGAACTTGGAGGTGAAACATCTCTTGAAACTTGTTTGTCTGAAGCAAGACAGGCAGGGTTTACTGGTGTAGAGTCGGGAGGTAAATTCCCAAAAACATCAAATGAATTAATTCCAATATTAAATAAATTTGATATTAAATTATGTTCCGGCTGGTATGGAGCAAATTTATTAAAACGAACAGTTAAAGAAGAAATGGAAAATATAAGAGGTCAATTAAATTTATTTAAAGACTGTAAAGCTCCATGTATAGTTTTTGCTGAAGTAACCGACTCAATTCAGGGAGACGAAAATAAGCCATTATCTAAAAGACCAATTTTAGACAATGATACTTGGATTTCTTATTGCAAAAAAATTAATGAAGTTGGAAAAAGGCTTGAAGATGAGGAAATGCCTTTAGCTTACCATCATCATATGGGTACTGTTATACAGTCCGAAGAAGACACGATTAGACTAATGCAAGAAACCAGTGACTCAGTTAAACTTACAATTGACACCGGGCATATGTTGTTTGCAGGTGGAGATTATTTAAAAATAATAAAAAATTTTAAAGAAAAAATCGCTCACGTGCATTGCAAAGATATGAGAGAAAGTGTTTTAAAAAAATCTTTGTCTAAAAATTTAAGTTTTCGACATGCGTTTCTTGAAGGCGCTTTTACTGTTCCAGGTGATGGTTGTATAGATTATAAGCCTATTTTAGATCAACTTAAAAAAAATGATTATAATAGTTGGTTAGTTGTTGAAGCTGAACAAGACCCAAAAAAAGCTAACCCGTTTGAGTATGCAAAAAAAGGTTATTCTTATTTAAAAAAAACGGCAATAAAAGCGGGATTTGAAATTGTTAAATGAGTTTATCTATAAATAGACGTAAGCTCGTTATTTCCAGCTGCTACACAAGGAGATTTTACACATGTTCCGATAACCCACTCTGATCCAGCTTCTGAACTAATATTTTGAGAACTTAAAAAAATAACTCCCATTTCAGTTGACTGCCCAGCTTTTCCTTCTGCTTGTAGTCTAGGATCCTGAGCTTGTTTTAAAATTTCTTTGTTTGATGAATAAGGATTTATCATTTTCATATTACTGTTAATATATTCAATAACTTTTACGGACAACCACTCACCATTACAAGGATCGCCCCATGCTGTTTTTGAATTTTCATCACCTTGAGCACAATTATTTATTTCTGAATTTATAAAATCAACAATTTGTTTATGGTTTGATTTTACAGTATTTGCTTTTTCCTCAACTGCAGATCGTGTCGATACTGTCCAAAGCAACATACCAACAACATAAACAGCGGATGAAAATACTAATAGTTCCAATAACCCATAGTTTTTAATTTTTTTTACAAAATTTCTCATTATTTGACTATCATAGATTTTTTAACTTTGTTTTCGAAAAAATCAATAATATTTTGTATTGTTTCAATGCTCATTCTTTCTTTGCATTCTTTTGTAAAAGTTGCCGAATGTGGACTTAATAATACTCTTTCATTAGTTAATAAGGGATTTTGAATATCCGGCGGTTCCTTTTCAAAAACATCTAATCCGGCAGCAAATATAATTTTATCATTTAAAGCTAAATTAAGATCTTTTTCGTTTATAACTCCACCACGTGCTGTGTTAATTAATATTGAATTTCTTTTCATTGTTTTTAAAACTTTTAAATTAATTAAATCTTTTGTGTCTTTGTTAAAAGGTATGTGCAGAGACACAAAATCAGCTGTTTTAATTGCATTTTCTAATTTATCAACTTTTGTACCCCCAAAAGAATTAATGATTTTTTCGTTTACAAAAGGATCAAAAATATTAACTTTCATTTCAAAACCAAGACATCTTTTAATTAGACTTTTCCCAATTCTACCAAAACCAGCTATTAATATTTCTTTATCAAATAACTCATAAGTCGTAATTTCAGATATATTCTTTTTAAAATCTCCTTTTCTCACTTTGTTATCATATTTGGTTATTCCTTTTGAAAGAGAAAGCATCATATACATAACATGTTCTGCTACAGCTGTGGCGTTTGCTGTTGCGGTTATTAATAAGGAAATTTTATTCTTTTTGAGATAATTAAGATCTACATTATCATAACCAACTCCATGTCTAGATATAACTTTCAATTTTTTGCATTTTTCTAAAATTTTAGAGTCTAATTTTACAACTCTTAAAGAAATTCCATCAAATTTAGGTAATGTCTTTATTAAATTTTCTTTTGAAATATCTTCAACAACTTCATATTCAAATTGTTTATTATTATCCAAAAGTTTTAACCCTTTTTTATCAATCTTCTCAATTATTCCAATTTTGAACATTTAAGAAAAAGACCTCACTTTGTGTTTTTGCTTACCTAGTTTATCTATTCTAAGCTCAACAGTATCTCCATCCTTTAAAAAATTTGATGGTTTCATATTTTCACCGACACCATCGGGAGTTCCTGTACAACAAATGTCTCCAGGATACAATGTCATACAATTACTCATATAAGATACAAGTTTTTTTACGTTAAAAATCATTTCTTTTGTATTTCCAGTTTGCATTCTTTTGCCATTAACTTCTAAATACATGTTAAGTTTTTGGTAATCTTGAATTTCATCGACGGTCATAATATAGGGTCCAATAGGTCC
Organism: uncultured Pelagibacteraceae bacterium; assembly: GCA_902583685.1. GTDB lineage: Bacteria > Pseudomonadota > Alphaproteobacteria > Pelagibacterales > Pelagibacteraceae > Anoxypelagibacter. Next base: position 28,256 of record CACHWO010000006.1, read on the forward strand.
AAATGTATCAAAACCTTTTCCTTTATCCCAAGTAAGACCTTTGTTTTTTTGAAATTCACGTTCACTAACATCATTAACTAAAAAAAAACCAAAAATGTAATTAAGTGCATCTTCTTCTTTAACGTAATTACATTTTTTTCCAATTACGAAGCCTAATTCAACCTCCCAATCTGTTTTGGTTGAGTGTTTTGGGATTATAATATCGTCATTTGGACCTGAAATACAATTAACAAATTTAGAAAAAATTATTGGTTCTTTTGGAATAGGTAAGTTTTGCTCTAAAGCGTGATCTTTATAATTAAGTCCTATGCCAATGAATTTGGATGGATTTGATACACAGGCTCCTATTCTTTCATTTTTATCAATTTCAGGCAATTCAGACAAATTACAATTTTGGATTTTTTTTAATGTTTCAAAGTTTAAAGTATTTCTATTTAAATCTTTGATTATAGAGGACAAATCTTTAAAATTATTATTATTGTCAATTAAAGCCGGCTTTTCCTCGTTTATTTTACCAATTCTGCAGAGCTTCATTATTATTTATTAAACTTTTGCTTTAATGGCGGTCCCACGGGGAATCGAACCCCGATTAGATGATTGAAAACCATCTGTCCTAACCGTTAGACGATGGGACCGAATTGTTATTAGCTTTATTAACAGAAATATCATCGATAATAAACTCTACATTTCTGCGACCTTTCCATTCATTCAGACTCAATTTTCCAAAAATATTAATTTTTTTTGAATTTTTTGATAATAAATAACTCTCCAAATTGGTTTTAATGGCATTAAAAGTCACACTTTTAATTGTAGAGCCATCTTGTCCTGAAAATATTGATTTAATGTGCTTTTCTGCCACAACTGAGGATTTTATTAATTTTAGATTTTCAATAACAAATTTTGGTTCAGGATTACCAGACCCAAATGGGGAAAGTGAATTTATATCTAAAAAAAAATTTTCATTTAATGCAGAAGGAGAAATTTTTGTGTCAAAAAATAAAAAATTATCTTTGACTAATTTTTTTGTGGTTTTAGAAATCTTGTTGGATAAAAAATTTGTAAATTCCTCAATTTTTTTCTCTTCAATTGTAAAACCTCCAGCCATTTTATGACCACCACCTTTTTTAAGAATTTTACTCTGAACGGCGCTAAGTATCATGCTTCCAATATCAAAACCTACAACAGATCTTGCTGAAGCATGACCTAAACCATCATGAAATGATATTATTATTGTGGGTTTATTATATTTATCTTTAATTCTTGAAGCAATAATTCCAATTATTCCACTATGCCAATTATGACCTGATAAAATAATAAATGGTTTAGTTTTATCAATCGTAATTTTTTTTTCAATTTTATCTAACATTTCAAATTCTATTTGCTTTCTTTCATTGTTAAAACGTTCAAGTTCGCTAGCTATTTTAAATATTTCTTTCGAATTTTTACTTAAAAATAAATTAGCTCCATGTGAACATTTACCAACACGACCTCCTGCATTTATTCTTGGTCCCAAAATATATCCAAGATGATAAGTTGTAATGTTATTTTCTATTCCACAAACACTCTTTAAGATTTTAAGTCCAGGATTTGATCTCTTCCTCATAATTTCTAATCCTTGGCTTACAAATGCTCTGTTTAATCCAATAAGAGGAACTACATCACAAACAGTGCCTAAAGCTACTAAGTCTAAATAATTAATTAAATTTGGTTCAATTTTGTTATTTTTTTTGAACCATTCAATTTCACGTAATTTTTTATTTAAAGCAACTAAAAACATAAAACATACACCTGCAGCACAGAGATAATTAAGTTTTGACTCATCATCATACCTGTTAGGATTTATTAATGAATATGCATTCGGCAGGTTTGTCTCTGCTTGATGATGATCTAAAACTATAACGTCTATATTTTTTGTTCTTGAATAACTGATTGTTTCAAAAGATAAAGTCCCACAATCAACCGTAAAAATTAAATTTGAACCATTCGAAATTAATTTATTGAAAGCTTTTTCACTTGGGCCATACCCTTCTGTTTTTCTATCTGGAATATAAATTTCTATTTCTCTTCCTATTTCTTTAAAATAATTTCCTAAAATTGCTGTTGATGTTGCACCGTCAACATCGTAATCACCAAAAATTCCAATTTTCTCATTATTTGTAATTGCTTTTATTGCTCGTAAAACTGTTTTTTCCATATCTTTTAAAATGTAAGGATTTGGTAAAAAATTTTTTATTTTTGGTTCAAGATACATTTTTACCTCTTCTAATCTAATATTTCTAATTGCTATTAATTTAGATAAGGTATCACTAAGATTGAAATTTTCTTTTAAAAATTTGACTTTCTCATCGTTAAATGTTTTCGATATCCAATCTTTTCCTAGAACTGAGTTGTAGTTCATTTTTTTATTTTATTTGTGATTTTTTTTGATAATTTTTGGCTTTTATGAAGAATAAATGAAGATGCTTCAAAAAAATCACCTTGGTCTTTAATACCTTTAACCATTTCACCGTCAGTAACTCCAGTTGCACAAAAAATAACATCGCCTTTGATCATGTCGCTTATATTATATTTTTTTTTTAAATTTTTTATTCCTAATTTTGAAGCTTTTTGAATTTCATTATTATCACTTATTACAAGACGAGTTTGCATTTGTCCTCCAATACAATCTAGAGCTGCAGCAGCTAAAACTCCTTCTGGACCTCCACCAGTGCCTAAGTAAATATCTACTGGTGAATTTGGATCACCAACTGAAATAACGCCAGTAACATCGCCATCCGATATAAACTTAATTTTAACTTTAAGTTTATTTAAAGAATTAATAATTTTATCATGCCTGCTTCTTTTTAAGATACAAGCGGTTATTTTTTCAGGAACAGTATTTTTGGCTTCGCTCAATAATTTAATATTTTTCTCTACTGAAAAATCTAAATCAACAACGTTATTTGGTAAATCCGGTCCAATTGCTATTTTCTCCATATAAGTATCAGGGGCTGATAATAAACCACCTTTTTTTGTAACAGATAAAACAGATATTGCATTAGGCAAATTTTTAGCTGTAAAGTTAGTTCCTTCAAGTGGATCAACTGCTATATCCAATTCTTCTCCAACATTTTTCCCGACTTTTTCACCTATATAAAGCATTGGTGCTTCATCCATTTCACCTTCACCTATAGCAATTTTTCCTTTCATTTCAATTTTGTTTAATTCATTTCTCATTTCATCTACGGCTGCTTGATCAGCAGCAATTTTATCATTTTTACCTTTAAAAATAGATGCACCATAGGCAGCTCGTTCGCAAACTTTGATAAATTGATTAACAAGTTTTGGATTAATATTATTCAAATTTTTTCTATTCTAATATACTTAGGTTTATTAATTATAAATTGTTTTTTTCCTAATTCGTATATTGATTTTTCAAGATTAATATTTTTTGCTTTGTGAGATATAATAATTATTGAAGCAAATTTTTTACTTTTAAAAGGATTTTGTATTAACCTTTTAACAGATATTTTATTTTTAGATAAAGTTTTTGTTATAGATGATAAAACACCTGTTTTGTCTATCACATCTAACCTTATGTAAGATGAGAATGTTTCTTGTGAAATATCTATAGTAGTTATTTTTTTTCTATTTTCATTTGGAATAGCAAATGGGAACTTTATATTTCCCCTTAATATAGAGCAAATATCAGAAGTTAATGCAGAAGTTGTTGGTCCGGCCCCAGCGCCCTCACCTTGAATAGTAAATTTTCCAATAGGATTACCTTCAATTATAACAGCATTTAAAACACCATTTATGTTACTTATGTATGAGTTTGATTTAATCATGCATGGATGAACTCTTTGAATTAGCTTGTTATTTCTTAGTTCTGCAATAGCTAAATGTTTTATTTTATAACCTAATTTTTTGGCATTCATAATGTCAATATGATCAATATTTTTAATACCTTGGACTGTAATTTTGGATGAATTAATCAAAGATTGAAAAGCTAAGGATGATAAAATTTGAATTTTTGATTTAGCATCATCTCCGTTTAAGTCTGATATAGGATTGCTTTCAGCATAACCTAATTTTTTAGCACTTTCTAAAACCTCAAAAAAATTTTGATGTGTCTCAGACATTTTTGAAAGAATATAATTTGAGGTACCATTTAAAATACCATAAACCTTGGTTATTTTATTTGATATAAAAGCTTCTTTTATAACTCTTATAATAGGAACACCCCCAGCAACAGCAGCTTCAAACTCTAAATTTACTCTATTTTTTTCAGCAAGTTTAGAAAGTTCATTACCGTATTTTGAAATTAAAGCTTTATTAGCTGTAACAACATTTTTTTTATTTTTTATTGCTGAAAAAACTAACTTTTTGGCGGCTCCATCTGATCCGCCAATTAACTCAATAATTATATCGACATCTTTTCTTTTTGGAGCTTCCATATAATTTTTAAGCCATTTCTTCTTTGGAATAAAAAAATTTCTTTTTTTAAGTTTATTTTTAGCTGAAACATATTTGATATCAAAATCTGTGTTTGTTTTCTTTTTAATATTATTTTTATTTTGTAATAAATGTTTATAAAGGCTTGCTCCAATATTGCCGAGGCCAACTATAACTATATTAAATTTATTTTTTTTCATTTTATTTAAAATTAATATCAGGAAATTCTTTATTTTTACCTAGCTCTGTAATTTTTTTCGAAATTAAATCAATATCACATTCCGTAGAATTTTTACATAAATGTACGATTTTTGTTGATTTTTTATTTTTATATAAAAATGTTTTTTCGGAATTATTTTTTTTAATTACCTTTTTTTGCTTTGTTTTATTTTGTTTTTGGTCATCTTTAATAACCTTAAGGTTTAATTTTGAAATATCTTTTTCTGTATTTTTCTTAATTTGTCTATTTTTAAGAAAAAGCAACTCCTTTTTTTTTTCTTTATCGTTTTTTAACTGATTAAGATTCAGCTTTACTAAATCCTGATTTTCTAAGGATTTTTTTTGTTTTTGAACAACATATACCTCTATTGAAATATTATTATTAAAGTATTCTTCTATTTCATTGTTGTCTTTACAACGATGATCCCCACAAATATAGACTTTATTAGTTGTGCATCCTAAAAAAAATAAAAAAATTATTATATATATTCTTTTCATTTTAATCCCAAGTTTTCTTTCAATCCAAATGCTATATTCATATTTTGAATAGCTTGTCCCCCTGCTCCTTTTATAAGGTTATCTATTGCTGAAAGAATCAAAATTTTATTTTTAAGCTTCAATTTACAAACCGATATCTCACAAAAATTTGTATTTATCACATTTCCTGTTCCAATATTTTTATTTAATTTTGTTATTTTAACAAAATAATTTTTTTTATTAAACTTTATTAACTCATTGTGAATCTTTTTCAAGCTGATACCTTTTTTCATTTCAACATATATTCCTGAAAGAATTCCTCTAAATGTAGGTATCAAATGAGGCGTAAAAATAAAGTCTACTTTAGATTTTGTAACTTTAAATAATTCCTGATTTAATTCACTCAAATGTCTGTGATTATTTATTCCATATGAATGTATTGATGAGTATAAGTTTTTATGTTTGAATTTTTTCTTTAAGTTTTTACCAGCACATCAATTAATAGTCACCAGCCCTCTTGAAGAAATAAATGGAACAAATAATTATGATGTAAACTGTAATGTAAAAGGCGGTGGATTAACCGGACAAGCAGGAGCAATT
>CACHWO010000007.1 GCA_902583685.1 uncultured Pelagibacteraceae bacterium
GTGAATGGCCTTTTACAAGCCATACATATTTTAGAAGGTAAATTTTCTTTTTTAATCACTTAAATAGTATTTTGTTTTATAAATTTTTGTGCAGCATTTAAAATAAATTTTTTTCTTTCTGACTTCATTTTATCAAAGACTCTGACCATCATTGACAGTCTTGGATTTTTAGAAAAAAATTTTCTATTTTTATTTATAAAATTCCAGTAGAGACCATCCATAATGTTACACCATTCCCCTTTTTTAAAATCCATCATTTTTAAAAAGTAGCTAGAGCCGCATATGTATGGCTTTGTAGCAAATATTCCACCATCACTAAAAAGTCCCATACCGTAAACATTTGGTGCCATTACCCAATCGGATGAGTCAACAAACATTTCCATAAACCATTTATAAACTTGCTTTGGATGTATCTGACAAAGGTTCATAATGTTTGCTAAGATCATTAATCTCTCAATGTGGTGTGACCACCCGGAGTCTAGAGCGTTTTTTATAGAAAAATCTAAAGGATCAAGACCAGTGGTTCCGTTATACCAAGATGACTTCATTTTATTTTTGTGGTTAAAAAAATTTGTATTTTCTAATCTTTCATCATAATTTTGGTAAATGCCTCGCATGAACTCTCTCCAACCAATAATTTGTCTAACATAACCCTCTAAAGAATTTATTCTTGTTTTGTTTTCAATTTTTTTAATTTTTTCTAAAATTTCACTTGGTGTTATCAAGCCTATGTTTATTAAAGGGCTTAAGGCACTATGAAATAGAATATTTGATTTTTTACTAACCGCATCTTCATAATCACCGAATAAATCGATTTTTGATTTAATAAACTGATCAAAAAGTTTTTGCGTCTGCTCTCTGGTAGTTGGAAACCAAAAATTGTTCGTTGTACCTGGATGGTTTTTGAAATTTAATTCAATAAATTTTTTTAATATTTCAGTATGGGAGGTGTTTTGAAATTTAAGTTGTTTTGGTACATCAACTTTATCTGGTAACTTTTTTCTATTATCTTCATCGAAACTCCACTTTCCACCTTTAGGTGTTCCATCTTTATTCATTAATATTTTAAATTTTGATCTATTTATTTTATAGAAGTTAGCCATGAATGGTTTTTTTGTGCCACTTAAATATTTTTTAAACTCATCTCTAGTTGTTAAAAACATTGGCGATTTTATTTCATTAAATTTAACACCTCTTTTTTTGAATAGAGTTTTTATTTTATTTTCAAAAAAAATATCTTCTATTTCAAAAAAACTTATTTCGGTAACCTTTTTTTCTTTAATTATTTTTTCAAGTTTTTTTTCATAGGAAAGTTTAAAATTGTTGTTACAGTCACTATAGATAACTTTTAATTTTTTAGACTTAAGTTCATCTCTATAAGACCTCATTGACGATAAAAATAATAATATTTTTAATTTATGATGCTTTTGAAATGTACATAATCCAAAATCTTCGGCCATGTAAAATGTGTGTTCTGAAAACTCTTTAAGATATTTTGGATTAAAAAGTTGATTACCTAGAATTAAAAATAATTTCATTTTTGTAAAATATATAATTTGTTTATTTTTAAGAATTAGCTCTTTTGAAGCACTCAACAGTATTTTTTAATAAGCACGCAATAGTCATAGGACCAACTCCACCCGGAACGGGAGTTATAGCTTTAACTGTTTTGGATACCTCTTCAAAGTCAACATCCCCTACTATACCTGACTCTGTTTTGTTAATACCTACATCAATAACTATTGCGTCTTTTTTTACCCAATCGGCTTTCACGAGTTTAGGCTTACCAACAGCTGCTACAATAATATCAGCTTTTATACACTCAGATTTAAGATCCTTAGTTTTAGAATGTGTAATTGTAACGGTACAATTTTCTTTAAGTAATAATTGAGCCATTGGTTTACCATTTAAATTTGACCTACCGATAACAACTGCATGTTTACCATTTAAATTCTTTTCAACTTCTTTCAATAATAAGAAGCAGCCTTGTGGTGTACATGGTATATTGCTTTCATATCCTGATGATAAGTTTCCAACATTTAAAGGATGAAATCCATCTACATCTTTTGATGGTAATATTTTTTCGATTATTTTTCTTTTATTTATATGTTTAGGCAAAGGTAGTTGAACAAGGATGCCTGATACTTCACTATTTTTATTTAACTCGTCAATTTTATTTAATACAGTTTTTTCATCTATTTTTTCAGGATATTTAATTACTTGAGAATTTATTCCCACCTCTTTTGAAAATTTTTCTTTATTTTTAACATAAATTTTACTTGCTGTGTCTTCTCCGACTAAAATGACACTAAGACCTGGTACCATTTTGTTTGAAAATTTAAACTCTGATATTTTTTTTTTAAGATCTTCTCTTATTTTAGCAGCAATTTTTTTTCCATCAATAATCATATTAAAATAGGGAAGGGGCAAAAAATTCAAAAATTAAATTTCTCACAAACATTAACAATAAAATTAAAATAACTGGAGAAATATCTATGTTTCCGAGATGTGGTAGAAAGTTTCTTATCGGCCTTAAAAGTGGATCTGTCATTTTATAACTAATATCTAATAATGAATATACTAGTCTGTTTGACGTATTTAAAATATTGAAAGCTATTAGCCAGCTAAGAAGTGCATTAATGATTAAAATCCAAATATAGATACTTACCAAACTATCTAATAAAATAAAAATAGATTTCATTATTTCTTTTCTACATAAATTGATTGACTAGGAAATGCAAAAGAAGCTTTGTTTTTCTCTACAATTTCTTTGATTGCAATCGCTAATCTTTCTTTTACTTTTAACCACTCTGACCATTTATCTGTATTTGTGAAACACCTAACATACATATCAATTGAACTGTCAGAAAATTTATCGATCCTTACAGCGTGCATTGTATTATCGCTAATTTTATAATCTTTAGAATTAGAAATATATTTGTCTATTTCATCACGAATTTTTTTTAATTGATCAATTGTTGTATCGTACTGAAGTGTGATTATCCAACTTATCCTCCAATTAGTGGTCTCGCTTATATTTATTACAGCATTTTCTGCAAATTGAAAATTTGGAATTACAGCTACAGATTTATCAAATTTTCTCACGACAGTTGATCTAAATCCTATTCCTTCGACTATCCCCTCAATTATATTTTCAACTACGATCCAATCACCTACTTTAAATCTCTTCTCTACCAAGACTAAAATCCCAGAAATTAAATTCTTAAATAAATCTTGAGCTCCAAGTGCTACAGCTACACCAAATAAACCTAGTCCAGCAATAATTGGTCCTATCTTAATACCCCAAAGTTCTAGAACAGCTGCCGCACCAAGAATTAAAATTAAAATTTTAATTGCCTTTATAATCCAATTAAGTAGATCTTTTGATAACAAATCTTCTACAGTTTTAATTAAAACAGAAATTGGTCCAATTACTTGGTGAAGTGACCAAAAAATTAATATCGTTATTAACGTTCTGTTAGCATTATCAATAAAATTCTCAGTACTATCGCCTAAAGATACATAACTTGTAGCTATAAAGAAGCCTATTACTATTGGGAAAAACTTTGTTGGTCCTTTTAATGAATCAACCAGTGAATTATCAAAACGATTTGTGGTTTTAGCAACATATTTTTCAAGTCTTTTTATAATAAATTTTGAAAATAGACCGCGTAAAAATAAAAATATTAAAAATATTAAAAGAGCAATTATTATTTCGGAAATATTAATACCTGATATTCCATTCTTCCAAACATCGACAAATAAGTTTATGAATTGTTGTAGTTTATCCATTTTTAATTTGGTTTATTTTAATCAACTCTTCTCCAGGATTAAAAGTTTCAGTTTTTTTCCAACCTTTTAATTTAAAAAAATTCTCAATTTTTTTACTTATACACATAACTAGGCATTGTGTCATCATTTCTAAAAGAGAGTATTTTTTGACAATGTCATCAAAACTTTCTGCGCTTCTCATCGAGTAGATTAAAGCAATGTTTGCTGGATATTTACTAATTAAATCCAAGGTTTCCTTATTTAAATCCGTAATTTTAGAAGAAGTATAGTTTATAATTTTACTTACTTTGAAACCTTCGGAACTAAGTTCCTTATCTAATTCTATTGATACTATGTCACCACATAAATAAGCTAAATTGTTAAATTTTTTTTCTGAATTTATTATTATATTCTTAAGTGCATTTACAGTCCCAGATGCTGCAATGGTGTTGTTAAACCCTTTTAATCTTAAAGACTTTTCCGTTAAATTTCCTACACAAAAACATTTTATATTTTTATTGCTATTCGTAATTTTCAGAAACCTCACCGCATTTGCACTTGTAAATATCAAACCGTCATAATTATTAGTGTTAATTGGTTGCATATTTGCTGAAGAAATACTCAAAGTTGGAACATGAATAATATTAAAACCTGAATTTAATATGCTAGACATAAGGTCTTCTGAGTCAATAAAAGGTCGTGTAAATATTATATTCATTTTTTTTTTTTAAAATAATTCCCTGATTTTTTTAAAATTTCCTCTCCAGCAATTTTTCCTAATAAAATTGGATTGTCTAATTTACCAGATTTAGTAACTGTGAAAACTTTTTTTCCATCATCTGAAAATAATTGAGCTCTTAATTCTAAACTCTCTTTACTTATAGTAGTTAAGCACCCAACAGCTGTGTCGCAATCTCCACCAAGAACTTTTAAAAAATTTCTTTCTGCGATCGCACATATTTCAGTATCTTTATGATTTATTTTTTCTAATATTTTTTTAATATAATCATCGTTTTGTCTACATTGAGCAGCAATTACTCCTTGACCAGCTGTTGGGATAAAATCTTTTTCAGAGAGTATTTCCTTGATATAATTTTCAAGTTTTAGAGTCTTTAGCCCTGCAATAGCTAAAATAAGTCCGTCGAAATCTCCATTTTCTACTTTCTTGATTCTTGTGTCTACGTTTCCTCTTATATATTCGACATTTATATTTTTGTTAAATAACTTTAGTTGAAGTTCTCTTCTTCTTGAGCTCGAACCAATTTTTGCATTAACTAAATTCGGTAACTTACTCAATTTTTTTGAAACGAAGGACTCTCTGGGATCATTTCTCTTGATATACGCTTTAATGATAAGTCCTTTAGTTTCAAGAGAGTCCATATCTTTTAAAGAATGAACTGCTATATCAATTTTTTTTCTTAATAAATTATCTTCAATCTCTTTACAAAATAAATTCTTTCCTCCAATTTCGGAGATCCTCTTGTTTTGAATCATATCACCCGATGTTTTAATACTTTGGATTACTATTTCTTTATTAATGTCTGTGTTTGTATCTAAAATAAGTTTCTTAACTTTTTCAGCATACGCTGAGGAAAGTTTGCTGCCTCTTGTCCCTATAATTATTTTATTATCCATTTATTCAAAAAGGTTTATGTTTTATAGTATTAATTTAATGAAAAAAAAACTTACTTTTTTAGGAATAGAAACAAGCTGTGACGAAACGGCTGCAGCAGTTGTTCAAGAAAATCAGGATGGTACTGCAAATGTACTATCAAATATAGTTTCAAGTCAGATAAAACAGCATGAAAGATTTGGCGGTGTTGTTCCAGAAATAGCTGCAAGAGCTCATGTTGAAAATATTGATTTTATAATTCAAAGTGCCTTAGAAACTAGTAAAAAAAATATTAATAATTTAGATGGAGTAGCAGCTACCGCAGGACCAGGATTAGTTGTATGTTTGCACGTTGGCCATAATATTGGAAAAAGCATTGCAGCTTTTGGGAAAAAAAAATTTTTTTCTATTAATCATTTAGAGGGACATGCCCTAAGTCCTAGTATTGAAAATAAAATCACTTTTCCTTATTTATTGTTATTAATATCTGGTGGGCACTCCCAGTATCTAATTGTCAAAGATTTAAATAATTATAAACAAATCGGTACCACAATTGATGACGCTGTCGGTGAAGCTTTCGATAAAACTGCTAAAATTTTAGATTTAGGTTATCCAGGAGGTGCTAATATCGAAAAATTTGCAAAACTAGGAAAAAAAAATAGCTTCGATCTTCCGAGACCAATTATAAATAGAGCGGGATGTAATCTTTCACTAGCAGGTCTAAAAACAGATGTTTTGAGAAAATCTAAACACATAAATTCAATCCAAGAAAAATATAATTTGGCAGCTTCATTCCAAGATACTATTAATGAAATCTTAAAAAAAAAAACAGAGATAGCTATGAAAGAATTTAGATCGAAACTAAAAATTTCTTCGACAAAAGCATTTGTAGTAGCTGGTGGTGTTGCTGCAAATGAAACTATTAGAGAAACTTTAAAAGAAGTTTCAAAAAAAAATAATTTTAAACCTATTTTTCCCTCAAAAGAATTTTGTGGTGATAATGCTGCTATGATTGCATGGGCGGGAATACAGAGATATAAAAAAAAATTATTTAATAAAAAAAATGAAACCGTAAAACCAAGGTGGCCTTTGGATAATAAAGCTCCTTTTTTAAAAGGTCCTGGTCTAAAGCTCTAATGGAATATTGGTTATTGAAAACAGAACCTGAAGAATGGTCCTGGGAAGATCAGGTTAAATGTGATTACAAAGGTTCGGTTTGGGATGGGGTAAGAAATTTTCAAGCTAGGAATAATCTTAAAAATATCAGTAAGAATGATAAGTGTTTTTTTTATCATACCGGTAAAGAAAAGAAAATTGTGGGTATAGTTAAAGTTGTTAAAGAATATTTTCCTGACCTAAGTGATAAAACAGGAAACTTTGGGTCCATAATGGTCCGTAATTATAAAAAATTAAAATTACCTGTTACCTTAAAAGATATTAAAAATCATAGATTTTTACAACATCTACCCCTAATCAAACAATCAAGATTATCTGTTATGAAAATCGACTCAAAAAGCTGGAAAATCATATGTAAGATGGGTAAAATAAATTTCTAATTAAATTTATTAATATTTATGGCTAAAAGAAAAAAAAAGAAAAGAAAAGTTAAAAAAGTTAGAAAGAAAAAGAAAAAAATTAAGAGAAAAGTTAGAAGGAAAAAAATTAAATCTTCTAAAAAGAAAAAAATATTCAAAATTAAATTACCAAAAGAAAGTAAAGACTCTGATGGCAATCTTGTTTTCAGAGTACCAGAAAATTGGTCTAAACAAGCCTACGTAAATAAACCAAAATATGAAAAAAAATATAAATTATCCATAAAAAATAATGATGACTTCTGGAAAAAAGAGGGGAAAAGAATTACTTGGATAAAACCCTATTCTAAAATTAAAGATGTTAAATATAGTAAAAAAGAAGTTAACATCAGGTGGTATTACGATGGTACTTTAAATGCTTCTGCAAACTGTATTGACAGACATTTAGATAAAAAAAGTAATAAGACAGCTATTATTTGGGTTGGTGATGATCCTAGTGACTCTAAAAAAATTTCTTATAAAGAATTACACAAGAATGTTTGTAAAGCAGCAAATGGATTAAAAAGTATAGGTATTAAAAAGGGCGATCGAGTAACAATTTATTTAACAATGATTCCAGAACTAGCTTACACAATGTTAGCTTGTGCAAGAATTGGAGCTGTGCACTCGATAATTTTTGGTGGTTTTTCTCCAGACTCTATTGCAACAAGAATAAACGATTGTGAGTCTGATTATGTCATAACTGCAGATGAAGGTTTAAGAGGAGGTAAAATTATACCATTAAAAAAAATTGCCGATGAAGCAATGATGCAGTGTCCAAACGTTAAAAAGTGTGTAGTTGTAAAAAGAACTGGAAATACTGTTAATTGGGATAACGAAAGAGATGTTTCTTATGAAGACATTACAAGGAATGTTTCAGATAAATGTGTACCAGAAGAAATGAATGCGGAAGATCCATTATTTATACTTTATACTTCCGGATCAACAGGAAAACCTAAGGGAGTTCTTCATACCACAGGAGGATATATGGTTTACGCGTCAATGACACATCAATATATCTTTGATTATAAAAATAAGGATATTTACTGGTGCACTGCAGATATTGGTTGGGTTACTGGACATAGTTATATAATTTATGGTCCGTTATCAAATGGTGCTACAACAATCATGTTTGAGGGAGTGCCAAATTATCCTGACAGTTCAAGATGGTGGCAAATAGTCGACAAGTATAAAGTAAATATTTTTTACACAGCCCCAACAGCTATAAGAGCATTAATGCGTGAAGGTGATGTTCCTGTAAAAAAAACAAGTCGTAAATCACTTAAACTATTAGGTACTGTAGGGGAACCAATAAATCCTGAGGCATGGATGTGGTATTACAAAGTTGTTGGAGAGAAAAAATGTCCAATAGTCGACACTTGGTGGCAAACTGAAACGGGTGGAATATTAATTTCCCCGCAACCAGGTGCTATAAATTTAAAGCCAGGTTCCGCTACAAAACCGTTTTATGGTATCAAACCAGCGATTGTTGATGAGTCTGGTAAAATATTAAAAGGGGCATGCAAAGGAAGATTATGTTTACTTCAATCTTGGCCAGGTCAAATGAGGACTGTTTATGGGGATCATCAAAGGTTCATCGATACATATTTTTCCCAATTTGAGGGAAAGTATTTTACCGGAGATGGATGTAGGAGGGACAAAGACGGTTATTATTGGATCACAGGTAGAGTCGATGATGTGATAATTGTTTCTGGTCACAATTTAGGAACAGCTGAAATTGAAAGTGCATTTGTTGCTCATACAAAAGTTGCTGAAGCAGCAGTAGTTGGTTTTCCTCATGATATAAAAGGGAACGGACTCTATTGTTATGTAACTTTAAATGCTGGTGAAAAGCCTGACGGTGACCTTGAAAGAGAGTTAAAACTTTGGGTAAGAAAACAAATTGGACCTATTGCTACTCCCGATCATATTCAATTTGCTCCAGGTTTACCAAAAACTAGATCGGGTAAAATTATGAGACGTATTCTTAGAAAGATTGCTGCTAATGAGCATCATAACCTTGGGGATACAACAACTCTAGCTGATCCAACTGTTGTGGACTCTTTAATTGATAATAGGAAAAATAAATAGTCAAGAATTAAATTTACTTGTAAGTCTTTTAAAATCCGTTTGTACATTATTCCATTTAAGCACCATTGAATTTATAACAATTTTTTTATCTAATTTTTTTAGTTCTTCTGCAATAGGTGACCAAGAATAGAGTGCATTACTACTTGTTTGGAAAGGATTGTTGTCACAATAATTTAACCAATTCATTTTTTCATATCTTAAATTAAATTCTTTAGTTACATTTTCGAATGCCTCCAAATTCATACCATTTGCTTTTTCTGTATTTAAAATTTCAAAAAAAATTCTGTTTGCCTCTTTAGTATCTGAAAAATTTCTTTCTTTATAAAGGTAAGAAAAACAAAAAAAAGTGCAATCAACTAATGAATTTCCATATATATGCCATTTGGCAATATTAATTGATTTTAAAAAATCTTTGTCTTCAAACATCAAGATGTGTTTTGCGCCCATTCTAGTTTTTAAATATCCGTACAAAGTCATTTGACTTACTTGAGCCGATTGTTCCTGAATAAAATTTTTTACTTGATCCAATGATTTAATTTGGCGATATTTAGAAAAAATTCTCTTCACTGGAAAGAGGTACTTTTGGATATCTTTTAGATTCAATTTCACGTTGTATTAAGCAAACTATCAAACTATTTTTCCTATTAAAAGGGTATCATATGGGGTTTTTGTGGCTTTTTTTGGCTTTTAATTAATGCTGTTTTGGGTATGCTTCCGCAAAATACTCTTAACAAAAAAGGGAGGAAAGACATGTCAAACAAAGAATCACATTGGGTAAAGACTAAAAACCATATGTTTATAACATTGGCTATTTGGTTCTTTTTCTCAATAGTAATATTTATGTTCGGCGAGTCGATAAACAATGCTTCTTTTTTGGGCTATCCATTAGCTTATTATATGTCAGCTCAGGGATCTCTTGCAGCTTTCGTAATTTTAATTTTTTGGTTTGCTAACAAACAAGAAAAGATCGACGACGAACACGGATATGGCGGTGAAAGGGAGGATGACTAATGTTTAAAGGTGGTTTTATACAAAACCTTCCCAAGATCTACGGATTATACACTGGTGGTTTCGTAGTATTCATCTTATTGATGGCAATACTAGAATCAGCTGGTGTTAGCGCAGCAAACATAGGTATTATGTTTGTAGCCTTTACAGTGCTTATATATGCACTTATCGGTTACTTATCTAGAACTATTCAAGTTGACGCTTACTACGTAGCGGGAAGACAAGTACCAACAGTATTTAATGGAATGGCGACAGCAGCTGACTGGATGTCAGGTGCATCGTTCGTTGCAATGGCTGGAGGTATTTATTTTGGTGGCTATACTTACATGGCATTCTTAGTTGGATGGACTGGTGGATACGTTTTAGTATCTACTCTTCTAGCACCATATTTAAGAAAATTTGGTTGTTATACTGTGCCAGACTTTATTGGTACTAGATACGGTGGAAATCTACCAAGATTCTGCTCTACCCTAGTATTAGTATTAGCATCATTCACTTACGTGACTGCACAAATTAATGCTACAGGAACAATTGCTTCTAGAGCTTTACAAATTCCATTTGAATTAGGAGTTTGGGTTGGTCTTGTAAGTATTTTATTATGCTCAATGTTAGGTGGTATGAGAGCTGTAACTTGGACACAAGTAGCTCAGTATATCGTGTTAATTATAGCGTACTTAATTCCAATATTCTGGATGGGAAGTAAATTAGGAAATCCTTTCCCACACTTTATGTTGGGTGATGAAGTTCAACGTTTAGCTGAACTTGAAGGTCAGTACGGACTAACTAAAAACGCTGGAGCAGCTATGAAAGAAGCTGGTGTACCAGGTGGATTAAAATATATATCTAATCCGCACTCTGGAGTACCTGCTGGTGGAATGGCTGTTTGGAAATACTTATCGCTTGCGATCTGTATGATGGTTGGAACTGCATCGTTACCTCATATTTTAATGAGATACTTTACAACTCCATCTGTAAAATCAGCAAGAAAGTCAGTGGCATGGTCACTGTTCTTTATTTTCTTGTTATATTTCTCAGCGCCAATGTTAGCGACACTTTCTAAACTACAGTTAATGGATCCTAACTTACCAACAGCAATTATTGGTAAATCAATTGCTGAGGTAAAAAGTATTCCATGGGTTCAAAACTGGGGTGCAGTAAAACAAGTATTTATTGCAGACTTTAACGGTGATGGAATATTGCAGTTGAATGAATGGTTTATGAGAGGTGACGTGGTAGTATTAGCAACTCCTGAAGTTGCGGGACTACCTTACGTAATTTCTGGCTTAGTAGCTGCAGGAGGTATGGCTGCTGCCATGTCAACTGCTGATGGATTAGTTTTAGCGATATCAAACTGTTTATCACATGATATCTACTACAAAATAATTGATCCTAAAGCTGACGTTAGAAAAAGACTGATCGTAGCTCGTGTACTTCTAGTAGTGATTGGTGCTGCAGGTGCTTACATAGCATCTATGAGATTAACCAGCATTCTAGGAGCTGTAGCTTGGGCATTCGACTTTGCAATGTCAGGATTGTTCTTCCCACTTGTACTTGGTGTATGGTGGAAAAGAGCTAATGCTGCAGGTGCCGTTGCCGGAATACTTGGAGGTCTAGCCGCTGGTACAGCATATCTAATTTATGTTGGACCTAAGTTTATGGCTATGGAGCCATGGCTTGGAATTGACCATCTAAGATTTGGTATCATTGGAGCACCAGTGAGCTTAATCCTAATGGTAGTAGTAAGCTTAATGACGAAAGAGCCTAATGCTGCTATGCAGAAGATGGTTGATGACGTTAGGGTACCTAGCGGAAGAGCTATTCTTGGAAAACAACACTAAATAAAATTTATTTTTATTATAAAAGGGGCGATTTATTCGCCCCTTTTTTTTGTTTGAACGAAAAATTTCACATGTTACTTTAAATTATGCCAATTTGGATTTTATTTGTTGATTATATTCTAGGAATAATTATGTGGACTCTTATAGGCAGATCTGCAATGAACCTTTTTCAGAGAGAAGATTCTAATTTTTTTTTTATGAAAGTCTTTGTTAAAATGACCAATCCTATTATTAAAATGTTTAAATTTATTACCCCAAGCTTTATAATACCAATTTTTATTCCATTATATGTTGCCTGGTTTTTTTACATGTTCAGATTTTATGCAATGCCTTATATGTTAGGTTACGATGTGATGGGTATGTTGTCGTTTCCATTAGAAAGTGATATTGCAAAAGAAATTTACCGCCTGTTTAATTGAGATATGCAAACTAAAATTTACTTTTTAATATTTTTTTTATTTTTGTTCTGGACCTACTGTTTATATTGGCCTTTGAAAAAACAAAAAAAAATTAACACACCTGTAGATTTTTTTCTTTATGGCAGAGAATTACCTGGATGGGTTTTTGTACTAGCTTCGACAGGTACAATTTTTTCTGGATGGGTTTTTATATTATATCCTTCGCTTACTTTGGCAAACGGTCTTTCTTTTGCAACAACATCTTTAGCAGCTATTGTGACTCCATTAATTGGAATTTTAGTTATGAAAAGACAATGGATGTTATCAAAAAAATTTGGATTTGTTACAGCAAGTGAAATGATTTCAACATACTTCAAAAGTGACCTAATTAGAATTTTAATAGTAGTGTTAACTTTGCTATTTGCAATTCCATTTTTAGCTTTACAATTAGCTTTGGCTGGAAAAGTTATAAGTATTGTTAGTGACGGCGTAATAGGTTATGCCTCAGGCTCTTTATTAATGGGCTCGGTGATAGTTGTTTACATGGGTCTATTAGGTTTAAGATCAGTTATTTATATTGATACATTTCAATTTTTTTTATTTATTTTTGGGGTTATAGCTTTAGGATTTATTTCATACGATTTAGTGGGGGGTTGGGATTTGCTAAACGAAAGCTTGTCTAGAATCTCACAAATTAAAGATAAAATGTTTAATTTAAATTTAGATTATTCATCCTATTTATCTTTGTCTGGAACTATAAAAACATCAAGTATTGTGGATGAGAACGTTTCTTTTAATGGTATTTGGACTAGTTCGATGGTTTTAACATTTACTTTTGCTCTATCTGGAATTTTATTATCACCAAACTTTTCAATGCTTTTATTTTCAAGTAAAAATGTTAACCCGTTCACTGCACAACAGGCTTGGGTGTCAGGTTTATTAATGGGATTTATTTTAATATTTTTTTCATTAGCTATAGGACTGGGTTCAACTCTCCTAGGTGCAAATGAAATTGTTAATAAGAATGGTAACAATATATCAAATGTTTTACCTCAAAACATTTATGCAGATAACATTGAGACTTTAGTTCCATATTTGATTAATCTTATTGGGGAGTACTCACCAATTTTCTTTGGTATATTAGTTATATGCAGTATTGCATCTTTTCAGTTAACAAGTAACTTTTACTTGAGTTCTAGTGGCATAGTAACAAGAGATATTATAAAAAAATTTTTCATTAAGAATATGAAATCAAGTGAGCAAATTTTTACAACGAGAATTATAATTTTATTTATTTTTTTAACATCACTTGCTTTATCTATTGGTTCTTCAAATAAAATTTTAGATGTTGGTAGTTTTTCTTTAGGAATTGGATGTCAAATGCTAATTCCACTTTTGGCTTTATGTTATTTTCCTTGGTTTACAAAAAATGGGGTTGCCTTAGGAATTGTGGTTGGTATCATAGTTGTTTTTTTAACAGATGAAATTGGACAAATTACATTTGGTGAAATTTTGCCTTGGAGTAAATGGCCGCTAACTATTCATTCCTCAGCATGGGGTGTATTTTTTAATTTAGCCTCTGCTCTAACGATTTCTTTTATTACCCAGGATCCGAAGGAGAATGCACATAAACATAAATTTCATGACTTTTTAAGCGAATATAAAGCATCATCTATATTTAGAAGGAGTCTTAAACCTAGTGCATGGATTGTATTAATTGTGTGGATATTTTTTTCAATAGGTCCAGGTTCTATTGTTGGTAACAACTTTTTTGGACGGCCTCAAAATGTGGAAAGTTGGTCTTTTGGAATGCCTTCTTTGTGGGTATGGCAAATTATTTTTTGGATTATTGGTGTTTTTATCGTATGGTTTATTGGCTCAAAAATGGAAATGTCAACACCTCCAACAAAAAATATTATTTCACAAACAGAGGATGCAGCTGGGAATTAACATGGGAAGTTTAGTTAAAATCTCACCATCTATTCTTTCTGCAGATTTTAGTAAATTAGGTGAGGAAATTGTTTCTCTTGATAAAGCTGGAGCTGACTACATTCATGTTGATGTCATGGATGGACATTTCGTTCCGAATTTAACTATAGGTCCGGATGTAATAAAAAATTTAAGACCACTCACTAAAAAAGTTTTTGACGTACATTTAATGATTTCACCCGTAGATCAATACATAGAGCAATTTTCTAATGCTGGAGCAGATATAATTACTTTTCATCCAGAGGCAACAAAAAATGTTTCGAATACTATAAGATTAATAAAAAGGTTTAATAAAAAGGTTGGTATTTCTCTAAAACCAAAGTCAACTATAGATCTTATAAAAGATTATTTTAAAGATATTGACTTAATTCTAATCATGAGTGTTGAACCTGGCTTCGGAGGTCAAAAATTTATGCCTGAAGTAGTAGATAAATTAAAAGAAATTAAAAAAATTGTTACTAAAGAAAAATTTAATATTGATATTGAAATAGATGGTGGGATAAATTTTAAAAACTCAAAATTAGTCAAAGATGCAGGAGCAAATATCTTGGTATCTGGATCAACAGTATTTAAGGAAAATAGCGGAAATTTAAAAAAGAATATAAGTTTACTTCGTTCAAACTAGTAAATGTTAAGTTTAAAAAACGTCTATCTTTATTTTTCATCTTGTAAAATACTATTTTATAGAGCTATTAAAGAATTTTTTTTTTTAACAAAGATATATAACAAATCACTTAATTCTCAAATCCCTATAAGATTGTTTTTTCAGCCAAATCCATATTTATTGTCACCATTATTTAATCATGAAAGCTTTGTGTTTAAGATCTCAAAAGAAAGCATTTATAACTTTTGGGATAAACAACTTAGTTTTAATGAAAAAAAAAACATGCACAGTTTTTTGTGGCTCAATTTAATTGACAGGAAAAATGAAAAAGAAATTATTCAAAAGATAATTAAAGATTGGATAGATATATTTGATAATTATAAAAAGGATACGTGGAGAGAAAATATTATTCCTAAGAGAATAATAGCATGGCTCTCAAATTCAGATATTATTTTAAAAAATTCCAATAAAAATTTTGAAAAAAAATTTTTAAATTCTTTAATTAGGCAAGTAAATTTTCTTAAGAAAAATTATAGTTCGACTTTGTTTGAGACAAATAAAGTATCTTCTCTAAGTGCTATAATTTTATCAGGTCTAGTTTTTAAAGAGTATTATTCAAATTATACTAATGGAATCAAAGAATTGAAAAAGATAATAGACTCATATTTTGACAAAGACGGTTTTCCAAAAAATAGAAATTTAGAAAATTTAGTAATATTTCTGCAATATTTTGTGTTAATCAAAGAATGGATCAAACAAGCTCAAGAAAGTATTCCATCTTATTTAGAAGAAATAATAGAAAAAAATTTAGTTTGTCTTAATTCTTTTAATAATTCAAATAAGAAGACTCCATTGTTTAATGGGTCAGCCGAAAGAGAATTGGGTTATTTTTTTGAATATTTAAGAAAACTAAACTATAAAACTGATAAAAAACTCTCTTTGGTAGGAAATATTCAGGTATTAAAAAATAGAAAATCTAGCCTATACTTTGATGCAGGTGGTCCACCAGAATTCAGATTGTCAAAAGATTATCAGTCTGGTCCTTTATCCTTTGAATATTTTAATGATGATCAAAAGGTAATAACAAATAGCGGTTACGGAAGAAAAATTTCAAAAAAAATGAGATTGATAAGTAAATTAACATCTGCTCAATCAACACTGTGCATTAACGATGCTTCAGTGGTTAAATTTAAAAGGAATAATTTTATTAATAAAGCTTATGGATCAACTATTAATGAAAGTTTTAATGTAAGTAATGTAAAAAGAAATGAAGACAAATTTAAAATTTCAATATCAGCAATGCATAATGCTTATTTGAAAAAATTTGGATATGTTCACCAAAGAAATATTATTTTTTTAAAAAAAGAAAATATTATTCAAGGAAAAGATGAGTTATTTAAAAAAGAGGAAAATGATAATGAAGTTAAATTTAGTATTAGGTTTCACATTTATCCGGGTATTCAGGCATTTCGAACTATGGGGGGGAAAGATATACTCCTACAAATTTCGAAGAATAACTCATTAACGTTTTCAGTCAAAAATCAAAAGATACAAATCGAAACAGGTCTTTTTTTGGGAAGAAATAAAATACTAAAAAATAATTGCCTGGTAATATATGGGCATACACAAAGTAAAGATGTAAGTATAGAATGGGAATTAAAAAAAGCTATTTAAATGAAGAATAAAAAAATTCGTTATGCATTAATATCTGTATCAGATAAGTCTAATCTAGAAAGTTTACTTTATGTTTTAGACAAGTATAAAATAAATATTATAAGCTCGGGTGGTACATTCAAGAAAATAAAAAAACTTGGATATAAGTGTTTAGAAGTATCAAAATTCACAAAATTCAAAGAGATGTTAGATGGGCGAGTTAAAACTCTTCATCCAAAAGTTCATGCTGGTATTTTAAGCGATAGATCTAAAAAAAGACATCAAAATGAGATGAAAAAACAAGATTTTAAAAATATAGATTTTATCATAGTAAATTTTTACCCTTTTGAAAAAACAATTTTACAGAGCAAAAAACAAAAAAAAATAATTGAAAACATAGATATTGGTGGCCCAACTATGGTTCGAGCAGCTGCTAAAAATTTTAAAGATGTAACTATTATTACTCATAGTAAAGATTATGGTCAATTACTTAAAGAGCTTAAGAAGAATAATGGTAAAACCAGTCTTGAGTTTAGGGAAAATATGGCTAGCAAAGCCTTTGGTTTAACAGCTTATTATGACTCTATTATTTCAAATTGGTTTAATAAAAAATTGAAAATAAAATTTCCAGATACCAAAACGATTTATGGAAAAAAAATTGAGGAGCTCAGATACGGAGAAAACCCTCATCAGCAAGGGAGTATTTATGGTACCGCAAATGAAAATGGGTTAAAAAAAATTAAAGGAAAACCGCTTAGCTATAATAATTATAATGATATATTTTCTGGTTTAGAAATATTGTCGTCCCTTAAAAAGACAGGTACTGTTATAATAAAACATGCAAATCCTTGTGGTGTGTCTACCAATAATTCTCCGATTAAATCTTTTGAGAATTCATTAAACTGCGATCCAATCAGTGCTTTTGGCGGCATTGTTGCATGTAACTTTAAAATTAAAAAAAATATAGCTAAGAAAATGTCATCAGTTTTCTTCGAAGTTATTTTAGCAAAAGGTATAGACAAAGATGCACTAAAGATCTTCTCAGCTAGAAAAAATCTTATATTGATAGATATTTCAAGATTTAAAAATGAGACTAATGATCGAATTAAGTACTTTGGAAATTCATTTCTTAGTCAGGATAGAGATTACAAAGTTTTAGATGCAAAAAAAATAAAATTTGTAACTAAACTCAAACCTACAAAAAAAGAGCTCAAAAATGCCGAGTTTGCATTTAACATTAGTAAGTTTGTTAAATCTAATTCAATAGTAATAACAAATAATTTTTCTACAATTGGTATTGGGGCAGGTCAACCCAGCAGAATTGATAGCTGTAAGATTGCAACTCAGAAAGCCAAAAAATTTCAACAAAAAAAATTAAAGAGTTCAGTTGCAGCTTCAGATGCTTTTTTTCCCTTTCCAGACGGGATTAGAACTCTTATAAAAGCAGGTGTAAAAGTAATCATTCAACCAGGTGGTTCTATCAGAGATAACGAAGCAATAAAGTTAGCTAACAAAGAAAAAGTTAAAATGATATTTACTGGTTACAGACACTTTAACCACTAACTTGGTTTGTTCATTGATACAAAAAAGTCTGCATTATTTTTAGTATTTTTTAGTTTCGACATTAAGAACTCAATACCATCCATTGTCCCCATAGGGCTTATGATTCTTCTTAAAACGTTAACTTTAGTTAAATCTTCTTTTTTAAATAGAAGTTCTTCTCGTCTTGTACCTGAGCGAGTAATATCTATAGCTGGATAAATTCTTTTATCAGCTATTTTTCTATCTAGTATTAGTTCTGAATTACCTGTTCCCTTGAACTCTTCAAAGATAACTTCGTCCATCCTGCTTCCAGTATCTATTAGAGCAGTGGATATTATTGTGAGCGAACCACCTTGTTCAACATTTCTAGCTGCTCCGAAAAATCTTTTTGGCCTTTGAAGAGCATTTGCATCTACACCACCGGTTAAAACTTTACCTGAGCTAGGAACCACTGCATTATACGCTCTTCCTAATCTAGTTATCGAATCTAATAAAATAACAACGTCTTTTTTATGTTCAACTAATCTTTTAGCTTTTTCTATTACCATTTCTGCTACTGCAACGTGTCTGGCAGCAGGTTCATCAAACGTTGAACTAATAACTTCCCCTTTAACAGTTCTTTGCATATCTGTAACCTCCTCGGGCCTTTCATCAATTAGTAAAACCATGAGAAAGCATTCTGGATGATTCTCTGCTAAAGAATTCGCAATATTTTGAAGAATTATTGTCTTTCCAGCTTTTGGTGGCGAAATGATAAGAGATCTTTGACCTTTGCCAATTGGGCTAACTAGATCAATTAATCTAGCGGTCTGGTCGGGTTTTTTCTCTGTTGTATTTTTTTCAATTTCCATTTTAAGTTGATTGTTTGGATATAAAGGAGTTAAATTATCAAACGCAATTTTGTTTCTTCCCTTCTCAGGATTTTCAAAATTAATTTGATTTACTTTTAATAAAGCGAAATATCTTTCTGCGTCTTTAGGATCTCTTATTTCTCCCTCGACTGAGTCTCCGGTTCTAAGTCCAAATCTTCTTATTTGGCTAGGACTAACATAAATATCATCTGGACCCGGAAGATAATTAGATTCTATTGCTCTAAGAAAACCAAAACCATCTTGGAGCACTTCTAAAACTCCACCCCCAGTAATTTGTTCATTTTTTTCTGCAAGTTTTTTTAAAATCGAAAAAAGTATTTCTTGTTTTCTTAATGTGCTTGGATTTTCTATGCCCAACTTTTCAGCTTGGGTAATGAGTTCTGATGGAGATTTCTTCTTTAATTCTTGTAAGTTCATATGATTGATTTCTTAAGGTAAGTATTATTAATATAGTTAATTAAAATTAATATTCAAGCTTAAATAGGCTTAAAAACCACCAGAAATATTATAACAATTAGTAAAATTGTTGGTACTTCATTGATTATTCTAAAAAATTTAGGTGAATAATTGTTATTTTTTACAGCAAATCTATTGAGGCAATTAAATAAGAAAAAATGATAAAATGTTAATGAAATTACCAATATAAGCTTAGAAATCATCCATGTTTCTTTAAGTGAGCCTATGCCAATAGTGTGAAGTAACAAAAAGCCAAACAGCCATGATAATATCATCGCTGGATTCATAATGTAAACAAACAATCTTCTTTCCATAATTTTAAAAACTTCATGAACATCGTCTTTTGTTGTCTCAGAATGATAAACAAAAATTCTAGGCAAATAAAGTAATCCCACCATCCAAGATATTACAGCTATTAAATGAACTGATTTAAATATTAAATATGCATTCATTTTATCAAATATTTATTTACCAGATGCTCTATAAGAGCTATATGATCATTTCCATCATTTAGGCAAGGCACCATATCAAAGTTCACTCCTCCATTATTAATAAAGCTCTCTTTTCCTTGTATTGCAATTTCCTCTAAAGTTTCAACACAATCAGATGAAAAACCTGGACAAATAACTAATATATTCTTTTTTCCCTCTTTTGGTAAATTCTCTAAGGTTTTATCAGTGTAAGGTTGGAGCCATTCTTGTGGTCCAAATCTAGATTGAAAAGTTGTAATGATTGGGATCTGAGTAAATTTCTCTGATAATAATCTTGACGTTTTTTGACAGTAACAATGATACGGATCACCATTGTCAAAATATTTTTTTGGGATGCCATGATAAGAAGCTAATATAATATCTGGCTTCCATTTTAACTCAGATATTTTTTTAGTTATACTGTTTATAAGGGCGTTTATATACAAAGGCTCAGACTCATAATGAGAAATAATTTGTAAACTTGGTTGCCATCTCATATTCATTAAACATCTATAAACTTCATCACAAACTGTTGCGGTGGTGGCTGCAGCATATTGCGGGTAAAGAGGTAACACTATTATGTTTTCACAACCATCTTTTTGCATTTTGTTGATTTTACTTTTTATACTTGGATTTCCATATCGCATTGCGTAATCAATTATTATATCTTTTTGTTTAATTTTTTCTTTTAATTTTTCTGTTTGCCTAATAGTAAAATATCTTAAGGGTGACATGTTTTGTTTTTCCATCCATATTTCTTTATAAGCTTTTGCAGTTTTTGAAGGCCTTATGGTTAAAATAAATAAATTTAAAATTACTTGCCACAGGAATGGGTTTACCTCTATTATTCTTCTATCGGACAAAAATTCTTTAAGGTACTTTCTTATATCCCACCAATTCGTTGAGTCTGGTGTGCCTAAATTAATAAGAAGCAACCCTACTTTACCATAATTAATTTTAGGGTGATCTTTTTTCATTTTCTTTTTCCTTGGACAATTTCTGTAATTAACTTGACTGTTTCAACTTTTGTTTGTGGCAAAACTCCATGTCCTAAATTGAAGATATATGGATAATCAGAAAAAATGTTAATGTAATTTTTTACCTCTTTTTTAACTGTGTCTTCATCTTTTAAAAGTGTTTTAGGATCTAAACCTCCTTGTATTGGAATTTGATTGAAATTTTTTTTTGCCCACTCTGGATCAATGTCTGGATCGATATTTATACAGTCAGGTTTGACTTCATCACAAAAATTCAAATAGTTTTTTTTAATACCTTTGGGAAAAAAAATTAAGGGAACTTTTGTTTTTTTCAAAGAATCTTTTATAAAAAAATTTGGTTCGTAACAGTATGTTTTTAAATTTTTTTCAGGAATTAGGCCTGCCCACGAATCGAAAATTTGTATAATATCTGCTCCTGCTTCGATTTGTTTTCTAATATGTATAGATATCATTTTCTTAATTTTTTCGAATAATTTTAAAATTATATATTCATCTTTAATTAAATTCTCAAAATTGAAATCTTGTTTTGGTGATTTTTTGTTAATCATATAGACCAATATCGTCCAAGGCGCGCCGACAAACCCAATGCAACTTTTATTATTTAAATTTTTTTTTACTGAAGAAATCGCTTCATAAACCGGCTTCAATTTTTTTATAAAAGTTTCCTCTTTACAATTCAAAATTTTATCTAAGTCTAACTCTTCTAATGACGGTCCATAATTCTTTTTAAACTTTACATTCTGACCGAGTCCAAACGGTACCATAAGAATATCAGAGAAAATTATGGCCGCATCCAGGTCAAATCTTTTTATTGGTTGCAAAGTGATTTCTTTTACTAAATTTACATCACAACATAATTTAATAAAATCTTGGTTTTGCTGTCTGATTTCTCTAAATTCTGGCAAATATCTACCTGCTTGTCTCATAAACCAAACAGGTAATAAAGAACTTTTCTTATTAATTATGCAATCAGTTAATCTATTCATTAATAATAGTATAAATTCTTATTTTATATGATGTAATAGGTCATGTTAGTTAGTGAAATTGGGATAAATTACATATTATCTACATGTTTAAATAGACATTTTAGCTTATAACCTTAGTTTTATTGTCTTTATAAACAATGTTAATTATTAATTATAAATTTATTAACATGATAACTATTGTTAAATATTTGTTGATAGAAGTTAATAAATATTTTCTTCTACGAATTATTATTAATAACATTAAGTTATACCAAATCAATTCACACATTAAATGACAACTAAATATCAAATTTTTCTTATTTCAGATTCAACCGGAGAGACATTGGATAGGATATTCTTAGCTTTACAATCTCAGTTTGCAAATTTTGATTACGAAAAAAAGGAATTTGTTTTTATTAGAACCGAGCAACAAATTAATAAAATACTGAAACAATGTAAACCACGAGAAAATTCTATAATATTATATACGATTGTTGATACTAAGCTAGCTAAGTATTTATCTAGCGAATGTCAGAAAATAAACATACATTGTTTTGGTGTCTTAGGGAATTTAATTTTAAGTTTTTCTAAATTACTAAACCAAAAGGCAACTCATAAGCCAAGCGCCCAGCATGTATTAGACGAAGAATACTACAAAAGAATAGAAGCAATACAGTTTACAATGGCGCATGATGATGGGAAAAGAAATGAGGATATTATTAAATCAGATATTATTTTAATAGGAGTAAGTAGGACGGGTAAAACTCCAACTTCTGTTTATCTGGCAAACAGGGGATTTAAAACGCTAAATATTCCATTAGTGTTAGATCAAAATATTCCAAAAATTCTTGAGAAAGAAAACAACAAGCTTTGTGTTGTGGGCCTTTTCGTTGAAGCTGAGAGATTGTCCGAGGTAAGAAAAACCAGGGTTAACATAGGTACTTCAATAGATCTTAAAAGTTATACTGATATAGAAAAAATAAGACAAGAAGTAGAAGGTTCTAAGAATTTATTTAAAAAATTCAATTGGCCATCGATAGATGTAACGAGAAGATCTGTGGAGGAAACGGCCGCATCTATTATCAAAATTTATGAAATAAAAAAGAATAAATGAAAATAATACTAGCCTCTAAAAGCGAGGTAAGAAAACAGATTTTAGATAAATACGGATTTAAACTCGAGGTATTTCCGTCAAATGTGGATGAAGATGAAATTAAAAACTCACTAATCTCAAAAGGCGCCTCCCCTCTTTTAATATCTAAAAATCTGGCAGAGGTAAAGGCTAACAAAGTTAGCATGAAAAAACCAGATATGATTGTTTTAGGAGCTGATAGTGTAATTGACATAGACGGTATCCTTATTTCTAAGCCTAAAACTAGAGAGGAAGGACTTAATATTTTAAAAAAATTAAATGGTAAAAAACATCAACTTATTAGCTCTGTTTGTATATCTAAGAATGGATCTATGATATGGAACTACTCTGATACTTCTGTTTTAACGATGAAAAAACTGAACTTAGACCAATTAAAAAATTATTTGTCCAAGATTTCTGATAAAAAACTATTTGCCTATGGTGTTTATCAAATCGAAGCAGATGGTAGATCATTATTTGCTAAAATCGAGGGTAACGAAGATTCAATTATGGGTCTTCCAGTTAAACAAATTAAGGAGTATTTAAGCAATTCATAATGTTAATTTTAATTTGGTTCGTAGTTTGTATTATCCTCTATTTAGTCCAAAAAAATCTAGGTAATTCTGGACATGCGCTAGAATTGTTTGCATTATTACCTGCTTTAGATCTATTTTTTATTGATACATTAAGTAGAAAAGCAAAAAAATGAAAAAATATTTAGTAATTGGAAATCCAATCAAACACTCTTTGTCACCAAAATTACATAATTATTGGTTTAAAAAGTACAATTTATCAAATCACAACTATGACAAAAGAAAAGTAACAGAAGATGACTTAAAAAAAGTTATTTTAGAAATTAAAAATGATAAGCTAGCAGGCTTAAATATTACCGTACCTTTTAAGAGGTCTATTATACCTTTTTGTGATATATTAGATAAAACCGCAGAAGACCTAAGGTCAGTCAATACAATCTCAAAAAAAAATGGAAAAATAATAGGTTGGAATACTGACAGCCTGGGCTTTCTAGATTGTTTAAAAGCTTCAAACA
This sequence comes from uncultured Pelagibacteraceae bacterium, assembly GCA_902583685.1. GTDB lineage: Bacteria > Pseudomonadota > Alphaproteobacteria > Pelagibacterales > Pelagibacteraceae > Anoxypelagibacter. The sequence continues at coordinate 24,019 of CACHWO010000007.1, forward strand.
TTATGGATGAGAAGAAATCTGTTTTCATATTAGGGGCAGGTGGCGTTACTAGTGCTGTTCTAGACGCTTTGTGGGGTTTTGGATCAAAGCAAATTTATTTAAGTAATAGGACAAAGGATAAAGCAATAGAACTAAAAAATATGTTTAAAGATAAATTCGATAAAATCGAAATATTAAATTGGGAGGAAAAACCTAAAAAAAAGTGTGGAATTGTCATTAATACTACGAGCATGGGGCTTGCTAAAACTGATCTTATAAACATTGATTTTAATGAATATGAAAATAAAAAAAGCAATCAAGAAAAATCAATATTTATTGATTTGATTTATAGTCAAAAAACGAACTTCCTTAAAGCAGCGGAAAAGAGAGGTAATTTAGCAATTGATGGAAAAATCATGTTTTTGGGGCAAGCTAAATACTCCTTCAACATTTGGACAAATATTCTTCCAAAAATAGATACAAATACACTTGAATTATTTAAAAATGATTAAGATTGGTATAACTGGTTCTTTAGCATCTGGAAAATCTACAGTAGCAAAAATTTTTTCAGGAAAAAAATACCCACTTTTCAATTCGGATAAAATTGTAAAGAAAATATATAAAAGTAATTATTTTAAAAAAAAAATATTAATCAAATTTAAAATTATAGCAAATAAAAATTTTAAAAAAGAAATATTGAAAAAAATATCTAAAAATAAAACACTACTTAAAAAAATTGAAAAAATTGTACATCCTTTAGTCAGAAAAGAAATAAGACAATTTTCAAAAAAAAATAAAAGAAAGAAAATATTGGTATTTGAGGTCCCACTTTTGATTGAAAGTAAATTGATGAGTAACTATGATGTGATAATATTTGTAAATTCGAAAAAAAAGCTAAGACTGAAGAGATTTTTGAGAAGAGGCAAAAGCATCAATCTTTTTAATTTTTTAGATAAAAGACAACTACCGGCTGCAAAAAAAATAAAATACTGTGATGAAGTAATTAATAATAACTTTTCGTTAAAAAAATTGAGAAAGAATGTTAAAATAATTAAAAAAAATTATGAGTGAAATAATTTTAGATACAGAAACTACGGGATTATCACCAGAAAAGGGCGATAGGATAATTGAAATTGCGTGTATCGAAACTCAAGAACTGATACCAACTAAAAGAACTTTTTATAAACTAATAAACCCTGAGAGAGAAGTATCAGAAGATGCTTTTAAAATACACGGTTACAATTATGAAAAACTCAAAAATCAAAAAAAATTTAAAGAAATTTCTGACGAGCTTTTAAAATTTATAAAGAATAAAAAGCTAATTATCCATAACGCACCTTTTGATATTTCCTTTTTAAACTATGAATTAAAAAAAATAGGTAAACCAACTATAGATAAAAAAAACGTAATAGATACTCTCGAGATCGCTAGAGGAAAATTTCCTGGCACATCTAATTCTTTAGATAATTTGTGTAAAAGATTTGGCATAGATATTTCTAAGAGAAAAAAACATAATGCTTTATTAGATTGTCAATTATTAAGAGATGTTTATATAAATTTGATAGATCAAAGGGAACCAACTTTGTCATTAAATAGCGAGATTATAAACAAAGTAAAACATCAACCGACCCAGAGTAAAGATAATTTTAAATTTGTTTTAAAACCAACCCAAGAAGAAATCGAGAAACATAAAAAATTTATTAAAGAAGAGATGAAAAAAAATTACTTCTAATTATTTTTCTTATACAAAATTTCAAAATTAATATTTTCATCAATATTAATTTTTTTAAAACCAGATTTTTCAAACAAAAAAATTAAAATTTTTCTAATTTCTGGATAAACTGATTTTGGTACGTCTACAAGTATAATTTTTTTTAATTTTTCCTTATCATTAAATCCCTCTTTTAAATTTATCAAAGACGAAAATAATATAGAAACATTAATTTGATTATTATCAGCTATTGCCGACACAAGTTTGAGATTTGTATCTACCTCAAGAATTTTATCTTTTATTTTTCTACTTTTTATATCGAAATTTACTTTATAATTACTGATATTTTTTCCTATTGAAAAATAAGACTTTGAATTTGGAATATGAAAATTAATATCTTTTATATATTTAGCAACAAAATTAAAGCTCATCTTTATCTCTTTTTTTCTCGTCTTCTAAAACTTCACCCTCTATAAAATCTTTGTTGTATTTTTCGTTATTATTTTTCTTACTTAAAAAATTATTTATTATAATTTTTCTTGTAGGTTTTAAGAGAAGTAGGAAGCCAATAAAGTCAGTAATAAATCCAGGAACTATAAGAAGCATTGCTGCAATAGCTATAGATGCCCCAGAAAGTATTTCATAAATCGGAATTTTGTTTCTGTATAAATTGTAAGCACCTGATCTAAGAGTGTTTATACCCTCGATTTTTGCAAAATATATCCCTATGAATGCAGTTGTGAGAATCAGAGATATTGTTGAAAAAGCACCGATATTTTGTCCAATTTTAATCATCACATATATCTCAATTGCAGGAACAGCTACTAAAAAAAGCAATATTGTGTTCATTTGTCATTTTGAAAGTTATATTAATAATATATATTTATCAATAATGAGTAATAGTTTTGGATACCTAGATATAATTTTATTAGCAATGATAGCTGGTTTTATCATTTTGAGACTGAGAAATATTCTCGGAAGAAAAACAGGTCACCAGGATAAAGTTTATTCAAGTTTTGACGAGAAAAAATTTGAGAAATTTAAAGAGAGTATTCAAGAAAAGCAAAATAAGAATATTACCGAATTTGATGCTGCTCAAAAAAAACAGTTTTTAAAAGGAGCAGAAATTGCCTATGAAACAATTATAACAGCTTTTTCGAAAGGTGATAAAAAAGGACTAAAAAGTTTACTTACAAAAAACATGGCTGATAACTTCAATTCTGCTATACAAGATAGAGATGAAAAGAAAATTCAATCCGAGTTAACTTTTATAGGAATAAAATCATCAAATCTTGAAAAATTTGAAAAAACCGCTGAAGCATTATTTTGCACAGTAAAATTTGTAAGTGAAATAATTTCAGTTAAAAAAGATAAAGATCATAAAATTATTGAGGGCAATCCAGATAAAATTAAAACAGTAATCGATCATTGGAAATTTACAAAAAAAATATCTAGCCCAAATCCGAATTGGTATTTAGCCGAAATAAAAAATACTTGAGTAAAAAAAAATTAACCGAACAAGATAAAAAAGATTGGACAGAATTTGTAGAAGATAATTCTAAAGTTCCTGATAAAGATTTATTTGAAAAAAAAGATGATAAAAAAAAATATAAATTTAAATTCGATTTTCACGGTTATTCAATAAGTCAAGCAAATGAAAAAATCTATGAAATAATAAACGATTGTATCAGTAAAAATATTTCAGAAATTTTAATAATAACGGGAAAAGGTATACATTCAACTTCTGAAAACAATGTCTACGTATCCGAAGAATTAAGCAAGTTAAGAAACACTATTCCAGATTTTATTAAAAATAACACCGAGTTAAGTTCTAAAATTTTGAGTATTAATGAGGCAGATAAATTTTCAGGTGGAGCTGGTGCAATTATAATTAAATTGAAAGTTAAAGTATAAATTTCGATAAATCTGTGTCTTTAACTAAATCTCCCAGATTTTTAATTACATAATTTTTGTCTATTTTTACTTTTTGTCCAGATTTATCTGATGCAGAAAAACTTATTTCGTCTAAAACCTTTTCAATAATTGTATGCAATCTTCTTGCACCAATATTTTCTACAGTTGAGTTAATTTCAGTGGATAATTTTGCTAAAGTTTCTATACCATCATTAGAAAATTCTAAATCAACATTTTCAGTTTTTAATAAAGCTTTGTATTGTTTTATTAAACTATTATCAGGTTCCTTTAAAATTCTTATAAAGTCAGCTTCAGTTAAAGCGTTTAACTCTACTCTTATTGGAAGTCTACCCTGTAACTCTGGTAGTAAATCTGATGGCTTGGCGAGTTGAAAGGCACCTGAAGCAATAAATAGTATATGATCTGTTTTGACTGGACCGTATTTTGTATTTACGGTTGTTCCCTCTATCAAGGGCAACAGGTCTCTTTGTACACCTTCCCTAGAAACATCACCACCGACTCTATCACTCCTAGCAGAAACTTTATCTATCTCATCTAAAAAAACAATACCATTATTTTCTGTTGAAATTTTTGCTTCTTTTATTATTTTATCTTGCTCTATCATTTTATCAGACTCTTGAGCTATTAAAATCTCATGAGACTCTTTTACGGTCATTTTCTTTTTCTTACCTTTCGAACCTACTGACTTGCCAAGCATCTCACCTAAATTTATCATTCCAATATTAGCACCTGGCATACCTGGTATTTCAAAAGATGGAACCCCTGAAGAATTATCATTTACTTCAATTTCAATCTCATTATTGTCAAGATCTCCTGATCTAAGTCTTTTTCTAAAGCTCTCTCTAGTTGCCAAACTAGCTTTTTTTCCAACTAAAGCATCTAAAACTTTTTCCTCAGCAGATAATTGCGCTTTTGCATGGACTTCTTTTCTTTTCTTTTCCCTTTCCATTGCGATGGCTATTTCTATTAAATCTCTAATTATTTGTTCCACATCCCTTCCCACGTAACCAACCTCTGTAAATCTTGTAGCTTCCACCTTGATAAAAGGTGCTTGCGCTAGTTTCGATAATCTTCTTGAAATTTCTGTTTTACCAACTCCTGTTGGTCCAATCATAAGGATGTTTTTAGGTAAAACCTCGTCACGCATATCTTCTGATAGCGCTTGTCTTCTCCAACGATTTCTTAAAGCCACAGCAACAGCTCTTTTTGCTTGTCCTTGACCAATCACATACCTATCTAATTCTGATACAATTTCCCGCGGGGATAAGGCGCTTACTTTTGAACTTTCTTTTTTCGAAGAATTCTTAACAATTTTAAGATTTGTGGATTTCTGAGGCATTATTAAATTTTTTCCATTGTTAGATTATTATTTGTGAATACACAAATCTCAGATGCAACTTGCAAAGATTTTTTTGCTATTTCTTCTGCTGTCATGTCAGTTTTTATCAAAACTTTAGCAGCGGCTAAGGCGTAGTTTCCACCTGATCCAATTCCAATAATACCATCCTCGGGTTCTAAAACATCACCTGTGCCAGAAATTATAAAACTTTTTTCTTTGTCAGCCACTGCCATTAAAGCTTCTAATCTTCTTAAATATTTGTCAGTTCTCCAGTCTTTTGCAAGTTCAACGGCTGCTCTAGTCAAATTTCCAGCATGCTTTTCTAATTTAGCCTCAAGCCTTTCAAATAAAGTTAATGCGTCAGCTGTAGATCCCGCAAAACCAGCAATCACATTTCTTTTCTCAATCTTTCTAACTTTCTTAGCTTTGCTTTTTAATACAGTATTTCCTAAACTAACTTGCCCATCACCTGCAACAATAGTTTGGTTTCCTTTTCTAATAAGAACTATAGTAGTTCCATGCCAACTTTGATTTGTATTCATTTATAATTATAATGTGGAGATTGATATAGAATCTTCAAGGGGTAATTTTAGCATTTATTGATAAAACACAAATTTAGCTATATATCTTCATATATATTGTTACAAAATTATGAAAAGAAAAGCCAAAATTCAAAGAAAAACGAAAGAGACAAATATTTCTGTTGAAGTAAATTTAGATGGAAAAGGTAAATATGACATAAAGACCAAAATAGGTTTTCTGGATCATATGCTAGAGCAATTATCTAAGCACTCACTCATAGACATGAAAATAAAAGCATTAGGCGACACACATATAGATTTACATCATACTACAGAGGATACGGGTATAGCTATAGGTGAAGCTATTAAAAAGGCTGCAGGAAATTTAAAAGGTATAAAAAGATATTCCACTACCCATATTCCGATGGATGAAACATTAACAAGAGTATCTTTGGATATATCAAACAGACCATATTTAATTTGGAAAGTAGATTTAAAAGTTGAAAAGTTAGGTGAAATGGAGACCGAACTTTTTAAAGAATGGTTTCAAGCTTTTTCACAGTCTGCAGGAATTACTCTCCATATAGAAAATATTTATGGGGAAAATAGTCATCACAAAATAGAGTCTTGTTTTAAAGCACTGGCAAGATCTCTTAAGGAGGCATTTGAAATTGATAAAAGGATTAAAAATTCTATACCTTCAACCAAAGGCTCAATTTAAATAAGTGAAGA
>CACHWO010000008.1 GCA_902583685.1 uncultured Pelagibacteraceae bacterium
TATCAACTGAAATAATTTTTTTATCTTTAATAGTTGATATCCATTTATCAAGAGTTTTTTCATCAGTTATTGTAGAGTAACTATTCACATCAATTTTGTTAAACCCATTCTCTTTTTTATGATCTATTTTTTTACTTTTTGGTTCTCCATAGAAACTAATAGCCTGGCTTAATAATCTGTTAAATTCCATTTCTCTTAAGAAACTATATAATTTTTCTTTATCTACATCTTTAATTAAAAAGTTTTCAAGTTTTTCTTTAACAGGAACATCATTTTTTAAAGTTACAAGTTTTTTACTAAGTAATGCTGACTTCTTATTATCAATTAGAGTTTCTCTTCTTTTTTTTTGGGGAATAGTATTAGCTTTATTTAATAAATTTTCTAGATTTTTAAACTTTTTAATAAGTTCAGAAGCAGTTTTAATACCAATTCCTGGAACTCCTGGGATATTGTCTGATGAGTCTCCAGCTAAAGATTGAACATCTATAACTTGTTCGGGTTTAACTCCAAATTTTTCTTCAACTTCTTTGTTTCCTATTACTTTACTTTTCATGGGATCAAAAAGTCTTATATCTTTGGATACTAGCTGCATTAAATCTTTATCAGATGAGATTATTGTTACTTTAGCACCAACTTTAATTATTTGTTTTGCATAAGTTGCTAACAAGTCATCAGCCTCATAATTAATTTGCTCAATTGAAGGAAGATTAAAAGCCCTTACTGCTTTTCTTATGTATTCAAATTGTGGAGCTAAATCATCAGGAGCTTCTGATCTATTTGCTTTATAATCTTTATAAATCTCATTTCTAAAATTTTTTCTAGCTGAATCAAAGATTACTGCAAAGTGTGTAGGTTTGTTTTTACTATCATCAGACCTTGAGTCTTCTAACAATTTAAACAACATGTTACTAAAACCTATTACTGCACCGGTTGGTAGACCATCACTTTTTCTAGATAAAGGAGGTAAAGCATAATATGCTCTGAAGATATATCCGGAGCCATCTACTAAATAAAAATGATCTGTTTTTTTTATTTTGCTCATTATTAATGATATATTAATTTTTTTAATGCTAATATGATATTAGATTATGAATAAAATTGCATTAAGTGCAAAAGATTTAAGTAAGATATACAAGAAAGATGGGGCATCAATAAATTCCACTCTGGCTTTGAACAAATTAAATTTAAGTGTCTTTCAAGGAGAAATCTTTGGTCTATTAGGTCCAAATGGAGCTGGTAAAACTACGTTCATAAATATTTTAGGGGGGTTGACAGTTAAAACATCTGGTAAGGTTGATGTTTGGGGTTTTGATTTAGACGATAATCCGAGGCAAGTAAGAGCTTCATTAGGAATTGTGCCACAAGAAGTTAATCTTGATGCATTTTTTAGCCCAAAAAAATTACTTGAGCTACAAGCTGGTCTTTATGGTGTAAAAAAAGAAAATAGAATTACAGATACTATCTTAAAAATGGTATCATTAGATAAACAAGCAAATTCTTACGCTAGATCTTTATCCGGAGGTATGAAAAGAAGGTTGCTTATAGCTAAAGCTATGGTTCATCAACCACCAATATTGATTTTAGATGAACCAACAGCTGGTGTTGATGTTGAACTAAGAAAAAATTTATTTTCCAATATAATAGAATTAAATAAACTCGGAGTAACAATAATACTTACAACCCACCAACTCTATGAAGCAGAAGAATTATGTGATCGTATTGCAATAATAAATAAAGGGAACCTTGTAGCGTTAGAAACTACAGAAAATCTTTTACAAAGAATTGAAAGTAAAAAAATACGATTTAAGGTTAATAATCTAAATAATTTTGAAAAAATCAAAATTTCTGGTGTGAAATTTCAAAAGAAAGGAAAGGAAATATTAGCGATATATGATAAAAAAAAATTTAAATTTGACGTTATAATAAATAAAGTTAAAGAAAATGCGGAAATAGTCGATATTTCAACTGACGATGGTGATTTGGAGGATATATTTATTGAGCTAACAAATAACTAGCTTTTATGATTAAATACGAGTAAAAATATAATCATGGAATTAATTAAAAATTTTAAAGACACATCTGTATTTAAAAAGATTTTTTTAGCAATAGTTGCAACTATAATTCTTGCAGTGTCTTCAAAAATAAAAATCCCTTTTTATCCTGTACCCATGACTATGCAAACTTTTGTTGTTTTGCTAATTGGGGTTACTCTTGGTTGGAAACTGGGATTATTTTCGGTAAGTCTTTATCTATTTGAAGGAATTCTTGGCTTACCAGTGTTTGCTGGTACACCTGAAAAAGGAGTGGGGATAGTATATTTCTTCGGACCTACAATGGGTTATTTAGTTGGATTTTTAGTTGCAGTTTTTCTTTCTGGATATTTTAGCTTCAAAGATAGCTTTGTTTTGAATTTTTTAAAATTAATCATATCAGTCAGTTCAATATATCTTTTTGGTATTTTGTGGCTTATAAAATTTACCGGCTGGGAAAATGTATTTGTTGTTGGAGCTCAACCATTTTTACTTGCAGAAGTCTTTAAGGTACTTATTTTAGCAATCCTCGTACCAAAACTTATAAAATTTAGAAAATTTTAATTATTATCTCGGAGATCTTTTCGAAAGAATTCTTTGTAAGGTTCTTCGATGCATTTTAAGTCTTCTGGCTGTTTCAGACACATTTCTGTTGCACAGCTCAAAGACTCTGTTTATATGCTCCCATTTAACTCTGTCTGCTGACATTGGGTTTTCAGGGGGTTTTGCTTTCGAATCAGGTTCAGCTAATAAGGCAGCCTCAACATCATCAGCATCTACAGGTTTTGCCATATAATCTATTGCTCCCGCCTTGATAGCAGCAACCGCTGTGGGTAGATTTCCATAGCCTGTCAGCATAACAATTCTGCTATCCTTTTTTGTTGAGTTGATAGCTTTTACCACGTCGAGACCATTGCCATTTTCTAATCTTAAATCTACTACTGCAAATTTAGGTGCTTTATTATTGATTAAATTTACAGCATTATCAACGGTTTTTGCGCTATTTACCTCAAATCCTTTTTTTGCCATTGCTCTAGAAAGTCGATCTCTAAAAGGATCATCGTCATCGACAATCAGAAGACTTTTGTCCTCAAAATCAGAAATTTTTAAACCTGAAGGTGTCTTATTCAATCTGCTCATATAATTTATTTAATCACTAATTTGAATTTTTCAAGCCAATTATATGCTTTACATGAAGTGAAAAAACTCTATATAGGGCTTATATAGCTTCTTTTATTAAATTTTTGTGAAGCTTTGTGTAATTACCATGGGGGACACATAGAAAAAAATGAGAAAATTTGCAACTGTTGACGAGTTAGTTGACACGTTAAAACCTGAAGACCCAGTATACTGTATAAGACCAAACTCAATAAAAAAGTCTGTTGATTTTTTTAAAGAAAACTTTCCTGGAAAGGTTTTGTATGCTGTTAAAACAAATCCTCAAGAAAAAGTAATTAAGTTGATAATCAACAATGGTATAGAAAATTTTGATGTTGCATCTTTAAATGAAGTCAAATTAATTAGAAAAATTGATAGTAAAGTAAAAATTTACTTTATGCATACGGTTAAAAGTAAAGAAAGTATTAACGAAGCATATTTTAAATACAGGGTAAAAGATTTTGCTTTAGATAGTAAAGATGAGCTTCTAAAAATTCTTGAAGCAACAAATAATGCAAAAGATTTAAATTTATATGTAAGAGTTGCAGTCTCAAATGAACACGCAGAAATTGATCTTTCTAGAAAGTTTGGAGCTTTGCCAAGTGAAGCTTTGGGACTTTTAAGATTATGTAAAGAACATGGAAAAAAAGTCGGGCTAAGCTTTCATGTAGGATCACAATGTATGCATAAAATTTCTTTTTCAAAAGGAATAAAAGAAATAGGCAATATAATAAAGAAAACTAAAATTGTTCCAGATGTTATAAATGTTGGCGGTGGTTTTCCGTCCATTTATCCTGATCTTATCCCTGAGCCTCTAGATAATTATATGTCTGAAATTAAAAAGGGTCTTGATGATTTAAAATTGAACAAGAATGTAGAAGTATTTTGTGAACCTGGGAGAGCTCTTGTTGCGGAATCAGGATCTACAATAGTAAAAATATTATTAAAGAAGAAACAAAAACTTTATATAAATGACGGTACCTATGGTTCACTATTTGATGCTGGAGTTCCAAACTTTATTCTTCCGTCAAAAATGATAAAAAATGGTCGCGTAATATCTAAAAAGTTAACAGCTTTTAATTTTTACGGACCTACTTGTGATAGTTTAGATTACATGAAAGGACCCTTCTTGCTTCCAAATAATATAAAAGAAGGAGACTACATTGAACTTGGTCAACTTGGTGCCTATGGAACTACATTTAGAACAAAATTTAATGGTTTTTATTCAAATGAAATCTACCAAGTAGATGACAAGCCTATTCTTTCGATGTACGATCGAAAAATTAATGTCAATTATTTGGTTGCTTAATGACAAATAAAAATAGTCCTGCATTAGGACACAATAAAAAATCAATACTAAATTCTGAAGTTGAACATATTGATATAACTTCCTTTGACTCTAGAAAAATTATTGAGTCTATGAAAAAAATGTCATTTACATCAAGGGATACAGCAAAAGCTGCTGAAATTTTTAATGAAATGATTAAAGATAAAAATTGTTCGATATTTTTAACTATTGCTGGGTCAACATCAGCAGCAGGTTGTATGCAATTATATTCGGATTTAGTTAAATATAACATGGTTGACGCAATAGTGGCTACAGGAGCTTCAATTATCGATATGGATTTTTTTGAAGCTCTTGGTTTTAAACATTACCAAGGAAGTCAATTTCAAGATGATAAAGTTTTGAGGGAAAATTATATAGATAGAATATACGATACCTATATCGATGAAGAACAATTACAGGCATGTGATAAAACTATATGCGAGATAGCAAATAAACTAACTCCTAAAGCGTACACCTCAAGAGAGTTTATTAAAGAATTGGGAAAATATTTAAAGAAAAACTCAAAAAAAAAGGGATCTTTGATAGAGGTAGCTTACGATAATAATGTTCCAATATTTTGCCCTGCATTTACTGATAGCTCAGCTGGTTTTGGATTAGTAATGCATCAGGAGCAAAATCCTAATAAACATCTTACAATAGATTCTGTAAAGGAATTTAGGGAACTTACCGAGATTAAACTAAAATCAAAAAACTCTGGTTTGATGATGATTGGAGGCGGTGTTCCAAAAAACTTTGCTCAAGATACAGTTGTTTGTGCAGAGCTTTTAGGAAAAAAAGTTGATATGCATAAATATGCAATACAGATTACAGTAGCAGACACAAGAGATGGAGCGTGTAGTAGTTCTACATTGAAGGAAGCAAGTTCTTGGGGCAAAGTAGATACCACGAAAGAACAAATGGTATTTGCTGAAGCAACAAGTGTACTTCCATTAATTGCAAGTGATGCTTATCATCGTGAGAATTGGAAAACTAGGGAAAGAAGAAATTTCCAAAAATTATTTTAATATAATGGTAAAAACAAGAATAGCTCTAATACAGATGAAGATGTCATCTGACCAAAAAAAGAACATGAGTTCTGCTATAAAAAGAATCAAAGAAGCATGTAAAAAAAAAGCAAAGATTATATGTTTGCCAGAATTATTTTTATCAAATTATTTTTGTCAGCAAGAAAAACATTCAAATTTTAACCTGGCTGAAAAAATTCCAGGAAAAACAACTAATACTTTCTGTTTATTAGCTAAAGAACTAAAAGTAATAATAATTGCACCTATTTTTGAAAAAAAAACACCAGGTATTTATCATAATAGTCTTGTGCTAATTAATGAAAAGGGGGAGCTGGTTGGCAAGTATAGAAAGATGCATATACCAGACGATCCACAATATTATGAAAAATTCTATTTTACACCTGGTGATCTTGGATTTAAAACTTTTAAAACAAATCAAGGTAAACTTGGTACATTAATTTGCTGGGATCAATGGTTTCCTGAAGCAGCTAGACTTACATCCTTACAGGGTGCAGAAATACTTTTTTATCCTACAGCTATAGGTTGGCATCCCAAAGAAAAAAGGAGGTATGGGAAATCACAACTTAATTCATGGATATCAGTACAAAGATCCCATGCAATTGCAAACGGTGTTTATGTTGCTGCAGTCAACAGAGTTGGTATTGAAAAACAAGGTTCTAAGAAATTAGAATTCTGGGGAAACACAATTGTTTTTGATCCAAGTGGAAATATAATTGCTAAAGCCAAACTTGGAGAAAAAACTGTTATTTGTGATATTGATTTTAAAAAAGTTGAGAATGTAAGACGTCATTGGCCTTTTTTTAGAGATAGAAGGATCGACTATTATAAAGGTATACTAAATAACCCTAAGGATGCCTAAAATCGCGAATAAAGGCATATTTAGAATGCCAGCTGAGTGGGAACCTCAAAAATCTACATGGATAGCGTGGCCACACAATGAGGAAGATTGGCCAGGTAAGTTTAACCACATACCATTTGTATTTGGGAAAATAATAAGTGAATTATCAAGAGTACAGTTTGTTAATATTTTAGTTAAAAATAAATCTGAACAAAAAAAAGCAACTTTTTTTTTAAGAATTCTTGAAACCAAATTAACTAATATTAATTTCATTTTTTGTAAAACTAATAGGGCTTGGACTAGAGATTTTTTACCAATATTCATAAAAAATAATAAAGATAGAAAATTTCTCACAAACTGGCAATTTAATGCTTGGGCAAAATACAAGAATTTCAAAAAGGATAATAAAGCATATATCAAAGTGAAAAAATTCACCAAAATATCTTTGATAAATCCAAAATATAAAAATAAAAAAATTGTTTTAGAAGGTGGATCAATTGATGTTAATGGTAGTGGTTATCTTTTAACTACAAAACAATGTTTACTCAGTAAAGTTCAACAAAGAAATAAAGGTCTTACTGAAACAGACTATTTTCATATATTTAATGAATATTTCGGGATTAAAAAAATAATTTGGTTAAATAAAGGAATTTATGGTGATGATACGCATGGGCATATTGATGATATTGCCAGATTTGTTGAAAAAAATAAAATTTTCATTGCTAAAGAAAATAATAAAAAAGACAAAAACTTCAAGGATTTAGACGAAAATATTAAAATAATAAAAAAATTTAAAAATCAGGAAGATAAAAAAATTAATATTATTTATTTACCCATGCCAAAACCAAAATTTATTAAAGGTATTAGGGTACCTGCAAGTTATCTAAATTTTTACATTGCAAATAAAATAGTTTTAGTTCCAGTTTTTAATGATCCAAATGATAAAGTTGTTTTAAAGATATTCAAAAAACATTTTAAAAATAGAAAGATTGTTCCAATTGATTGTTCAGTACTTGTTTGGGGATTTGGAACAATTCATTGTTTAACACAACAGCAACCTAGATAACTACTTTCAAACAAAATCTTTGTTATTCCATGAAATTTCAACTAATGCTCCACCATCATTGGATTTCAAGAATTCAATGTTGGCTTTTTTTCTTTCCAATAAAGTTTTTCCTATAAATGTTCCTAATCCTAAACCTGCTTTTGATTTAAGTTTTTTTGATTTCGAGGCAATATAGGGTTCGCCTATTACTTTATAAATATCATCAGGAAATCCAGGGCCATCATCTGATATTTTTAAAATTGTTATATTGCTATTGGATTCGAGACATATATCTATATTTTTTTTAGAAAATTTCACTGCATTACCAAGGAAATTCCTTATTCCATAAGTGATTTCTGGAGATCTTGTTAATGGAATTTTCTTTTTTGCTTTTGTTAAATCTAGATTTATATTTTTATCGGATATTTCTTCAAAAGATTTAGATATTTCGAAAAGTAAATCTTGAAATGATATATTTTTCACTATTTCATCATCAATTACCTTATTTTGGGATATTTTTTTTAATATTTCCCCACATTTTCTGGCCTGATCCAAAATAATATCTATGTCTTCTTCAAATTCCTTGTTTTTTTTTATATCTTTTTTTAATTCTTTTGCTACTACAGTAATTGTAGAAAGTGGTGTTCCCAAAGAATGAGCTGCAGCGGCTGCTTGATGGCCTATTAACTCTAATTCTTGTTCTTTAGCTAAAACTAGTTCTAGTCTGCTTAAAGCTTTTCCTCGCTTCCTTGCCTCAAAACCAAAGCGAAATCCAAAATAGTTTAGAAAAATTAAAGCTATAACTAAGGCTGAGGGTATTGATAAAATATAGTAATCAGGGACATGAAAATGTAAGTTCCCTGCATTTGGCAAAGGGAAATAATTAAAAGTCAAAATCACAAGCGCTATAATTGTTATAATTGATAAAAATAATGTACTAGCAAGATTTAACAAGGTTGAGCTTATTAAAGCAGGTACTATTAAGAAAATTATGAAAGGATTTGAAACACCGCCCGTTAAATATAACAAAACAGATAATTGAATAACGTCATAAAATAAAAGTATTGTTGACTCTATATTGCTTAATTGATTTTTTTTAAAATTAAATTGAATAAAAATGTTAGTTAGACCGCCAAAAAAAATAGTTAGTGAGCAAAATATTAAAGGTAATGTAAATTGAACATAAAAGTGAACAAAATAAATAGTAATTAATTGTCCAATAAGGGCTATCCATCTTAAAATGACAACTGTCCTTTTTTCAAGTCGTAAATCCTCCTCAAATTTAAGAAGATCGTTAAATTTCATGTATTTTATATATCTAGATTTTCTACTTCCAGGGCCTTCTCAGTGATAAAATCTTTTCTTGGCGCCACTTCATCGCCCATTAATACCCTTATAATATTCTGATCCTCTTTAGATTTTTCTTTTGTTCCCTTAGAGTATTCTACTCTTAACAAAGTTCTTTTTTCTGGATTTAAAGTAGTATCCCATAGTTCTTCTGGGTTCATTTCACCTAAACCTTTAAATCTCTGTATTTTTAACTTTTCTTTTTCTTCTTTCATAAACTTATCTATTTCAGATTTACTTAATTTTTTACTGTTATTTTTTGATTTTAGAATATGTTTTTCTAAATCTTTTTCATTTTTTATATATGTGCTTTTTGAGCCTCTAGTGACTTTAAACAAAGGTGGTTGTGCTAAATACAAATGACCTTTTTCAATTAATTCATTAAATGGCTTGTTATTAAAAAATGTTAATAAAAGTGTTCTTATATGTGAGCCATCAACATCAGCATCGGTCATAATTATAATCTTTTCATATCTAAGATCTTCTAAGTTAAAGTTTGTAGAACCGGTTCCTAATGCGTTAATTAAAGTTACAATTTCATTTGAAGACATCATTTTAGATAATGTTTTATTTTCATGAGCACCATTTGATCCATTTTTTTTCTTATTTTCATTTACATATGTATTTAAAATTTTTCCTCTTAATGGAAGCACAGCTTGAAATTCTCTTTTTCTTCCTTGTTTAGCGGATCCACCTGCTGAATCTCCCTCAACTATAAATAATTCCGTGCCTGCCATTGATGATATTTGACAATCGGCTAATTTACCTGGAAGGCCAGATAATTCTAACGAGCCTTTTCTTCTAACACTATCTCTAGCTTTTCTAGCAAGATCTCTAGCTATAGCGGCTTGTAAAACTTTATCTAAAACTAATCGAACTACTGAAGGATTTTGATCAAACCATATTGTCACTTTTTCATTAACCACAGACTCTACAATATTTCTAATTTCTGAAGAAACCAGTTTATCTTTGGTTTGTGATGAAAATTTAGGGTCTGGCATTTTCACTGAAAGAATAGCTGTTAAACCCTCTTTAATATCTTCACCCCCAATTACAACTTTATTTCTCTTAGTTAGATTTTTTTCAGACGCATATTTATTAATAATTCTTGTAAGTGCACTTCTAAAACCTAGTAAGTGTGTTCCACCATCTTTTTGATGAATGTTATTTGTAAAAGCCATAACATCTTCGGAAAAGCCGGCATTCCATTGTAAAGAACATTCAACATTAACATTGTTTTTATCTGCTTTTAGGTAAATAGGTTTTTTAAAAACAGCTTTTTCATTTTTATTAATCAAAATTGGTTTCTTTTGATCAAGATAATTAACAAATTCTGCAACACCTCCATCATATTTATGTTCATAAACTTTCATTTTTGCATGTGTTTCATCAATTAAACTAATTTTGAGACCTTTGTTTAAAAATGCTAATTCTCTCATTTTTTTTTGAAGTGTAGCTAAACTAAATTTAATATTTGAAAAAATTTCTTTTGAGGGAAGAAAATTAATTTTAGTTCCAGACTGTTTTGTTTTTTTTTGGAACTTGATTGAATTTAAGGCTTTTCCATTTTTAAAAGGTATAAAATATTCTTTTCCATCTCTGAAAATTGTTAACTCGAGTTTTTCTGACAGAGCATTTACAACTGAAACACCAACTCCATGTAATCCTCCTGAAACTTTGTATGAGTTTTGATCAAATTTACCACCGGCATGTAACTGTGTCATTATTACTTCTGCAGCTGATTTCTTTTCACCTTTGTGTAAGTCCACTGGAATTCCTCTACCGTCATCTATTACAGTAACAGAATTATTCTTGTGTAAAGTTACTGAAATATTTTTACAAAAACCAACTATCGCCTCATCTATAGAGTTGTCAACAACTTCAAAAACCATGTGATGTAGACCAGAACCATCATCCGTATCACCTATATACATTCCTGGTCTTTTTCTGACTGCGTCTAATCCTTTAAGTACTTTAATAGAGTCAGCTTTATACGATTGAGTTGTGTTTTTTTGATTAGAATTCATTATTTTGAAAAGCGGATTATATCATTTTTTACTGTTTAGATAAAATGGTCTTAATAAAGCTTATTAAATAATCATTGTTGAATAAGGATAATAAGAGATAAATAAAATTTATTTCGTAGGTTGGCAAAATTTAAATTTTCATTGGCATTATAACAAAAAAACTATTTTTATCTGAATTGTCCTGTATCAAAACTGGTGAAGTTGCATCATTAAATTTAATTATAATATTCTCATCCTCAATCTCTGAAGCTATATCTAATAGGTAACGTGAATTAAAACTAACTGTAAGTTGTTCAGAGTTATATTCTGCACTTAAATTCTCTTTTCCTTCACCCGACGTAGAGCTATTTACAAATAATTGAATATTGTTTTTATCCAAAATTATTTTTACTCCTTCTTTTTTATCTAAAGATACAGTGGTGACTCTTTCAACAGAATTAATTAAATCTTTTGCATTTACAGATAGTATTCTTGAATTATTTTTTGGCACAACTTTTTTGTAATCTGGAAATTTTCCATCTATTATTTTTGAAGTTATTTTTGTATTTCCAATTTTAAATTGAACCTTTGTATCGCTTGTTAAGACCGAAATATTTTCTAAACTATTTTCTAAAAGACTACATAATTGAAATACAGTTTTTTTTGGTAATATAAATGACTTGGGCACAACCGAATTTTTTAAAATCATGCTACTAGATGACAATCTATGACTATCAGTTGCAACTCCAGTTAAAAAATTTTTTCCGTTAATTTCATTAACATGAATATATATACCGTTTAGATAATGTCTTGTTTCATCATTCGACATAGAAACTCTCGATTTTTTTAAAAGAGATAAAAAGGCTTTACTTTCTAGCAAAATTTCTCCTTCATCAAAATTATCAGAAAAATTTGGAAAATTGTCTACTGGAAGGCATAACAAGTTAAATTTTGAGTTTTCTGCTGAAATATTTAATTTATTTTCATCTTTTAAATTAAAGATAACATCATGATTTGATGTAAGTTTTCTTAATAGATCATGAAGAACAGTAGCTGAGGTTGTAGTACTCCCCTCTTTTGTGACTTTTAAATCAGAGATTTGATCAAAAAATATAAGATCTAAGTCTGTTGCAACTATGCTGAGTTTATTATTTTTTACCTCTAATAAAACATTTGAAAGGATTGGTAGCGTATTTTTTTTTTCGATAATATTATGTGCAAAGTTTAATGATTTAAGTAAAATATCTCTTTTTATTTGAAAATGCATTTAGTCGCTTAAAATGATTGATTTTAGATCCTCAATATTTTTTTTTATTTCGTCGTTGTTTTGATAAAGTTTATCAACTGTCTTGACTGCGTGTATAACGGTAGTGTGATCACGGTTTGCAAATTTTCTTCCAATTTCAGGTAAAGATCTTGTGGTCAATTTTTTTGCTAAATACATAGCTATCTGCCTCGGACGAGCTAGAGGTCTTGATCTTCTTTGGGATAACATTTCATCTAAACTTAAACTATAAAAGTTTGAAGTAACATTTTGAATTTTTTCGATAGTTATAATTTTGCTATTTTTATAAACATCTTTTAAAATAATTTTACAATCATTTACATTTAGTTGTTTTTTGCTCATTTTACTGAAAGCAACAATTCTATTAAAAACACCAATTAACTCTCTAATATTAGAGTTTGAGTCCTTGGCTAAAAACTCAATAACACTCTCATTTAAATTTGGATATTCCTTAAATGTATTTTCAAATTCGGTAATTTTCGTTTTAAGTATTTTCAATTTAAGTTCATATTCTGGATTTCCGATATCAACTACTAGTCCGCCCGATAATCTAGACTTAATTCTATCCTGGACCCTATCAAGCTTATTAGGGGCGCGGTCTGAAGAAATTACTATTTGAGAGCTTTTATCAAACAAGCTATTAAATGTATGAAAAAACTCTTCTTGCAAACCCTCTTTTCCTCTAATGAACTGTATGTCATCAATTATAAAAACGTTAGCTCTTCTAAAAAAGTCCTTAAATTTTACCATTTCATTTTTTTTTATTGATTTAATAAATTGATACATAAACCTTTCTGCAGATATAAACATCACATTGTTTTTTTCCTTAAGTTTAAGACCGATTGAATTAATTAAATGTGTTTTTCCTAGTCCAACCCCGCCATAAATAAAAAGTGGATTATATCTTGATAATTGTGTGCAGATTTTTTGTGATGAAAGATATGCTAACTTATTACTCTCTCCTATAATAAAATTCTCAAAAGTAAGATTTGGGTTTAATCTATTATAATTAAGCACTGAATTTTTAATTTCGGAAACATTATTAAAATTTTGGGTATATGATGTCTTATTATCATCTCTTGTCTCTTGAACCTTGAATTCCAATCTATTTATACTTAGTTTATGTTTTCGAATTTCATCAAGAATTTTGTCAGCATATCTTGAAGTAATCCAGTCCCTAAAAAATCTTGTCTGAACTCCAAGAATAACAAAATGATTATATTCTTTTATTAGTCTGATGTTTTTTAACCAACTTTCATAAATTTGTGCACCTAATGAGTTTTTAAGATTTTCTTGAACCAAATCCCATTTCAGAAAGTTTTCTTCTGAAGAAGTTTGCAGATTTACTTTAAGCGATTTTTTGTCCATTTTATTTTTGTGAAAGATATTTTCTATATCTATTTTTTTTTTAATTCAATCTCTGTGGGTTGTATTTTAAAATAAATTTAAAAAATTGATTTTAAAGATTTTTTAACGCTCAAATAGAATTTTAAAATAATTCAACTTCAAATAATGTTTTACTAGATTTAGATATTAGAATTAAATTTTTTAAATCAACTATTAATTGTTGATTTCAACTATTTCTTGAGATTTTTAATTTTTTTTGAAGTTCTTGAAATTTTTCTTGAAATGTTTTTCTTTTTTACAACCCCTTTTTTAGCTACTTTCATTAGTTCAGATTGAAACTTTGGGTAGAAAGACTGAATTTCTTTCAAATTATTTTTTTTTAGGACTTCTTCCATCTTTTTAGTGGCTAATTTATATCTTCTTTTCCAAAATTTATTTAGGATAGTTTGTTTGGCTACTTTTTTAACTTTTCTTTTAGCTGATTTTGTATTTGGCATGAGTGCAACATATATATGTTTGAAATATTTGGGTCAATATTTAATTATTTTGACAAATTGAGCAAAAAAACGAAGAGCGATTAGAGATATATATTTTTTTAATTAAACCACCACAGGCCTTTTTTTTACAAGTACAACCCTCTCGATTATAAACTCTAAATTTTTGTTGAAAATTGCCCTTGTCACCCCCAATACCTCTAAAATCTTTAATGCTTGAACCTCCAAATCTTATAGCCTCTTTAAGGATTTTTTTTACATTTTTTACAAGTAAACTGATTTTTTTAGCGCTTAAATTGTAAACTTTTTTTCGCGGACTAATTGTAGAGAGATGAATAATTTCATTCGCATAAATATTTCCAATCCCAGAAACATACTTTTGATCCATTAAGAAATTTTTAATATTTTTTTTAATTTTGGGAATTGTTCTTTTCATATATTCAGAATTAAACTGCTCACTTAAAGGGTCAGGACCTAAATTTTTTATATGTGAACAAGTTTTTACATTTTTGGTTTTAAATATCTTTATAAAACCAAATTTCCTTACATCATTATAAATTAAAATTTCTGATTTATTGAAATTAAAAATGAAGTGATTGTGTTTTTCATAAAATAATTTTTCATAATAAAAACTAGTTTTAAAAACTTTATTATTTTTTAAAATAAATATTTTACCTGTCATACCAAGATGCAATAGAATTGTGTGTTTATTACTTAATTCAATAAGCAAATATTTTGATTTTCTTTTTGTTGAAACAACCTTTTGGTTTTCAGCGACTTTTTTTAGCTTTTTATCTATTTTATACCTTAAATTTTTGTTTAAAATCTCTATTTTTTTAATCTTTTTACCGATAATAAATTTTTGTAGCGATCTTCTAACAACTTCAACTTCAGGCAATTCTGGCATATAACTTTATAAAAAATGAAAAATATAAATCAATCAAAAAATAAACAAGTGAACGAGGTATTTAATGATGTATCAAGCAAATACGATCTTATGAATGATGTTATGTCGCTAGGTGTTCATAGGGTATGGAAAAAAAGATTAATTGATTGGATAAATCCGTCTAAAAATACGAAAATTATTGATATGAGTGCGGGTACTGGAGATATAACAAAAGAATTCTTAAAAAGAGTTGGTTCTGATACAGAAATTTATTGTGTGGATCCAAATAAAAAAATGATTGACGAAGGAAGAAAAAGACTAAGAAATTTTAAAGAGGTTAAATGGGTATGCTCTCATGCAGAAAAATTGCCATTTCAAGAGAATCTTTTTGATGTTTATGTGGTAAGTTTTGGTTTAAGAAATTTCAATGATATAGAAAAATCTTTGAAGGAGGCCTATAGAGTGCTGAAACCTGGCGGTAGATTTGTCTCCCTTGAATTTTCAAAAGTACAAAATGAACTTTTAAATAAAATTTACCAAACTTATTCTAAAGCAATACCTTTTATTGGAAAGTACTTGGTGGGAAAATCCGAACCTTATGAGTATTTAGTTAAAAGTATAGATAATTTCCATTCGCAAAATGAACTTGTCGAAAAATTAAAAGACTCAGGTTTTACTGATATAGAATTTAGAAATCTTTCAGGTGGCGTTGTTGCGATACACTCTGGTTGGAAAATTTGATAATGCTAAAAAAAATATTTAATTTATATAAAATATTAAGAAAGCTAGCAGTTTCAGGCGCACCAGATGTTATTGATGAAATTAAACCCTTACCTGGATTTTTTAAATTTATATTTTCTATATTTTCCCTAGGAACAAAAAGTAAATATGATATTAAAAATAAAACTTCAGGAGAAAAACTTTGCGTAGCATTACAAGGTATGGGTACTACTTTTATTAAATTAGGGCAATTTTTGGCGACAAGACCAGATATTATTGGTGGTGAAATTGCAAAAAACTTAGAAAGATTACAAGATAAATTACCTGCTTTTAGTACAAATGAGGCAAAAGAGATTATTAGAAAAGAAATCGGGGTCAAATCATACAGTGAAATAATTTCTATTGATGAGCCAATAGCTGCAGCATCAATAGCGCAAGTTCACTTCATAAAGATTAAAGTTAAAAACGGAGAAAAAAACTTAGCCTTAAAAGTATTAAGACCTAATATTCATAAAATTGTGAATGAAGAACTTGATGCATTAATGTTTCTTGCATATTTAATCGAAAATTTTTTTCGAAAAACTAAAAGACTCAAATTGGTTGAAGTAATTCATTTATTAAAAGAAATTACAAATGTAGAGATGGATCTGAGGTTCGAGGCTGCTGCAGCAAGTGAACTTTATGAAAATACAAAAAATGATAACTTTATTAAAGTCCCCAAAATATACTGGAATTTTACCTCTAAGCAGACTCTTGCATTAGATAGAATTGACTCTATCCCAATTAGAGATACTGAGAGGCTGAAAAATTCTAATGTTGATTTTAAAAAATTATCAAGAAATCTCATTCAAACCTTTTTAAAACAAGCTGTAAGGGATGGCTTTTTTCATGCAGACATGCACCAAGGTAATCTGTTTGTTGATACAGGTGGAAATATTATGCCGATAGACTTTGGTATAATGGGACGATTAGACAAGAATAATAAAAAATATCTGGCAGAAATTCTTTATGGTTTTATTAAGAGAGATTATAACAAAGTTGCCCAAATTCATTTACTTGCAGGGTTAGTGCCTCAAAACACTTCTAAGGATGAACTAGCGCAAGCTTTAAGATCTATCGGTGAACCGATTTTTGGTCAAGCCATTAAGGATATTTCTGGTGGAAACTTGTTATCTCAATTGTTTGATATTACTGAAAAGTTTAATATGCAAACACAAACACAACTTTTGCTTCTTCAAAAAACAATGGTTTCTGTTGAGGGTCTTGCAAGAAAATTAAATCCTGAGGCAAATATATGGGAAATATCTAGACCAATTTTAGAAGATTGGATTAAAAATGAAAAAGGACCAGAGTCAAAAATAAAAAAAACTATTGAGGTTTCCAAAGAAGTGTTAGAGAAAATACCTGATCTACCTGATGTTATGGATAAAGCAAATATTGCTTTGCAGATGCTCGCTGAGGGAAAGCTAAATTTACAAGTAGATGGAAGCAAAAATATTGAACTAGAAGAATTAAAAATGAAAAATATGAGAAACAATATATTAATTATATTTTTAGGGGTTGTAATAGGATTGTTTATAGTATTTTAATAACTTAATGAGCTTAGAAAATAAGAAAATTCTGATTATTATTGGTGGAGGTATTTCAGCATATAAAGCTCTTGATCTAATAAGATTACTTCAAAGAAGAAAGGCATATGTAAAAGTAATTTTAACTAAAAGTGGAAAAAAATTTGTTACAAGCTTATCGGTATCTTCGCTTTTAAAAACAAGAGTATTTGAAGACACTTTTGAAAATAAATTGAAAGGTAAGATTGACCATATTTCTTTGTCAAGATGGGCTGACTTAATTTTGGTTCTACCTGCTACGGCAAACTTTATGTCAAAATTAAGCAGGGGAAACGCCGACGATCTTGCATCCACAGTTATATTAGCATCAAACAAAGATATATTTTTAGCTCCTGCAATGAATGTAAGAATGTGGATACATAAAGCCACACAGAAAAATTTAAAAACTTTAATAGAGTATGGATATAGGTTTATTGGGCCAGAGGATGGAGAAATGGCTTGTGGAGAATTTGGTAAAGGTAAAATGTCAAGCTCAATTAAAATTCTCTCTTTTTTAGAAAATTTTTTTAAGAAAAAAGATTATTTTAAAAAAAGAAAAATTAAAGCCATTGTAACATCTGGTCCTACTAGAGAATATTTGGATCCCGTTAGATACATTACAAATGAGTCAAGTGGCAAACAAGGTTATGAGATAGCAAAAGAATTATCAAGGCTAGGAATTAGAACAACCCTTATATCAGGACCGTCAAACATAATTCATACTAAAGAATTGAGGGTTAAAAAAGTTACTTCAGGAACACAAATGTTGGGAATGATAAAGAAAAGCCTGCCAGCGGATATTGCGGTTTGTGCTGCTGCAGTATCTGATTTTAAACCTATAGAGGTTAAAAAAAATAAAATTAAAAAAGAAAAAAAAATGAGTGAAATAAAAGTTGAAAAAAATGTTGATATATTGGGTTATTTAGGAGCAAACAATAGGTATAAACCAAAAATTTTGGTTGGTTTTTCTGCTGAAACAGAAAATATAATCGAAAATTCCAAAAAAAAAATGGAAGAGAAATTTTGTGATTTAATGGTTGCAAATGACGTTTCAAATCCAGATTTTGGTTTTAACAAAGACTTTAATGAAGTCACTATTATAGATAAAAATGGTAAAACAGATAAAATTAAGAAAAGTTCAAAGAAATTTATAGCTTCGATAATAGTGCGTAAAATTATCAAAACTTTTTTATCTAATGAAAAAAAATTCAATTAGAAAAGCAGATTTTAAGAAATACTACAGACAATTAATTTTAAAAAAAATTGGTATTGCTGGACAAAAAAAAATTTTTAAAGGAAAAGTCCTTGTTATTGGGGCTGGTGGTCTTGGATGTCCACTTATCCAATATCTTGCATACTCTGGAGTAGGATGTATTGGCATAGTGGATGATGATAAAATTGAGTTATCTAACCTAAGTAGGCAGGTACTCTTCACTAAAAACGATATAGGAAAGTTTAAGACCAAAGTTATAAAAAAAGTAGCAAAAAGAATTAATAAAGATATTAAAATTTCTATTTATACAAAAAGACTTGATAATTCTAATATTGATAATATTTTAAAAAATTATCATGTTGTTTGTGATGGAACAGATAATTTTAAATCAAGACTTTTAATAAATGATTATTGTGTAAAAAATAAAAAAGTTTTAATTTCATCTGCCATAAATAAATTTGATGGCCAACTTTTTCATTTCGATTTTAGAAAAAAGACCCCTTGTTACAGATGTTTTATGCCTAAAGATCCACCTAATGATATAAATTGTGAAAGCGAGGGCATTATGACTACACTCGCAGGTATGGCGGGATCAATGCAAGCAAATGAAGTCTTAAAATCAATCCTCGATATAAATAGTAATCTGATAGGTAAAATAATGATTTTTAACTCTTTAAATTCAGATTTTAGAAAGGTCAGACTATCTAAAAATCCAGATTGTAAAAATAATCATTATCATGTTTAAAATATTTTTAACGATTATTATATCGTATTTCCATTTTTCAACTTTGCTTGCACAAAATAATTATTATTTAACTTTAAGAAGCGATACTGTTAATTTAAGACAAGGTCCCTCCTTTGAACATCCTATAAAACTAATCTATAAAAAAAAATTTTTACCAGTTTTAATAATTGATAAGTCTTATAATTTTAGAAAAATAATTGATCATGAAAATAATTCTGGATGGATACATATTTCACAATTATCAAAAAAAAAGGCAGCTGTTAACACAAAGGAAAAAACAGTTATTTTTAAAAAAAATTCAGAATACTCTAAACCCTTAGCTTTAATTGAAAAAGGGAAATTGTGTTTAGTAAAAAAATGTAAAAGAAAATGGTGTAAAATTGAAACTGGTGGATTTTCAGGTTGGGTAGAAAAAGAAAATCTTAAAGGTAGACTTTAATTCAATTTTTTAGCAATTTTAGAAGCCCAAAATTTATCTAAAGCAAAATACCATACAGAATTTGCTAATGGTTCAACAATCGCGTCTGTTAAAGCTATGTAGAAAGATACATCAGCAACTAACATTAATACTGTAATCGCTATTGCAAAGTGACCTATTGTGTAAACAATCGTTCTTAATAAAGATCCTTTATTAGTATTATAAATTTTTTTTGAGGCGTTAAATATGCCCGAAGTTAATTCTGTCATTTTAATTTAATTTCCTTGAATCTTGTCTGTCTGCATTCATGATTTTTGTCCATATTTTAACAAAATCACCAATAAATTTTTCCTTACTGTCATCTTGAGCATAAACTTCAGCGTACGATCTTAAAATCGAGTTTGAGCCAAAAACAAGATCTGCTCTAGTAGCGGTATACTTGGCTTTATTTGTTTTACGATCAATCATATCGTAAGAGTTTTTTCCTGTTGGCTTCCAAATATATTTCATATCTAACAAGTTAATAAAGAAATCATTTGTCAACGTTCCAACTTTACTTGTAAGTACACCTTTGTCTTTTGCTGACTCATGATTTGTTCCTAGCACTCTCATACCTCCAACCAGACAAGTCATTTCTTGAGCCGTCAGTCCCATCAGTGAAGCACGTTCTAGCAATAGTTCTTCAGGCATAACTGAATAATCAGCTTTTACATAGTTTCTGAAACCGTCATGTAAAGGTTCTAACCACTTAAAACTTTTTAATTCAGTTTGTTCTTGTGAAGAATCCCCTCTACCAGGATTAAATGGAACTTTGACTTTGGAACCCGCTTTCTTTATCGCTTTTTCAAGCCCAACATTCCCTGCAAGAATAATTGTATCTGCTATTGTCGCTCCTGTTTTTTTAGCTATACTCTCAAGTACTTTCAAAACCTTTGAGAGTTTTTTCGGCTCATTTGCTTCCCAATCCTTCATAGGTGCTAATCGAATTCTTGCACCGTTAGCTCCTCCTCTTTTGTCAGTCCTTCTATAAGTCCTAGCACTATCCCAGGCAATTGTAATTAATTCACTGGTAGATAAACTTGAAGATGAAATCATTTTTTTCACTTTATTCACGTTGTATTTCTTTTTTGGAGACGAAACATTACCTTGCCAGAGTAGATCTTCTTTTGGTGCCCATGGGCCAATATAATTATCTTTATTTCCCATTGTTCTATGTGTTAATTTAAACCAAGCACGCGCAAACGAGTCTTCAAAAAATTTTGGATCTTTATAGAATCTCTCTGAAATTTTTCTATACTCTGGATCCATTGCCATAGCCATATCAGCGTCAGTAAACATTAATCTTGCTTTTTTGTTAGGATCTCCTAAATCTTTTGGTTTTTTGTTCTCCTCAAGATTAACAGGTTCCCATTGCCAAGCTCCTGCTGGGCTTTTTTTACTTTCCCACTTGTAATTAAGTAAAAGATCTAAGTATTGATGATCCCATTTGTCTGGGTTAGTTGTCCATGCTCCCTCTAGACCTGAGGTTATTTGGTTAGCGCCTGTTCCATTTTTTTGATTCCATCCAAAACCTTGTTCGTGAATATCTGCTCCTGCTGGTTCAGGACCTAAATTTTCAGGATTACCATTACCATGGGCTCTTCCAATAGAGTGTCCTCCAACTGTTAGAGCTGCAGTTTCTATGTCGTTCATTCCCATTCTGCCAAATGTTTCACGTACATCCATTGCAGTTCTTACTGGATCAGGTTTTCCTTCAACTCCTTGAGGGTTAACATACACAAGTTGGAAATGTGAAGCTGCGAGTGGGGCCTCTAAAGAAGAACGATCTTGTGGATCACCGTATCTATTAACTGCTAATGGTTCTGTCTCTTTACCCCAATAAACATCCTTCTCAGGTTCCCATATATCTTCTCTACCAAACGAAAAACCAAAAGTTTTAAAACCAGCATGCTCGTAAGCCATAGTTCCAGCTAAAACCATAAGGTCTGACCAACTTAGTCTATTTCCATATTTTTTTTTGATTGGCCAAAGTAGACGCCTTGCTTTATCTAAATTTGTATTATCTGGCCAAGAGTCCTGGGGTGAAAATCTGTGAGACCCAACGTTAGGTCTTCCATCAAATTCCCTATAAGTTCCAACTTGGTGCCAAGTTAGTCTTACCATTAGACCGCTATAAGTTCCTAAATCTGCTGGCCACCATTCTTGACTATCTGTCATTAATTTCAATAAATCTTTTTTGAGTGCTTTAAAATTTAATTTTTTTACTTCTTTTTTATAATTAAATTTTGGAAGTGGATTAGTTTTTGTATCGTGTTGATGCAAAATATCAAGATTAATACTATTTGGCCATTGTCGCGAAGTGTTTGACTCCCCTGCCTTGGTAACTCCTCCGTGCATCACAGGGCATTTACCGTTTCCATTTTTTTTAATTTCTACGCTCATAAAATAATAATTTTAATTATATCTAGTTTATAATTATTCTAAAGTAAGTGTCAATATAACAAGATCTAATTTTGAGATTAATTATTATTTTCTAGTCTTATTACAACTTCAACGTTTTTGATTTTCTTACCTTTTGGAGCTTCTGGAAGTTTATGAAATGCAATTTTGTCGCTCTTAATGTCTATTACTTTCCCATTATCAAAAAAATGATGATGTGAAGTTATATTGGTATCATAATATGATGTATTGTTTTCTAGTGATAATTCTTTTAGATGTCCTGCACTCTTTAGTGCATGCACAGTATTATAAAAAGTTGCTGTAGAAATTTTTTTTGATCTTTTTAAATTCATAGAGTTTTTTAATTCTTCAACTGTGAAATGAAATGTATTTTTTCTATTGAAGAGAAATTTACTAATCTCCACTCTTTGATTTGTGGGTCTTAGGCCGGCAGATCTAAGTTTATCTATAAAAATCTTGTTTTTATTATTCATTTTTTGCATTAACTTACTGTATAATTTTTCAATTTTATATATGATATTGCTAAAAACTCAAGCAATTGTTAACTTTCAAAATGAAACAAAAAAACAATTACAACTATAACGAATTAATTGATTGTGCAAATGGTAATCTTTTTGGTGAAGGAAATGCACGTTTACCTTCACCACCAATGTTAATGTTTGATAGAATCACAGAAATTCAATCTGATAAAGGGAAATTTAAAAAAGGTGTTGTAAAAGCTGAATTAGATATAAAAGATAAAATGTGGTTTTTTGATTGTCATTTTAAGGGCGATCCCGTGATGCCTGGATGTCTTGGATTAGACGCAATGTGGCAATTAGTTGGGTTCTACTTAGGATGGATTGGTGAACCAGGTAAAGGTCGTGCTTTAGGTGTAAATTCTGTTAGATTTACAGGAGAAGTTATTAAAAAAGTTAAAATGGCAACTTACGAAGTTAATATGAAAAAAGTTTTAAAAACAGAAGGTGGAACTGTTGGATTTGCAGACGGGATTTTGAAAGCTGATGAGAAACAAATATATACTGCAGAAAATTTAAAAGTTGGAGTTTATAAACAATGAAGAGGGTTGTTGTAACAGGTATTGGTATCGTTTCTTGTCTTGGTAATAATCAAAAAGAGGTTTACGAGTCTCTTATAAATAATAAATCAGGAATTTCTTTTGCAGAAGAATATAAAGAACATAATTTAAAAAGCCATGTTCATGGAAAACCAAATATTAAACTTGCTGAATTTGTTGATAGGAAAGCTTTAAGGTTTATGGGAAATGGATCAGCATATAACTATATAGCGATGAAAGAGGCTATTGGTGACTCTGGCTTAGAAGACAAAGATGTAAGTAATGTTAATTCTGGGATGGTCATGGGATCGGGGGGTCCCTCTATAGAAAATGTAATATTAGCTGCGGACAAAACACGAGAAAAAAATCCAAAAAAAATGGGGCCCTTTATTGTACCAAGAACAATGGCAAGCACTGCGTCTGCAACATTGGCTGTTCCTTTTAAAATAAAAGGCGTTAACTATACAATTAGTTCTGCTTGCGCGACAAGTGGGCATTGTATCGGAAATGCCATGGAACTTATTCAGTTTGGAAAACAAAAAGTTATATTTGCTGGTGGTAGTGATGAAATACATTTTGCAATGACTGCAATGTTTGATGCGATGACTGCGTTATCATCTAAATATAATGACTCTCCACAAAAAGCATCTAGACCTTATGACAAAACTAGAGATGGTTTTGTAATAGCTGGCGGAGCAGGAGTTTTAGTTTTAGAAGAATTAGAACATGCAAAAGCAAGAGGAGCAAAAATTTATGCAGAACTCACTGGTTATGGAGCGACTTCTGATGGTTATGATATGGTTGCACCGTCAGGTGAGGGAGCAACTAGGTGTATGAATTTAGCACTAAAGACAACTCGTAATAAAGTTGATTATATAAATGCTCATGGAACCTCAACACCTGTGGGCGATATAACAGAATTAAAAGCAATAAAAGGTGCTTTCAAAGATAACGTTCCAAAAATAAGTTCAACCAAATCTCTTTCTGGACACCCACTGGGTGCAGCTTCAGTTCATGAAGCAATTTACTCGTTAATAATGATGAAAAATAATTTTATTGCTGCCTCAGCAAATGTAAATGAGATGGATGATGAAGCTAAGAGCTTTCCAATTGTTACCAAGGTTGAGAAAGATGTAAATTTGAACTCTGTGATGTCAAATAGCTTTGGTTTTGGTGGAACAAATGCTACTTTGATTTTTGAAAAGGTTTAAAAATGGATCTAGTTAAAGGTAAAAAAGGTTTAATAATGGGTGTTGCTAACGAAAGATCTATAGCTTGGGGTATAGCAAAAAGACTTTCAGAAAATGGAGCTGAGCTTGCTTTTACATATCTTGGAGATGCACTTAAAAAAAGAGTTACGCCTCTAGCTGAATCTGTTAAATCAAAATTTCTTTTAGATTGTAATGTAGAAAACAAAGATAATATTAAAAAAACGTTTGAGGAAATAAAAAAAAAGTGGGGACAAATTGATTTCGTAGTTCATGCAATTGCATTTTCAGATAGAGCAGAACTATCAGGTCAGTATATTGATACCTCAAGAGAAAACTTTACAAAAAGTATGTTGGTATCATGCTTTTCGTTTACAGAAATTGCTAAAGAGGCGTCAAAAATAATGAAAAGTGGATCAAGTATGCTAACTTTGACTTACGAGTCCACTAAAGTAATACCGAACTACAATGTAATGGGGGTTTGTAAAGCTGCCTTAGAGTCGAGTGTGAAGTATATTTCTAGAGACCTGGGTACAAAAGGAATTAGAGTAAACGCTATTAGTGCTGGACCAATTAAAACTCTAGCAGCATCAGCTATTGGTGATGCAAAATTTTTATACAAATGGAGTTCAGACCATTCTTTTTTAAAAAGAAACGTTGATATCGATGATGTAGGAAAATCTGCACTATATTTGTTAAGTGATCTCGCTGCCGGTGTAACTGGAGAAATACATTACGTCGATGCTGGATATAATAAAGCAGGAATGCCAGATCCAAAAAATATAACTTAAAAAATCACTTAAATTTATAAAATGTCTAAATTGAATAAAAAAATAAAAGATAAATTTAAAAATTTTTTTGAATGGATTAATGGTGCACAATTAATAGAGTTAGATACCTGTGATCCAAACGAAGATCCAATAAGGCCTGAACTAGATGTAGAATTTAGGACTACTTTTGGACGTAAAATCTATGGTGTGAAATACAAAAAAGAAATATGTGCAATAATGTGTTTTGGTTTTACAAACGAAATTCCAAGAACAATTGAGGAGTTTGATTTAATGACAAAAGATGCCCACCTACAAAGCACTTGGAGAAATAGCAATGTTGGAAAAATAGCTATTGCTTATACAGTTTGGTCTAAAAAAAAAGGAGGTGGAAAATTGATTGTAAAAGAAGTCTTTAAAAAAATTAAAAAATCTAACCATTTAAATAGACTTGTAACTTTATCTCCATTAACTGATATGGCAAGAAATTTTCATCTTCGTAATGGCGCTAAAGAATTAAGTGTAAATGAGAAAACTCAAAATTTTGAATACAAAATTTAAACTGCTTCTTTGATTGAAAGTTTTACTTTTCCTCTATCAAATCCAATTACTTTTACTGAAACCTCGTCTCCCTCCTTAACAACATCTGTAACCTTTTGAACTCTTTTAGCTGCCAGTTGTGAAATATGAACTAAACCATCCTGTTTTCCCAAAAAGTTTACAAAAGCACCGAACTCCATAATTTTAACAACTTTCCCTTTATATGTTTTTCCAACTTCTGGTTTTGCTACTAGTTCGTTTATCATTTGTACTGCTTTTTTTCTGGTTTCTTCGTTAGCTGCTGCAATAGTAACTTCCCCTGTATCTTTAACATCCACTTTTGCTCCAGATTTCTCAACGATTTCTCTTATTGTGGCTCCACCTTTACCAATAACTGTAGCTATATCTTTTTTGTCTACTTTTACGGTTTCCATTTTAGGGGTGTGTTTTCCAACTTCCTTTCTTGATGATTTTAGAGTTTTATTCATTTCATTTAAAATATGAATTCTTCCTTCTTTAGCTTGAGCAAGAGCTTGTTCCATTATTTCGAAAGTTATTCCAGTAATTTTAATATCCATTTGTAAAGAAGTAATACCATCCTTTGTTCCTGCAACTTTAAAATCCATATCGCCTAAATGGTCCTCATCCCCGAGTATATCTGATAAGATTGAAAATTTATCTTTTTCCTTAATTAATCCCATAGCTATTCCTGCAACTGGCTCTGCTATGGGAACTGCAGCATCCATTAATGCTAGAGAAGAGCCACAAACTGTTGCCATAGACGAAGATCCATTGGACTCTGTGATTTCTGATACAATTCTTAATGTGTAAGGAAAATTCTCTTTTTGTGGAAGAGAAGAGTTTAAGGCTCTCCAGGCCAATTTACCGTGACCAATTTCTCTTCTACCAGTTCCAATTCTTCCAGTTTCACCAACCGAGAAAGGTGGAAAATTGTAATGTAACATGAATCTTTCTCTTCTAAGACCTTCAAGACTTTCTATTCTTTGTTCATCATCTGAAGTTCCTAAGGTTGTAGTCACCAAAGCTTGTGTTTCTCCTCTTGTAAATAAAGCAGAGCCGTGCACTCTGGGCAAAATACCAACTTCACAATGGATTGGTCTAACATCAGATAATCCTCTTCCGTCAATTCTTTTTTTACTTTTCAAGATTCTGCTTCTTACTATATTTTTCTCAAGGTTTTTAAGTTGTAACATTACCTCATGTTCAAGAATATCCTCATTGCCTTCAAATAGAGCTTTGCATTTATCCCCTGCAAGGCTTATCTGTTCTGATCGTTTTTTTTTATCTTTTTCAGAAAATGCTTTCTCAAGATCTTTTGTCAGTGCTTTTTCAATTTTTTTTCTTACTTTACTAAAATCTTTTTTTTCAATTTTCCATTTTTCTTTAGAGCATTTTTTCGTTAAGTTTTCGATACCTTTTATTACTGGAATGAAGCTATCATGACCAAATTTTACAGAATCTAACATCTCTTTTTCTGTCAACCCTGATGCTTCGGACTCAACCATTAATACTGCTTCTTTTGTTCCGGCTACTACTAAATCAAGTTTTGAATTTTCTAATTCCTTTTTGCTAGGATTAAGAACACATTTTTCATTTATGTATCCAACTCTAGCTGCGCCTACTGGTCCTTTGAAAGGTAAGCCTGAAATAGACAAAGCAGCTGAAGAAGCAATTATTGACAGTATATCAGGTTCGTTTTCATTATCATACGATAGAACAGTAGGTAAAACTTGAACCTCATTTCTAAAATTTTCTGGAAATAATGGTCTTATTGGTCTGTCTATTAATCTAGATATTAGAGTCTCTGACTCTGTTGGTCTAGCCTCCCTCTTAAAATAACCTCCAGGTATTTTTCCACCTGCATAATATTTTTCTTGGTAGTTTACTGAAAGAGGGAAATAGTCTGTTTCTGGATTAACTTTTTTTGCTCCAACAACGGTTGATATAACTACTGTCTCACCCATAGATGCTATCACAGCTGCATCTGCTTGTCTGGCAATTTTACCAAACTTTAGGATTATTTTCTTTCCGCCAAAATTTATTTCTTCTTTAAATTCTTTAAACATCACTTTCTTAAATTAAGTTTCTTTAATATATCGTTATACGATTTAGGATCATATTTACTAAGATAGTTTAATAATCTTTTCCTTTGATTCACTGATTTTGTAAGTCCTCGAAAAGAATGTTTATCTTTTTTAAATTTTTTAAAGTGCTCAGATAATTTATTAATTTTTGCGCTCAGCAGGCCTATTTGTATTGCTGTAGATCCAACGTCTTTTTTATTAGCTGCAAAAGACTTAATAATTTCTTTTTTTGTCTTCATCTTTATTTAGTTTAATTAATTTTTCAATTCTCTCTGCATAATCAAAGGACTTATCTCCAACAAAATGCAGTCTGGGAAGAAATTTAATATCTAACTTCTTAGACAATGCCTTTCTAACAAGATAAGAAAATTCGGTCAAGGTTTTAACTGTCTTTTCTATCTCTTTTCCTCCAAGTGGAATAATGTATGCTCTAGCTGATTTTAAGTCTGAGCTCATTTTTACTTCAGTAATTGTAATTAAATTCGTATTCAAAGATGGTATTTTTGCCTCATTTTTTATAAAAATTTGACCTAAATTTTGCTTGATTAATTCCCCAACACGGAGTTTTCTGTGGTTTGAATTGAAATTTGGATTATCTTTGGTCATGAATTTCTCTTCTTATAACTTCAACTGAGTATGACTCAATAATGTCTTTCTCTTTAAAATCTGCAAAATTTTTAAAGGCAATACCACATTCAGAACCATTCTTGACTTCTTTAACAGCATTTTTTTCCCTAAAAATACTCGAGATAACTCCTTCATGGACTACTTTTCCATCTCTTAGAATTCTTGCTTTAGAATTATTTTTTATTTCACCTTCCGTAACTTTTGATCCTGCCACTTTTCCAGACTTTGATAATTTAAATATTTTGAGTATTTCAGCCATACCCTCAACTTTTTCTTTTCTCTCTGGTTCTAATAATCCAGATAAATTATTTTCAACAAATTCTATTGCTTTATAAATTATATTAAAAAATTCAATTTTAACATTGTTTATCTCAGCAGATTTTTTTGCTTCCCTGTTTGGTTTAATATTATAACCAATAATAATTGCATCTGATGCTTTTGCTAAAGAAACATCTGTTTCATTAATCATACCTATATCTGATAATATTATTTTGGGTTTAACTTCAGGGTGTTGTATTTTGCTTATTGCACTTTTTAAGGCTTCACTAGAGCCGTCAACATCTGATTTCAGTATTATATTTAGTTCTTTTTTTGTTTTTTCTTTATCAAAAATATTTGTTTTTTCGGTTGGTATTGAATTTTGGTTTGGTCTGAGACC
>CACHWO010000009.1 GCA_902583685.1 uncultured Pelagibacteraceae bacterium
AATATTTACGGCTACAGTGCTTGCCATGTTTGCTTTCCCAGCTTTATTAGTTGGTTGCTTGATGATGACATTAGATAGTTTACTTGGGACCAGTTTTTTTATGCCAGCAATGGTTTCTTTAGGAGAAAAATTAACCCATGAAGGTGGAAGCCCAATCTTATTTCAACACTTATTCTGGTTTTTTGGCCACCCAGAAGTTTATATTGTAGCTCTTCCCGCTTTTGGAATTGTATCAGACTTACTCTCTGTTCATTCAAGAAAAACAATTTTTGGATATAGAATGATGGTTTGGGCTATTGTTGGAATTGGAGCGTTAAGCTTTTTTGTATGGGCACACCACATGTATGTTAGTGGTATGAACCCCTGGTTTGGTTTCTTTTTCGCCACAACTACACTAATCATAGCTGTACCTACAGCTATAAAAGTTTATAATTGGATTTTAACTCTTTGGAGAGGTAATATCCAGTTGTCATTGCCAATGTTATTTTCCCTAGGTTTTATAGTAACTTTTTTAAACGGCGGTCTCACTGGACTTTTCTTAGGTAATGTTACAGTCGACGTACCTCTATCAGACACTTATTTTGTAGTTGCCCACTTCCACATGGTTATGGGAATTGCTCCAATATTGGTAATTTTTGGTGCAATTTATCATTGGTACCCATTAATAACTGGTAGAATGATGAATGAAACATTAGGTAAAATTCATTTTTGGATAACTTTTATTGGATCTTACGCAATATATTTTCCAATGCATTATCAAGGCTTTGTAGGAGTTCCACGAAGATATTTCGAGATTTATGACAGTCCATACATTGATACCTCAACATTACTTTTAAATAAATTTATTACTATCGCAGTTTTAATAGTAGGGGCAGCTCAATTACTTTTCTTGTATAATTTAATAGCTAGTGCGAGACTTGGTAAAAAGTCCGAAAAAAATCCTTGGAAAGCAAATTCTTTAGAGTGGCAAACACCACAAATGCCGCCAGAACATGGTAACTGGGGCAAGGAGCTTCCAAAGGTTTACAGATGGCCTTATGACTTTAGCGTTCCTGGAGCAAAAGAAGATTATATCCCGCAAAACCAACCTCCAAGTGAAATTATAGGAGCGAAAGTTGAGAAGACGTGAGCAAGAAAAAATCTATCTTTCAATTACTTACTGAAAAGCCTTGGGAAACAGATCAAATCGAGGCTGATAATGAACACGAAGGGCGAACGCTTAATATAACAAAACACAAGCTCGGTTTAAAAACGATAATGGCAGCAAGCACTGTATTATTCTCTTTATTCGTTGTTGCATATTCAGATCGAATGTTAGTCAGCGATTGGAGAAATATGCCAGAACCTTGGCTTCTTTGGTTAAATACGGGAATTCTAATAATTAGTAGTTTAGTTTTTCATCAGACTGCGAAATATGCCAAAAAAGAAATATTTGATAAGACTAAAAATGGTCTATATTTTATCGGTTTTCTTGCGTACTCTTTTTTAATCGGCCAATTAATTGTTTGGTATCAATTAATGAGTACTGGACATTATGCTACCAGTAATGTCGCTAATGCCTTTTTCTATTTATTTACAGCAATTCATGGTCTGCATATTATTGGTGGAATATATTTCTGGGGAAAAACAACTTCAAAATTTGTTAAAAGAAGTGTTAAAAAAGATGAAATAAATAATTTAATTGATATTTGCGCAGTTTACTGGCATTTTTTACTCGCCGTTTGGTTAGTACTTTTTGGATTAATGTTATTAAGTTAGGAAATACTCAGTATGTCAGACTCATCATTAGAAAATCTTCCTAAAGGTTGGAAAAGCGTACCTAGCGATTTAGGATCAGACCAAACTGCTTTTAAAGGCGTTCAATGGGGAAAAGCTATGATGTGGATATTCCTTTTAAGTGATACATTTATTTTCAGTTGTTTTTTAATTTCTTATATGAAGGGAAGAGCATCAACTGTAATTGATTGGCCAAACACCAGCCATGTTTTCTCATTAGACTTTATGGGTGTCCCGGTACCTTTACTTTTAATTGCAATAATGACTTTTGTCCTAATTACAAGCAGCGGAACCATGGCGCTGGCGGTTAAATACGGTTATGAAAAGAATAAAAAAATGTGCGGTTGGTTTATTCTGGCCACAGCTATCGGTGGATTAATTTTTGTAGGGATGCAAGCTTTCGAGTGGTCTAAACTAATCCATGAAGGTGTGAGACCGTGGTCGAATCCTTTTGGTGCAGGCCAATTTGGATCATACTTTTTCATGATAACTGGTTTTCATGGTACTCACGTGTCCATAGGTGTAATATTTCTTTTTATTTTTGCTAGAAAAGTTTTTAGAGGAGATTTTGATACTGGAAGACGAGGATTTTTTACAACAATGAAATCCGACTATGTTTCAATCGAAATATTGGGCCTTTACTGGCATTTTGTAGATTTAGTTTGGGTTTTTATTTTTGCATTCTTTTATCTTTGGTAGGATTGTATTATGAGTGAAAATATTAAAATAGATAAAAATAAAGAGAAATCACAAACAACACACAAAATAGGAATATACCTTTGGATCTGGGGTCTCCTATTTGTTCTAAGTTTTTTTTCCTACATGGTTGATTGGTATCAATTTCAAGGAATGTTAAGATGGTCGTTAATACTATTTTTTATGTTTCTTAAAGCAGGTTTAATTATGGCTTTCTTTATGCATCTTTTTTGGGAAAGATATACTCTTGTGAATGTATTACTTTGGCCGATGACAGCTATTGCATGTTTTGTTGGCTTAATGGTTGCTGAAGCTCAATACACATTTTTTTCAAGACTTATTTATTTTGTCCTGGGTGGATAATTAACAGTAGGATCTGAATTGTTTAATATCAATACAAAAACTGGAGAATTCAAATTTGACAGCATTCATTATGTGAAAGCTTTATTTGAATTAATGAAACCTAGAGTAATGTCTTTAGCAATTTTTACGTGTGTTGTTGGTTTTTTAATCGCACCAATTAAAGG
Source organism: uncultured Pelagibacteraceae bacterium (assembly GCA_902583685.1). GTDB lineage: Bacteria > Pseudomonadota > Alphaproteobacteria > Pelagibacterales > Pelagibacteraceae > Anoxypelagibacter. The sequence goes on from CACHWO010000009.1 coordinate 3,000, forward strand.
CATTGATTATCTATACGCAATGTTATCAATAACTGCTGTAGCACTAGGATCTGGCGCAGCCGGATCTTTGAATTGTTGGTATGAGGCAGATGTTGATAAAGTAATGTCCAGAACATGTTTAAGACCAATTCCAACGGGAAAATTAACAAAAAATGAGGCATTAATCTTTGGTATAATTTCATCTTTTGTATCTGTTGGGGCTTTATATTTTTTTTCTAATTTAATCGCTGCTTCTTTACTAGCTCTCACAATATTATTTTATGTTTTTGTTTATACAATTTGGCTTAAAAGAAAGACACCACAAAATATTGTTATCGGTGGAGCGGCGGGCGCTCTACCACCCGTAATTGGCTGGGCAATAGCCACTGAAAGTATTTCAATAGAGCCAATCATTTTATTTTTAATTATTTTTGTTTGGACTCCATCACATTTTTGGGCATTAAGTCTTTTTAAATTTGAGGATTACAAAAAAGCGAATATACCGATGTTACCAGTTACCTCTGGTGTAGAATCAACAAAAAAAAATATTTTAATTTACTCGATTATTCTATTTCCTGTAGCAGTTGCTCCATATTATTTAAGTTTTTTAGGGATAATTTATTTATTATTTTCATTTCCTTTAAGTACATATTATATCTTTCTATGTTATAGACTTTATAGAACAAAAGAGGCAAAAAAAGAAAAAACTATAGCTAAACAGATATTTGCATTTTCAATCCTTTATTTGTTTGCTATCTTTATTTCGATTTTAGTAGATAAATTTGCCTAAAATAAATAAAACAATTTTTATATTTATAAGTTTTTTAACTCTTATTTTTATTATATCTATTTATTTGTTTGGAGGTAAAAATATAGAAAATCAAGAAATTACAACAAAATTAATAACAAGTGTTCATAAAGATTTACCTTTTGAGTTTGAGTCAGAAAAGAATATTGTATTATTAAAACCAGGTGAGGTAAAAACTATCAACTATTCAGTTAAAAATTTAAGTTCAAAAAGCATGACTGCAATGGCAACTTTTCAAGTATATCCACCAGAACTAAAAGATTATATGAGTAAAATGAATTGTTTTTGTTATGAAAAACAAACTTTAAAAGGCGGACAAAAGGAAAAATATGCGTTGGTTTTATTAGTTGACCCGAAAGTGACAAAGAATATAAAAGAGGCTATAATTCAATTTATTTATTTTAAAAAATGATTATAAGTACATACAACTCTGAATTTCTGAAAATGTGCGCTGTTTGTATATCAGAGACATCTGGTGGACAGCTTGCTTTATTTATTATAGTTCTCTCATTTGTTATTCTTGGTCTTCTAAACACCTCATGGAAAAAAAATTTTAAAAAAGAGAATAAATAGTCTAGCTAGTGGAATATATAAGCACCAGGGATAAAAACTTAAGTTTTAATTTTAAAGACGTTTTTCTAAGGGGCCTGGCGCCTGATGGCGGATTATTTATACCAAAAGAAATCAGAACTTATAACGAATTAGAAATAAAAACATTAAGAAGCTTATCCTATACTGATTTAGCAACTGAAATAATTTCAAATTTTTGTATACCTGATATCAAAAAAAATGACTTAAAAAAAGTTATTAAAAAATCTTATGAAAGTTTTACAACAAAAGACGTAATTAAAATAAAAAAAATTGGTGATATCAATTTAGTTGAACTTTATCACGGCCCCACGCTTGCTTTTAAAGATATTGCAATGCAAGTTATTGGACACATGTATGATAACTTACAGGTTGCCAAAACAAAAACTGTAAATATCGTTGTTGCTACATCAGGAGATACTGGCTCGGCAGCTATAGCTGCATTAAGTAATAAAAAAAACATAAATCTTTTTGTGCTGCATCCACATAATAAGATTTCTAATATTCAAAGAAAAATTATGACAACAATAGGCGGGGACAATATTTATAATATAGCTATAGAGGGATCATTTGATGATTGCCAAAAAATTGTTAAGGGGCTTTTTAATGATAATAGTTTTAGAGAAAAAATAAATATGTCGGGTGTAAACTCCATCAATTGGGCAAGAATTATTTGTCAGATTGTCTATTATTTTTACTCTTTCTTTAAAATGAAAAAAAATAATATTAGCTTCTCTGTACCAACTGGAAATTTTGGAGATATTTATGCTGGATATATAGCAAAAAAAATGGGTTTGCCAATTAATAAACTTATTGTTGCTACAAATAAAAATGACATTTTACAAAGAGTTATTAATACAGGTGAATATAAACCTGATAAAGTGAAACAAACCATAACTCCAAGCATGGATATACAAGTTGCCAGTAATTTTGAGAGGCTTCTGTATTATATATTAGATGAAAATGATAGTAGGGTGGGGTCATTAATGAATGATCTGTCATCAAAAAATTCATTTAATTTAGAAAAAAAAGAAATTAATGAAATAAAAAAAGATTTTGAAGCTGTAAAAATTACCGATGAAGAGACAGTAAGTATCATTGAAGAGATATATAAAAAACATAAATTTATAATTGATCCCCATACTGCTACTGGTGTAGGAGCAGCTCAAAGCTTTAAAAATATAGGAGATACAGTTGTTCTTGGTACAGCTCATCCTTATAAATTTAGAGACACAATAAAAAAAGCTATAGGAAAAAATTTAGAGTCACCTGAACATTTAAAATTGAATATAGATAAAAAAGAGACATTTGACATTATTAGTAATTCTAGTTTAGAAGTTAAAAATTATATTTTAGGTAAAATACAATGAAAATAAAAATAGGAGATAAACTACCAGACTCAGAATTATTTTATCTTGATAAAAACAACGACGTAAAAAAAATTAATATATTAGATCTTTGCAAAGAAAAAGCTATTATTTTAGGAATGCCAGGAGCATTTACCAAAACTTGCTCAGCTATTCATCTACCAGGATATATAAAAAATTATGATCAAATATTAAAAAAAGGAGTTACAAAAGTTGTATGTGTAGCAGTAAATGACCCTAACGTTATGAAAGCTTGGGGTGAAAATCAAAGTACAGAAGATAAAATATTTATGGCTGGTGATCCATTTCTAAAATTTACAAAAGCAATTGGTGCAGAAGTAGATAAATCTGAAAAAGGATTAGGAATAAGATCAAATAGATACACTATGCTGATAGAAAACGGAGAAGTTAAAAAAGTAGAGGAAGAAAAAGAAACGGCCAAGTGTGAATTATCATCTGCAGAGAACTTTTTAAAATCTATTTAGTTTTTGAAACTGCCAACTCATCAACAAGATTATTATATTTATTTCCTGCGTGTGCTTTAACCCATTTCCAAGTAACTTTGTGTTTTAGACAAGAATTATCCAATTTAATCCAAAGATCTTTGTTTTTAACTGGTTTTTTATTTGAACCTTTCCAATCATTTAGTTTCCACTTTTTTATCCAATCAGTAATCCCATCTTTTACATATTTTGAATCTGTATAAATTATAACATCAGATTTTTTTTTTATTTTGTTTAGCGCCATTATAGGTGCGGTTAATTCCATTCTATTGTTAGTTGTAATATTTTCCTTCCCAGAAATACAAGTAGTGAATGATTTTTCATTTAAAATTATCGCAGCCCAACCCCCCTTACCTGGGTTTCCTGAGCACGCTCCATCTGTATAGATTTTATACTTCATATTATATTAGATAATCTTCGTAACTTTTAGCATTTTTATGAAATTCCAATCTTCTAAGATACTCCTCAGGATCTTTAATTTTAACAAATGCATCATCAACCGCATTTAAATAATCGAAAACTCTTGTTAGAAGAAATCTTAAAGCTGCCCCTTGGGACAAAACTTTTAAAGCTATTTTTTCATCTTTAGATATCTTTCTTATCTCGTTATAACCTTCCATTAACTTTTTTGCTTTTGTCACATTAAAACTCAAATTTTGTTTAAAACCATCAAAGCACAATGCATTTAAGCAAATTGCTATTTCAAAGGCATAAAAATCGTTACATGAAAAATAAAAATCTATAAATCCAGAAAATTTATTATTTTTAAAAAAAATATTATCACTAAATAGATCTGCATGGATAATTCCAGAAGGTAAGGATTTTGGCCATTCTCTTTCTATGCTTGTTAAGTTAGCCTCAATTAATTTTGGTAGTTCAGAATGAATTTTATTACATCTATCTTTTACCTGAGTAAATATGCCCCTCCAAGATCTAACTGATAAATTATTTTTTCTTATAAATTTAAAATTTTTTGTTATTTTATGTAGTTTAGCGATTTCTCTACCAACAATTTTACATTCAAAAGGAGATAAATTATTTTTAGATTTGCCATCCAAAAAACTTACAATCATAAACTTTTTATTATTTATGTTTGAAATATAATTGTTTTCTTTATTTGGGATAGGCTTAGGACAAATAAAGCCATTTTTACTAAGCTCGACCATAAGATTTGAAAAAAAAGGAAGATCAGTTTCTTTCACTCTTTTTTCATAAATCGTTAAAATATATTTACCTTTTTCAGTCTCAATTGAATAATTTGTATTTTCAATTCCTTCCTTAATACCCCCAAACCTTTTTAATTTACCTAATTTATAATTTAGTAAAATACCATTAATATCTTGTTCTTCTAGTTTTGTATAAACAGCCATTTAATTTAGTTCTTTAGGAAGTTTAAAAACAACTTTTTCATTTGCTGTTATTACCTCTTCTATAGAAACATTCATTTTTTGTTTAATTTCATTTATAAAATTTTGTACTAATTCTTCTGGTGCCGAAGCCCCAGACGATAAGCCAATTATTTTACAATTTTTTATTTTATCAATCGGCACTTTTTTTCCATAAAAAATTAATTCTGAATGTTTACAACCAGATTTTTTTGCTACTTCAACTAATCTTGCTGAATTGGAGGAGTTTCTACTTCCAATAACAAAAAACATTTCACAATCAGGAGCAATTCTTTTAACTGCAGACTGTCTGTTAGTTGTTGCGTAACATATATCTTCCTTAATAGGACCTTTTATGTCTGGAAATTTTTTCTTTAAAGCATCAATTATTTCTTTTGTATCATCAACCGAAAGTGTAGTTTGGGTAACATAGGCCACAGATTTAGAAAATTTCAAGTTTTCAATATCTCTTAAATTTTCAACTAGTTTGATAGAGCCATTTGGTAACTGTCCCATTGTTCCAATTACTTCAGGATGGTTTTTATGTCCTATTAATACAATATCAAATCCTTTTTTAAATAATTGTTCAGTTTCTCTATGTACTTTAGAAACCAAAGGACATGTTGCATCTATATAAAAAATTTTTTTAAGTTTTGCTTGTTCAGGTACAGCTTTAGGAACTCCATGAGCAGAAAAAATAACTGGTCTTGAAAAATCTGAAATTTCTGAAATTTCTTCAACAAAAATTGCTCCCAATTTTTTTAAAGATTCGACAACGTTTTTGTTATGCACTATCTCGTGTCTTACATAAACTGGAGACCCGTACTTTTCTAAAGTTTTTTTGACAATTTCAATTGCTCTGTCAACACCGGCACAGAAACCTCTTGGAGCAGCCAAATAAATTTTAATGTCGTTTTTCATTTCTTTCAATTAAATACTCAAGCAATATATGCGGAAAAGTTAGAGACGCCAAACCAATAAATATTACTTTAATTATAACATCGTTTAATTCATAGATATTTGAAAGAAAAAATATAGCTGTAAAATAAAGCATTGCTGTAACCAAGGTTAATGGCCAAGCTTTTTTTAAGAAAGATTTTACACCATTTTTAAAATCTTTTGGTTCTAACTCATAAGATATTGATATGATATGTCGAATTGAGTGGAGAAAACAAAAATAAATTGTAAAAGCAACTAATGGTTCAAAAATATAATTTAATATAAGAATACAAAACCCGTCTAATAAAAAAACCTCATAATCCTGAAATTTATTTTTATAAATAAAATAAAAATACCCCAAAACACTTAAAGATAAAAAAACATTTATCACCCAATGCTCAATCTTTAAAAATGTAATAATTTGTTGATTTAAAAATAAAGTCTCAAAAATTTTAAGTGTTTCATCAAAATGAAAAAACAAAGGTGCAAAAATTACCAAAGATCCTTTAACCAAATAAAGCAAATGATCTAAATTAGAATTATCCTCGTGTAAGTATGAAGTATCTTCTCTACCAAAGTGATAAGATGCAACAACTAAAAAAATTAATAAAGTGTATGAAGTGTAAAGACTCCATAAAAAAATTACAAAAGCTGAAATTAATATGTAAATTACAAAAAATATTAGTTTATTTTTTATTTGATAAGTTTTAAGTAATTTGTTTGCTTTATAATTATCCATTGCTCCATGAGATATTCCGAAAGAAAGAATAAAAAATAAGCAGCTTAATGAAATAATTAATTGATTTGATAATTTAAAATTTTTGAAAATTAAAAGAACAATAACTGATAACAAAACCGTAAAAACTGAGAAACAAAATGTATGTTTACCGTAAATTTTTTTTATCATTTTAATTAAATAGTGATTTTATAAATATCCATTTTGGCATCTTCAAAATTACAGAAATATCGTTAATTAAATTACTTCTATTTGAAAGAAATTTAATTGCCCCATCAACATGACCATTAAACATTTTATAAAATATATTTGGCATTATTTTTGGATTTGATTTCAAAACCTTTAGGAAGATATTGTCCAAAAGTTCATATTTTTTACCTATATGGTAAGATTTTGCTTTTTTTAAATTTTTTAGGTTTTTAATTATAAATTTACTATGTTCCTGAATGTTTAGAAAAGTATATCCTGTACTTAAACGAGTCATACCACCTGCAGAACCAATATTTATACAAAAATCATTTTCTGGTATAGAACTGTAAAATAATGGTATGACCCCTTTTTCTTGATAATTTACTTTATAATTTTTAATACTCAAATTCTTATAAATATAATTCTTCAACTGATTATCATAATCCATTAAATCTTTGTTTTCTAAACTCGATATCCATGTGGTTTCAATAAGTGCCTTTTTTTTTGAAAACGGTAATATATAAAAAAAATGTACACTATTTTTTTGTTCACAATTAAAATCCATCAGTGTCATAATGCTATCGTCAAATATTTCTTCATTTGTTTCAATCTCTACACCTTGAAAATGTTGCCAAAGTTTCGATTTATTATTATTGAAAAAACTATCAAAAGATGGGTATGGAACACTATTAAAGACTATTGAACTAGTGTTTTTTATTTTTTCCCTAAAAAACTTTACATTACTATTAGCACTTAATTTATCATTTATTTTTTTATAAAATTTGCCACTATCTATACTTTGATAGGGATAATTTTTAGTTTTTACTATATTTGAGTTATCATTAGTTCTGATAGAAAAGCTATTCCAATTTTTAATAACACAATCTTCAAAATCGTGATCGTAAATTTTCCAGAATGACCAGGTCTTATCCCTTTTATATTCTGCTCTTGGTTCAATGATTGCTAAAGTTTTATTCTTTAATTTTCCATTTATTTCCAAATGGTATGCCAATGACAAACCTGCGCAACCACCGCCGTATATGTGATAGTCAAATTCTTTCATTTAAGCTTATATCCTCGTTTATTAAATTATATTCTGTTTCCCTTTGATATTTTTTATTTTTAATAAAGAATAGAGTTATTAAATCTTTTAAAGATAATAATGTTTGTACCATTTTACCGAAATTAGATACATAAATTTTTCCTGATTTTCGATAATTTTCAATATCATTTTTTTTCAAAATTTTTTTTCCTATCTGTCTATAAATTCTTCTTGCAACAATAATTGAAAATCGACAATTTAAAGGAATATCTTTGATACCTTCGAAAGCACTATCGTAAAAAGTATCAGCTCTTAATATCATATTTTTAATACTTGTAAAAATATCTTTTGAGTTTTCTATTAAATAACTCCTATTTTTTTTTTTATCTTCAATAACATCTCTAGCAATATTTGTTAACTGCATTGCAATCCCCAAATCAATTGCTCTCTGTAATGACTCTTTCTTTTTGATACCAAATATTTTTGCCATCATTAAACCTACTGTTCCAGCTACTCTATAAGAATAAATCAATAATTCTTTTTCTGTTTTTATCCTCACCTCTTTTTTTAAATCAGAATTTACTCCATCGAATAAATCATCTACAATTTTTTTTGATATATTTTTTCCATCCATTAAATCCCACATATTTCTTATTACACTGTTGTTTTTATCTTTTTTTTCGAAGTTTTCTCTAAACTCTTTGAGCTCTATTTTTTTTATTTCTAAATCTATATTTCGATCAGCTATATTATCAATGGTCCTACAAAAGTCGTATAAAACCGAACACTTAAAATAGGTTTTTTTTGGCAAGAAAAAACCAGACCAATTAAAGGATTTTGCATATATAGATAAGTAATTTTTTGTAGTCATTATAAAATCTTATCTAAAACTTTTGCTGAGGAAATTACTCCAGGCATACCTGCACCTGGGTGGGTTCCTGCACCAACAAAATATAAATTATCAAAAACTTCTGATTGATTGTGAAATCTAAAATATGCTGATTGAGAAAACTTTGGTTGTATTGAAAATCCTGATCCGTATAGTGTTGCTAGATCTTTCTCGAAGTAATCTGGAGTGAGATAAAAATCACTTACAACATTCTCTTTAATCCCAGGTAAAACAGATTTATCCATTTTGTCCAAAACTAAATTCTTAAATTTTTCACCTTCTATTGACCAATTAATCTTTGATAAATTATTAGGAACTGGAACAAGTACATAAAAAGCATCTTGACCATTAGGAGCCATATTCGGATCTGTTGCTGATGGACGATGTAAATAATAACTTATATCTTCTGAAAGAATCTTTTTTTCGAATATTTTATCTAAGTGATCCTTATAAGATTTTCCAAAATAAATAGTGTGATGTGCTACGTCTTTATATTTTTTCTTCGATCCAAAGTAATAAACAAAAAGCCCCATAGAATAGTCCATCCTTTTCATTTTTTTTCTAAATAAAAAGTTATAGTTATTTTGGGATTTAATTAAATTTTCATAAACATTTGGAGGATCTGAATTACACACGATATAGTCACAATCAATAATTAATGAATTATTAATTTTTACTCCTTTAACTTTTTTATTATTAGTTAAAATTTCTGTTACTTCTGAGTTTTTTTTTATTTTAATCCCTTCTTCTTTCATCAACTTTTCTAAAGCATTCACTACATTACCCGTACCACCCATTGAATAATGGATTCCCCATTTTTTTTCTAAAAAAAGAATAAGAGCGTATATTGAGGTCGTTGTAAAAGGATTGCCACCAACTAACAATGGGTGCATACTAAAAACCCGCCTAAGTTTTTCATTTGATATATAATTTGAAACCAAGCCATAAACAGATTTGTAACTTTTTAGGTTAATCAAGGCAGGTATTTGTTGAAGCATAAAAGTAAGATTATTAAAAGGTTTATCTGATAAATCTGCATAGCCTTTATTAAAAATTTTTTCCGTAAATTTTACTAATTCCCTATAACCTTTTAGATCATTGACAGAAAATTTTTTTATTTCTTTCTCCATAGATAACTCGTCCCCAGAATAATTAAATGTTTCTCCATTATCAAAAACAAATCGATACCATAAATTTAAAGGTACTATTTTAACGTAATCAGAAATTTTTTTATTAAATAAAGAAAATAGTTCTTCAAACAAGTATGGAGCTGTTATAACAGTAGGACCCCCATCATAAATAAAATCATTTTTTTTAAAAACTCTAGCTCTTCCACCTAAATCGAAATGCTTTTCTAACAAAGTGACCTCGTAACCTTTGGCTCTTAATCTAAGGGCTGATGAAAGACCCCCAAATCCTGAACCAATAACTATAACTTTTTTAGTCATATTAATTGATCTTACTCTAGATAGATTTATTTTTTAAAATCTTTTTTGCCTCGTCAATGCTGGATATATAAATTTTATCAAGCTTTTTCTTATCAATCGAATTTTTTATGATTTTTTCAATTGAAGAAATAGCAATATTAACCGATAGGTTTTTAACATCCTTAACCGCTTGGATTTTCATTTGCCTAATTTTTTCTTCAGCAGTTTTTTTTCTATTTTCAATAATCTTGTGAAAATCTTCATTTGCTTTAATTATATTTTTTTCAGCTTGTTTTTTTGCATTTGCAACTAATCTTTTTGCTTCTTCTTTAGATTTGCTTACTTTAAGCTCATATTCGCTCAGTAAGTTTTTTGCATCATCTTTTAATTTTTCTGCATTATCTAAATCATCTTTAATTTTTTTTATATTTTCATTAAGTGCATTATCAACCTTTTGTGGCACCTTGAGATATATAAGCAAACCTATGAAAATCAAAAAAGATATAGCAACCCAAAAAGTAGCATCAATTATCATACTTTTACATTCTCTTTCTTCAAAATTTCATTTACTGTTGCGCTAATCTTGCTTTTATTTCCATCCTCTCCAAAAATATCTTTTATTACTTCTGTAACTATATCTTCGGAAATTTTTCCAACTTTATCAAAGGAGTCTTTTTTAAATTTCATAATTTCATTTTCTGCACTTTTTAGTTCCTTATCAATTTGATTTTGAATTTCATTCTTTTTATTTTGAATGTCTTCGTTCAATTTTTGACTACTATCAGATACAATTTTTTTTGACTCTTGAGATGCTGTTTGGATAAGTTTTTTATAGATTATGAGTTTCTTTTCTGCTTCCTCTCTAAAAATTTTTGCTTCTTCCAGATCTTTTCTTATTTTATTTTCTCTTGTATCTATGTTTCCCTTAATTTTGGGAATAAAAACTTTATCTATTAATAAATAAATTGTTGAAAAAATAATTATTAACCAAAAAGCTTGTGAGGCCCAATATTTCGGGTCAAGCTGAGGCATACCAGCCTCAGCTGCAAAAATATTTCCACAGTAAAACGTGGATATGATTAAAACAATAGTTAACTTTTTCATACTCTTTTGTCTAAGTTAAAAGGCAAAAAGTATTATCAAAGCTATTACTAAACCGAAAAGACCAGTTGCTTCTGCTAAAGCAAATCCTAATAGTAGATTAGGAAATTGTTTTTGAGCTGCAGAAGGGTTTCGCATTGCCCCGGACAAATAATTTCCGAATATAATACCAATCCCAACACCAGCACCAGCTAAAGCAATAGCGGCTAAACCCGCTCCGATCATTTTCGCTGCTTCTAGTTCCATGTTTCCTCCTTTTTTTTTGTTAGTGATGTAAATTTAATGCGTCATTTAAATAAATACACGTTAAAATAGCAAAAACATAAGCTTGTAAAAAAGCAACTAATATTTCTAAACCTGTTAAAGCAACTGAAAAAGTTAAAGGTAACCAACCCCCTATGATACCAAGACTAATAACAAATCCACCAAAAACTTTTAACATTGTATGTCCAGCCATCATGTTAGCAAAAAGTCTAACTGATAAACTTATAGGTCTACTTAAATAAGAAATAATTTCAATTATGCTTATTATTGGTAACAAAACCATAGGCACACCACTAGGAACAAATATCTTTAAGTATTTAAAGCCATGAATAATAAAACCAAGTATTGTAACGCCGATAAAAATAAATATTGCAAAAGTTAATGTAACTATAATATGGCTAGTTACAGTGAAAGAATATGGTAACATCCCGACCATATTACAGAATAAGATAAATATAAATAAACTAAATACAAAAGAGAAATAAGGTTTAGCTTTTTTTCCAGCAGTGTCACTTATCATTTTTGATATAAAATTATATAGTATTTCTGACATAAGCTGTATTTTGCTGGGAATTAATCTTTTTTCTCTTGTTCCAAAAAGTAATAATAGCATAATCAAAATTGCACTTATTACCATAAATAAGCTTGAGTTTGTAAATGAAAGATCAAAACCAGATATTTCTATTTCTGGTCCGATTCTATGGACTTTAAATTGATGCATTGGATTAGCTGCCATAAATCATTCCTATTGATCTTGCATTCTTTTAGCAGCTCTGAAAACATTCTTTATTCCTGCAGCAGCTCCAAAAAGAAAAAATATTATAATTAATATAGGTTTAGTATCAAACCAGTTATCTAAAATAAACCCAATAATTGTCCCAACGACTACTGCTGCAACTAATTCGCTGCCTAACTTAAAAGCATTTCCTATGAAAACACTCTTTCTTTTATTATTATTAGTTGTGTCTTTTTCTTTAAGTTTCGATTTTGCAATCTTAAGGCGAGTTTTAATGTCCTCTAAATCTTTCATTATACTTTAAGCTACTAATTCCTCAGCTCTTTGCAAATTAACAGCAACTAATTTACTTATACCTTTTTCAGGCATAGTAACACCATATAATCTATTCATCCTGGACATAGTTAATGCATGGTGGGTAATAATTATAAATTTAGTTTTTGTAACTGAAACTAATTCATCTAACAAACTACAAAACCGTGTAACATTAGCGTCGTCTAAAGGAGCATCCACTTCATCCAGTACACAAATAGGAGAGGGGTTAGTCAAAAAAATAGCAAAAATTAGTGACAAAGCTGTTAAAGCTTGTTCTCCACCCGATAACAACGTTATCGATTGTAACCTTTTACCTGGTGGGGACACTAACATTTCCAAACCTGCTTCTAAAGGATCTTCAGAGTCAACTAATTCCAGTTTTGCATTTCCTCCATTAAACAATTTTGTATAAACTTCATTAAATTTTTTATTCACTTTAGAAAAAGCCTCTAATAACCTTTCCCTTCCTCTTTGATTAAGTTCATTAATACTTGCTTTTAATTTAACAATTGCTGATACAAGATCTGTCCTATCATCTTCCATTTTTTTTATTGTCACTCTAAATTTTTCTGTTTCTATATCTGCTCTTAAATTTACTGAGCCCATCGCTTCCCTATTTTTTCTCATTATTTCTAATTTCTTTTCTTGCTCTTCCATTGAAGGTAAGTTTTCAATACCGGATAAATCTGAAATATTTAATAAATTATTAATATTTTCAATTTTTAATTCATTTTTAATCATATAAATTAAATCCATTTTTCTTTGATCTATTCCTTCCGTTGTTGCTTCAACTCTTGCTTTATTTTCTCTTAAAACAGTAAATTTTTCTTGTACAGATTTTAAATTATTATTAATAGAATCGTATTTTTCTTTGATGTTTTTTATTTCAACATCAAGTTCCTCATTATTTTTTTTCGTATTTTCCAAATTTTGAAGATTTTGACCTTTATTTATGGCAATTTTTTCAGGATTTTTACGATTTTCTTCCAATTCAATCTCCACATCTTTTTTTCTCTGAATTAAATTTGAAAGCATTTTTTCAGAATTTAATTTTAAATCTTTCCAATTCTCCAATTCTTGATCGATATTATTTATTCTCTCTTTTCTTTTAATCGAGTTCTCTTGGATCGACTGACTTTTACCAAAAATAGATGCATACTTTTCTTGAGAAATATTTATATTTTCTATTAAATCTCTTAAATTTACAGACAAGTCATTAATTTCAATATTTTGAATATTGCTTATTTGACCCTCTATTAGCTTACTCAATTTCGAGTTGTTAAGTTTTGCTTCATCAACTTTATTCTTATCGAGAAGGCCTGATACAAGTTCACTTATACCCTTTAAATCTTCTAGGTATTTCTTTTGCCCAGGAAAATCAAATGTATTTAATTTTTTTTCAAAAAAATTCTCAAACTTTATTTGTCTATCTTTTAATTCCTGTCTAGCAATATCTAAGTTAATCTCTGATTTTTTTTCCAAATGAACAAGCTCTTTTTCAGTTTTCAACAATTCATTCTTTTCTTCTAATATTCTTTTTTCATTAAGAGACGCATCCAGTGATATACTTTTCTCTCTTTCAAGATCTGAGTCTATCAATTTTATATTTTCTAAAAGTTTTCTATTTAATTCTTTTATATCTTTTTCTCTTTCATCCAAATTTTCAATTTCAAGATTTAATTTTTGAATTTTAGATAAATTCTCAATTTTCTTATCTTTTAATGGTTGGATTTTTTTATTTTCCTCCTCAACTAATTTAGTATTATCAATAAGATCCCTTTCCACCATTTTCATTTCATTCTCAATATCCTCAGATTTTTTTTTAATCTTATTTTTTTCTTTATCTATTTCCTCAGATTTTAAAAAATATAATCCAGCTTCTGTCGATTTAATTAATTGGGAAATTTCCTTATATTTGGTAGCTTCCTTAGCTTGTTTTTCTAAATTTTCTAATTGTTTTTCTTGTTGACGTTTTAGCTCGTCTGCTCTTTTTAAGTTATTTTCAGCAGCATTTAGTCTAGTCTCAGCCTCATGTCTTCTTAAGTGTATACCTGAAATTCCAGCAGCTTCTTCCAAAACTGATTTCCTCTCTGAAGGTTTAGCCGTAACAATCATGCCAATTTTTCCTTGGCTTATCATCGAAGGTGAATGAGCACCCGTAGATAAATCAGCAAAAAAAGTTTGCGCATCCCTTGCCCTTACTTCTTTTTCATTGATAAAATATTTGGATCCTTTGTCTTTTTCAATTTTTCTTCTTACTACAATCTCATCTAATTCAACATATGTGCCTTGGCCCTCTTTTTCGGAATTATCAATAGTAACAGTCACTTCGGAAATATTTTTTGGTGGCCTATTTGATGTTCCAGAAAAAATTACATCTTCCATCCCGCTTCCTCTCATACTTTTAGCTGAAGTTTCCCCCATACACCATCTTAGAGCTTCAACTATATTTGATTTTCCACAACCATTGGGCCCAACAATACCAGTAAGACCATCATCAATAAAAAAATGGGTTTTATCAAAAAATGATTTAAATCCTGAAATTTCTAATTTTTTAAATTTCATTTTACAAACGTTTTTCTATTTCTTTTTTAAATTCCTTATAATTATGTTTTCCCTCATATTTTTTTTCATTAATAAAAATTGTTGGGGTTGACTCAATCGAGTAAATTTTGCTAGCCATGATTCTTTCATTTAAAATTTTATTTTCTATTTGTTCATCGCTTATACATTTTTGAATTATATCATCTTTTAATCCGTGATTCTTTCCAATTTTAAATAATTTAGAATTTATACTGTTAATATCTGCGCCGCTTGCCCAAAAATCTTGTTTTTCATAAATTTCATTAAGTAAACTAATTTTTTTTTCTTCACTTTTAAGACAACTAAGAACTTTCTCAGCATTTAATGCTGCAAGATCTAAAGGAAAAGCATGGTGTTCGAATCTTGCTATTTTGGTGCTGATAAAATCATTGTTTAATTCTTTAAATATTTTTTTATGAAAATTTGCACAATGGGGGCAGGTGAGAGAAGAAAAAACTTTAATTGTTACTTTAGCATTTTTATCACCCAGTGAAACAGAAACTGGTTTTTCCGACGAAAAAGCTGAAGAAATATATAGCAAAAAAGTAAAAGAAAAAAATAGGAGGTTTTTTTTTATTTTCATAGATTTATTTAATATTTTTTTGTTCAAATTCTTTAATTAAATTATCAAGTTTTTTTCTTAAGTTTAAATTATTAATTTCACTTACTTTTTTTATTAATTTATTATTTTTTAATAAATTTTTAGAAAATCTATGTTGTATTTTAATTTTTTCATCAATAAGAGCAATCTTAATATTTTTTATAAAAGTATATCCAAAAAAAGAATTAATTTTATCTATTATATCTTGTTTACTGTACTCTACATCGAGTTGGTTACCATGATTAACATTTAACGTAAGTAGACCTTCTTGAAGTTCTTTGTTGGTTTTAATAGATTTTGGATAACATATTTGAGATGTTTTCTTTCCTACTATTTCAGTCCAATTATTAACAATAGATGAGTAATTATGACCACCTTTCTTTAATATTTTATTTAAATTTTTTGGCAATGCATTACCAACAGTCTTAAGACCTTGAATAGAATACATTGATTTATTAATATATTTTTTTTTATGCATACTATTAACAGCAATCTATCAAAAAAAATAATTACTTGGTATGAAAATAATAAACGTAATTTACCTTGGAGAATTTATTCAAATCCAAAAAAAAAGCTTTATTACAGATTATTAAGTGAGTTTATGCTGCAACAAACACAAGTAAAAACTGTAATCCCATATTTTGAGAGATTTACATCTAAAATAAAAACATTAAAAAGGCTTTCTACAACTAGCGAAAGAAAAGTGCTCAAACTTTGGGAAGGTCTTGGTTATTATAGAAGAGCAAAAAATCTTATCAAAACTGCTAGAATTATTGTAAAAAAAAATAATTCAGTTTTGCCAAAAACATTAGAGAATATAAAAAAACTTCCAGGGATCGGTGAATATACAGGTAATATTTTATTAGCCCTAATTTATAATCAACCTAGATTAGGTATAGACGGAAATGTGAAAAGAATTTTATCTAGAATATTTTTTAAGCATGAAAAAAAATTAAACTTTAAAGAAATCATTGATAAAAATAAAAAAAAATTATTTAATAATAATAGAAATGCCGATTTAGCAGAAGCTATCATGGAATTTGGAGCATTAATTTGTAAGCCGCAAGACCCAACTTGTAAGATTTGTCCTATTAAAAATAATTGCAAATTTTTTAGATCCGGAAAATCAATTAAATTTACGAAATTAAATAAAACTACAAAAAGAAATTATAATATTTTTTGTTATTTAAATAAAAAAAGAGAAATTGGTTTAAAAAAGAATAGTACTTTAGGATTTTTAAAAGAATATAACCTACCCATTATAAAAGAAAGATCAAATAAAAAAAATCTAAAAAACTGGAATTTTTTATGTAACTACAAAAATTCAATATCAAATAAAAAATTAAATATTGATTTATATTATAAATTTTCAAAAAAAATTCCAAAAGGTTTAAATTGGTTTTCTTTATATAGAAATGAAGAATTTATACCTACATTTACAAAAAAAATTTTTAAAAGAGTAGAAAATTTATATTAATGAAAAAAAAAATTGCAATTATAGGATCTGGAATTTCTGGTTTAACTTTAGCAAATTTTTTATATTTAAATAAAAAACACAACTTTACAGTTTATGAAAAAAATGAAAGTCTCCCGCTTGATGAAGGCTATGGAATACAACTTTCAACTAATAGCATTAAAATTTTAAATCAAATCAATTTTAGTAAAATTAATAAAGAAAAAATATATCATCCTAAGGGGGTTGATATTTACAATATTCGAAATAAAAAAATATGTAACCTAGATTTAATACAATTTAATATGAACAATAGTAAATATACAACATTGCAAAGATCTACTTTAATTGAATTTTTAAAAGATGATATTTATTCTCAACATATAAAGTTTGGAAAAAGAGTCAAAGAAGTTTCTGAATTAAAGGGTAAGATACTAATAAAATTTGATGATAACACAAACGATCTTGTAGATTATGTAATTGGTGCTGATGGAATTTTTTCTAATACACGGACATTCTTTGAAAAGAAAATAAATAGACCAGTTTTTAAAAATGCTATCGCAATAAGGTCAATTCTTAAATCTACATCTGGATTGAACATAGATAAATCTAATATTAGTCTCTTAATGGGTAAAAATTGTCATTTAGTTATTTATCCGATTAATAAAGATGAAGAACTAAATTTTGTTTGTATAGTGAGACATAAAAAATACAATCCTGATAATATTAAAAATTTGCTTGAGAAAGTTGTGAAGCAAAACTCTAATTTAGAAAAAGCTTTTAAAGAAGATTTAAAATCTTGGCCATTATATGCAACACCCAAAATGCTTCCCTCAACTAATAGCAAAGTCTTTTATATCGGAGATGCATTTAATGGATTTTTGCCAACATTTGCCCAAGGCGCTGGACAATCAATAGAAAGTGCCTTTGAATTATTTAATTTAATCAAAGATGAAAAAGCAGAAATACAAAAAATTTATTATAAAAATAGATCAAAAAGAGCACGAATGGTAAGTAGAAGATCAAACTTTAATTTTTTTGTATTTCATTTTTCAAGTAATTTTATGCAAATAATTAGAAATTATTTTATCAAATTCTTTGTGAAAAGAAAGAGTTTTATAAATTCTTATTTTAGGATGGTTTACAAAAATTAAATTTGTTTTTCTGAAATAAACTTTTGTCTCAGACTATCGATTAAAACAGTCGAACCATTTAAATCATAATGCCAATAAGTCCACCCATTGTAGCTATCTGTACCCATTATTTTCGCAGCAACTTTATGAATTGAACCTTCAGCTTCTTTATACTTAATACTTCCATCTGCCATTATTTTAGCATTAACTTTTTTCTTAGCATCAAATAAGGATGTTCCAGGTTTTAGTAGGCCTAATTCTACTAAAGAGCCAAAAGGAATTCGAGGTTTAGATTTATTATTTTCAATTGTATCAAGGAAATTATCATTAATTATTTTTGTATTTTTGATCCTATTACTAGCTGCTTTAAAATATTTTTTATCTTTCTCTATTCCAAAGTAATTTCTTCCTAATTTTTTTGCGACAACAGCTGTTGTTCCAGTACCTAAAAAGGGATCAAAAATGTTATCACCTTTATTTGTAGTAGCTAGTATAATTCTATGAAGCAGAGCTTCTGGTTTTTGTGTAGAATGAATTTTTTTTCCATTTTTCTTTAATCTTTCCTTTCCACTACATATTGGAAAGGTCCAATCAGATCTCATCTGTAAATCGTCATTTAAACACTTAAGAGATTGGTAATTAAATGTATATTTTGACTTCTTATTCTTTGATGCCCAAATCAAGGTTTCATGTGCATTTGTAAATCGTGTTCCTTTAAAATTTGGCATTGGATTATTTTTTTTCCAAATAACATCATTTAAAATCCAATAATTTAAATTTTGGATGTGGTACCCAATTCTAAAAATATTGTGATAAGTTCCTATGACCCAAATAGAACCATTATCTTTTAAAATTCTTTTGCATTCTTTTAACCATTTTTTAGAAAAGTCATCATAGTGCCTAAAATTTGAAAACTGATCCCATTTATCATTTACACCATTAACTTTGGTATCGTCGGGTCTTTTTAATTTTTCTCCAATTTGCAAATTGTAAGGTGGATCAGCAAAAATTAAATCAAAAGTCTTTTCTGGAATCTTTTTTAAGATTTCTAAAGAATTTCCATTTATTATTTTGTTAGAAAACTTTGTCATAAATTGAATTCAACCCGAAATTGAATCCATCGTCAAATTTTATTTTTTGAAAAAAAGAGTCTATTATGTGTTAAAGATTTTCATTTAGACAAGATCTTGTGTACTGGTCTGTAGCTTTTTCTATGGTAATCAGTAACTCCAAATTTTTTTAGAGCATGTAAATGTTGAGAAGTTCCGTAGCCAAAATTTTTATGCCAATTGTAATTAGGATACTTGTTAGATAATTTAATCATATAAAGATCCCGATAAACTTTTGCAAGAATAGATGCTGCAGAAATGCATTTAATTTTTTGATCTCCTTTTATTATTGTTTTTGAATTTTTTAATTTTTTTGGAGCATGTGTACCATCAACTAAAAAAATATTAGGTTTTTTTTTTAATTTTTTTACAGCTCTTTCCATGGAAAGAAGTGTTGCATTAAAAATATTATATTTATCAATTTCTTTTACCGAGGCAGAACCGATTGCATACCATGAATTTTTTTTAATATAATTTGCAATTCGTATTCGTTGTTTAAATGTAATACTCTTTGAATCTTTTAAAATTTTTTTATTTATATCTTTCTTTAAAATAATCACACAGGAAATAACAGGTCCTGCTAAACATCCCCTTCCTACCTCATCTATACCTGCGAAAATTTTATGCATTAAATTAAATTTTTAATTCGGATATTTTTTTTCTAATCATTTTCAAATCTTCCCAGGCATATTTTTTTTGATCGGGTTGTCTCATTAAATAAGCAGGGTGAAACGATATGATAATATTAGGGCTAACATTCCCAATTTTTTTTTTAATCCATTTTCCCCTAGCTTTTGAAATAACAACTTCAGATCCTATTAAAGCATTTAAAGCAGTACTACCAAGTAAAAGAAGAATTTTTGGATTTATCAACTCTATATGTCTAATTAAAAAAGGGAGGTATCTTTTAATTTCATCATCTGTTGGTTTTCTATTTTCAGGTGGTCTAAAATTGACAACGTTAGATATATAAACTTTTTTTCTATCTAGTTTTATTGCTTCAAGCATTTTATCCAAAAGTTTACCTGCTCTACCAACGAAAGGTTTTCCCTCTTTATCCTCGTTTGCACCAGGACCTTCTCCGATTATCATAATCGACGCATCATTATTCCCATCCGCAAAAACCATATTGGTAGCATTGTTTTTTAAATCACAATTTCTAATAGAATTAATTTGTTTTTTTAGTTTTTCTAGATGATGAATCTTATCTTTTTTTGAGGAATTTTCTGTTTTATCATTGTTTTTTTTATATCTGCTCATGGACTTAGTATTATAACTTAGTTTATTATTTATAAGTTTATGGTAAATCTTTGTTTTAATATTTTTCATTTAATTTTATGAAACTACGTATATTTATAATTTCATTATACACTTTAATTATATTAAGCGCATGTAATTCATCCTACGGAAAAAATGTAAGTTTCAATTATAACGCTAAAAATGTATCAAACTATTTTTCTGCATTAATTTCTTTTGACGATTTTGATTACATCAAATCTCAAGAATTTTTTAAAAAGATAAAAGATTCTCAAAAAGATGAAACAAGACATTCATCCAAACATTTACAATCTTTAATAACTTTAGAAAAATATATAGAAGCTGAAAACTATTCTAAAAATCTAGCAAATAAAAAACAAGATAATTTTGAAAGTAATTTAATTTTAGGTTTAAAAGAGCTTAAACAAAATGACTCAAAAAAAGCTCAAATCTATTTTGATAAATTAAGGCTTAATAAAGAAAATCCACTTATCTTTGATGTTTTGAAATTTACTTTGGATTATTGGTCTAAAATTGATGAGAATAATTTCTTTAACAAAAAAAATATCCCAGAAAGATACAAAAGCTTTGAAAAAATTCAGAGTGTTTTTTCAAATTGTTTTTTTGATACATCAAATACCGAAAGACTATTTATAGAGCTTTTAGATAGTAAACAAAACTACTCCAGATATAATTTCTTTTTTGCAAACTACTTATTGAGTAAAAATAAAAAAGAAGAAGCTGAAAAACTATTAGAAAAATCCATAAAAGAATATCCAAAAAATTTATTAATAAATCAATATAATTTATCACTAATTAACAAAGAACGAAATTTAAATAATTTTAATTGCAAAAAGAAAAACCATGTAGTTGCAGAAATATTTTATGTTATAGCAAACGCATTATCATCCCAAGGTCAATATGAAATTTCTAATTTTTATATAAATTTATCAAAATACTTAAATCCAAATTTTTTATCTTTTAATTCATTGCTGGCTGAAAATTTTTTTAATTTAAAAAAATTTGAAAAATCCAAATTAATTTATAAAAAGCTTCATAGACTTGGTACCGTTTATCAATGGCATTCGGATAGACAAATTGCAATAATTTTAACACTACAGAAGAAAGAAGAAGAGGCACTAAATTTATTGACCTCTAAATATGAGAAATTGAAGCCAAATATCTATCAAACTTTTGATTACGCTAATTTTTTAAGAGATAGAAAACAGTATAAGGAGTCAGTAAAATTGTACACTCAAATATTAAATAAAATTAACGAAAATAATCCTATATATTTTAAAGTATTAGATAGAAGGGGCGTTGCCTACGAAAGATTAAATGAACTCGAACTATCAGAAAAAGATTTACTAAAATCTTTGGATATTGAACCTGAGCAGCCATATGTTATGAATTATCTAGCTTATTCGTGGGTAGAAAATAGTAAAAACTTTGAAAGAGCTTTAGAAATTTTAAAAAAAGCGAATGAGCTTAGAGAAGACGACGGATATATAACGGATTCACTAGGATGGACATATTATAAATTAAAAAATTTTTCAGAGGCGAAAAAATATCTTATGAAAGCAATAATGTTAATGCCATCAGATCCTATTGTAAATGATCACTTTGCTGATTGTTTATGGAAAAATAACCAGAAAATACAGGCAAGGTACTATTGGAATTATGTTTTGAAACTTGAAGATACAGAGGAAGATTTAAAAAAAATTATTAAAGAAAAACTAATTTTTGGATTAGAAAATACGTAAGAAAATAAATTAAATAATGAATTTCCAAATTTTAAAATCATATAGCAAGTTAAATTTATTTTTAACAGTTGGCAATCTAGATAAAAAAAAAAATTTACATAATATAGAAACCTATGTATCCAAAATAAGTATATTTGATAATATAAAAATAAAAAAAATAAGAAAAAATAAAAATATAATAAAATTTTCCGGTTTTTTTTCAAAAAATATAAAAAAAAATA
This sequence comes from uncultured Pelagibacteraceae bacterium, assembly GCA_902583685.1. Taxonomy (GTDB): domain Bacteria; phylum Pseudomonadota; class Alphaproteobacteria; order Pelagibacterales; family Pelagibacteraceae; genus Anoxypelagibacter. The sequence continues at coordinate 25,388 of CACHWO010000009.1, forward strand.
ATAATTCTATAACTAAATCTTTGATACTTTTAAAAAAACATGGTTTCATAAAACCTGAGTATTTTTACGATATAAGAGTTAATAAAAAAGTACCAGTTTTCTCTGGACTTGGCGGTGGTTCTAGTAATGCTGCAGAAGTAGTAAAATATTTTACAAGAGGCAAAAAAATATCAAAAAATAATTTAAATATTTTTTCAAAAAGTCTTGGCTCAGACTTTAAATTATTTTTTTATTCAAACTGCGTATATCAGAAAAATTTAAATGTAATTCAAAAACAAAAACAAAAAAATATTTTCTATTTTTTAGTTATTTTCCCATATTTTAAGTGTTCAAGTAAATACGTCTACTCAAAATTTAAAAAAAAAATGAATACCAGAAAAAATTTAAAATTTAAATATAATTCAAAAAAAAATTTAATTAATATATTAAAATTTAAAAATAATGATTTGGAAAGAATAGTAAAAAAAAAATATCCACAAATTAATAAAATTTTATATGAGCTAAAAAAAATTAATTCTTGCGAATTTGCTAGAATGACCGGATCTGGCTCCGCGTGTTTTGGGCTTTTTTTAACCAAAAAAAGCGCTAATATCGCTTTAAAAAAAATTAAAAAACAATTCCCCAAATACTGGTGCGTTGTTGGTAAAACTATTTAATTTCTTTTTTTTGTGGTATATCAAAATTATTTTGGGGCGTAGCCAAGCGGTAAGGCAGCGGTTTTTGGTACCGCCATCCTAGGTTCGAATCCTAGCGCCCCAGCCAGAATATGTTTTTAATTGAAAAAATAAAAAAAACTTTCTTACCTTTTTATAGGTTATCAGAGACTAAAAAAATTTTTAATATTTTAAATTCAAATTCAAAAAAAAGAGCAATGTACGTAGGTGGTTGCGTGAGAAAACATTTATCTAATGAAAAAATTGATGATATAGACATAGCAACAACACTAACCCCAAGTGAAGTAATTAGCTTTTTTCAAAATACAGAAATACAAGTAAAAAAAACAGGTATTGAGCACGGAACTTTAACACTAATCTTAAACAATCAAAAGTTTGAAATAACAACTTTAAGAAAAGATATTTCAACTGATGGAAGACATGCAAACATTAAATTTTCAGATAATTGGGAAGAGGACTCAAATAGAAGAGATTTTACAATTAACGCTATTTATTTAGATCAAAAAGGTAAAATCTTCGACCCACATTTAGGAGTTAATGATTTAAAAAATAAAAAAGTGAAATTTATTGGTGACCCTAATAATAGAATAAAAGAGGATTATTTAAGAATTTTAAGATTTTTAAGATTTTCAATTGAATACAAGAGTTTCGAAATAAATGAGCAGACACAGCAAGCTATTAAATTAAATTTAGATGGTATTACAAAATTATCAAAGGAAAGAGTTTTTAGTGAACTTGAAAAAATTGTTAAACTAAAAAACTTTGGTGATATTATAAAAAGTAAATTTTTATTAAGTATTTTTAATCTAATTTTTCCAGAAATTAAATACTTAGATAGAATCAAAAAGCTTAAAAATTTATCTACAAAGTATAAAGTTCAAATAAAAAAAAATATTATCTTTTCAATTTTATTACTAGACTCTTCAAATAATCATGAATATTTTTTTCACAAATATAACGTCTCAAACACGACTAAAAATGAAATAAATCTATTTTTTAAAGCTTTAAAAGATATTAAATCAAATAAAGAGTTTTTTTTAAAAAATTTAAAAAAAAATATTTTTAAATATGGAAAAGATAATTTAAAAAATCTTCTTTTAATAGAGAGCTCAATTAGTAAAAAAAATAATAATTCCAGAATTGAGAGTATTTTTGAGGAAATTAATAATACCAATATTCCAAAATTCCCGCTTACAGGAAACGATTTGATTAATAAAGGGATAAAAGAGGGAAAAAAAGTGGGAGAAATATTAGATAGAATTGAGAAAAAATGGATAGAAAATGATTTTAAAATTAAAGAAGAAGAAATAAAAATTTTAATTCAAAAAAACAAATTTTAAATATACTCCACCTTTATAATTTCATAATTTTTTTCCCCAGAAGGTGTTATAACATTTATTAAATCATTATTGTTTTTACCAATTAATGATTTTCCCATAGGTGATTTAAAATAAATTAAATTCTTGCTTGCATCAGCTTCATCCTTACCGACAATTTTTAAAATATTTTCACCACCTTTATCCAAATCTTTTACAGTAACTGTTGAGCCGAAAATAACTTTTCCTAAATTTTCTATTTTTGTAACATCAATAACATTAGCTCTTGCTATAACTGTATTTATTTCCATAACTCTACTCTCCGTCCTAGCTTGATCCTCTTTAGCTGCATGATACTCTGCATTCTCTTTTAAATCACCATGCCCACGTGCTTCAGCAATAGCAGCAATAATTTTTGGTCTTTTAATATTTTTTATTTCTTCCAATTCTTCTTGAAGTTTTTTTAAACCATTCACTGTGACAGGTTCTTTATACATTTATTTCCATTTTGCATTGGGTGGAAGAGACATCAGAATTGCCTCAACGTTTCCACCTGTATTTAAACCAAATTTAGTACCTCTATCATAAAGTAGGTTAAATTCGATGTATCTACCTCTTTTATATAATTGTTCATTTTTTTGGTTTTTGGTCCATTTTAATCTATATTTTTTTTTAATTATATTTTTTGCACAGTCTAAAAAACATAAGCCAACATTTCTAACAAAACTGAAATCATTTTCCCAATTACCTTTTTTATAATCAAAAAAAATACCGCCTATGCCACGTGTTTCTTTTCTGTGAGGTAAATAAAAATATCTATCGCACCATTTTTTATATTTTGGATAATATCTTTTATTATATTTATCACATGTAAACTTGATTTTATTATGAAAAAATTTTCTCTCCCTATCATCTTTGAAAGATGGAGTAGCATCCATACCCCCACCAAACCAATTTTTTGACGTAACTATAAATCTTGTGTTAAAATGCATAGCTGGAATTTTAGGGTTTTTCATGTGTGCTACAACTGAAATTCCAGATGCCCAATAATTCGGGTTTTTATCTGCACCTAATATTTGTGATCTAAATTTTTTCTCAAATTTTCCGGATACTTCTGAGAAATTAACTCCAACACTATCAAATACACCACCATTTTTAATCATCGCAAATGTACCGCCCCCATTATTAAGGGTTTTGGATTTTGTCCAGTTCTTTATAACGAAAGCTGATTTTGTTCTTTTTGATCTCTCTTTTTCAATTTGTTCGAATTCTTCACATATTTTTGATTGGAGAAATTTAAACCACTGACTAGCTACTTTCTTTTTTATTTCAATTTACATACGTGGATAGTTGATGATGATATCAGATTACGTTTTTTTAGTGAAGCAAAAGACTTACTCAAACCTATATTTGAAAGTGA